>JBCKPH010000048.1:0-19005 GCA_038901755.1 Burkholderiaceae bacterium | reverse complement strand
GGCGTGTGTGATTAACATGGCCGGGATACGCATCAGTCTGTGGGTGTGATTAACACGGTGCCAACACATCAAAGCCAGTGTGTGGGAGGCATCCCAGCAATGACCAAGCAGGAGTCCCGCCCCTCGATGAACCACCCTTGCCCTGGCCCGTCACGTTAACCTACGCCCCGGTAGGCTTCGCGTCTCGTGGCCTTGATGCGCGTCGATGCCGAGCGGGCGCTCGTTCAAGTTGACGCCAATCGTATCAAGCGTCGGAATAATTGATGATTCTGATGGTGGCCGGGCCATCCGCGTTCACTTGCACGGCAGTACGAGGCATCAATCCCCACATGGCCGGGTGCAGACGTTCCAATCTCCATCTTGCGTGCGCTAAAAGCTCCCTTGAGCGCTGAATGGTCAGCCCGTCGCTGGCCTGTTCCAGCTCGGCTTCACGCCGATTCATATGATGCTCGGCTCCAAGCCGCAGCGCTGCCTGATATTCCGGGTCCTGGTTAATCGCGGCGGAAACGGATGACGCGGCCACACCGAGGGAGGCGGCAACGTCGCTCAGGCGTTCACCCATCGCCAGGCGCGCAACAATCGCGTCCTTGTGCAGGATGGCAGTCGGAGTTTTCACGTTCGGCAATTCAATCTCCCGTCTATTTGGCCTCGCGCGTGCGCGACGCGCTTCGCCCATCGGCCCCCACTACTTCCGTCATGGCCGACACCCAAGCCAGCGAGAACGGGCCTTCCCTGAGTGAGCCTACCTGCTGGGCCAACTGCCGAACGGCTTAGGCGGCTTGTTGACCAGGACGTTGCGCTTGCTGACCGGCGCAAGTGGTTTTGCGGGCAGCATGGCCTTGAGTGGCTTAATGACGCGCACTTGACGATTGAACCGCTCAACCGGGCTCTCGCCTAACGGCGGTACAGAGAGTGCTGTCATGTCCTCGGGCGGAAGCTCGCTCACGCCTTCAACAGCGCCGAACTTTGGCGCCACCGCCTGCGATTGCTGCCTTCGCCGTTGTTCATCGCGCTGCCGTTGCTCTGCATCGGCCAGAAGTTTTAGTCGTTCTTCGCGCAATTGCTTCCGCCCCGCTTCCTGTGCGTTCTGGTAGGCCCATTGCCCTGCTCCGAAACCTTGCGCTAGAGCCTGCCCAAAAGACACAGGTGTTCTGCTAGGGCCACCAGCGAGCAGGCCTTGCTGCCGAGGTTCGCCACCGAAGATTCCGTCAAGTAAGCCGGCCATTTTTTGACTCCTAAAACATCGAGAAGATTTTACCAACTTGAGCGAAAAAAGTGTGGCGAGGGGCTTGCGCCTGCTGCATCGGATTCCTGCGAGGGCGATGCGCCCTGCATATCGGCGTTGATGGCGATATGAGAGTGTTTAAGCGCACCTAATGCCCAAGGATGCGCTGGAACTGGCGGATTCGGGAAAGTTGCCTACAGATTGCCTACAAGCCCCCCAAAGAGAAAGGGCTTGCTACCAACTTAATAGCAGAAAACCCTTGTCTGTATTGGTGCCGGAGAGATGAATCGAACACCCGACCTTCTCATTACGAATGAGCTGCTCTACCGACTGAGCTACACCGGCTTTGCCCAAAATTTTAGCAGCATTGCCTGCCGCACTCAGCGCTACCGCAATGCAAACGCCGGCAGCTTCTTCGCGACGGCGACGTTCTTCAGCGTCACATAAACTGGCAGGCCATTCTTGTACTTCGGCGGGTCTTCGCCCTGGATCAGCGGCGTCAAATAGCGCTTGCATTTGGCTGTGATGCCGTAGCCGTCGGCGCTGATGAAGTCACGCGGCATCAACTTCTCGACGTTGGCCACTTGGGCCAGCGGCGCCATGCCGATCTTGTATTTGTACGGTGCGTCGCTGATGCGCTCGATCGTCGGCATCACGGCGTTGTGCCCTTGCAGGGCCAGTTGCACCGCTTTCTTGCCGACTTCGTAGGCCTGCTTCACGTCGGTCTTGGACGCGATGTGGCGCGCCGCGCGCTGCAGGTAGTCGGCCACCGCCCAGTGAAACTTGTGGCCCAGCGCCTGCTTGATCATGTTGGCCACCACCGGCGCTGCGCCGCCGAGTTGGGCGTGACCGAAGGCGTCGCGCGCGCCTTGTTCGGCGAGAAACTGGCCGTCCGGATAGTGGCAGCCTTCGGACACCACCACCGAGCAATAGCCATGCTGTTTGACCAGCGCATCGACCTTCGCGATGAACTTCTTCTGGTTGAACTCGATTTCCGGGAACAGCAGCACCACCGGGATGCCATGGTCTTCGACCAGGCCGCCGGCGGCGGCGATCCAGCCAGCGTGCCGCCCCATCACCTCGATGACGAACACCTTGGTCGACGTCAGCGCCATGGAGCGCACGTCGAACGAGGCTTCCAGCGTGGACAGCGCGACGTACTTGGCGACCGAGCCGAAGCCGGGGCAGCAGTCGGTCAGGGGCAGGTCGTTGTCGACCGTCTTGGGCACATGGATCGCCTGGAGCGGGTAGCCCATGGCCTCGGACAACTGGCTGACCTTGTAGCAGGTGTCGGCCGAGTCGCCACCGCCATTGTAGAAAAAGTAGCCGACGTTGTGCGCCTTGAACACCTCAATCAGGCGTTCGTATTCGCGCCGGCTCGCTTCGAGCGACTTGAGCTTGTAGCGGCACGAGCCGAAGGCGCCCGACGGCGTGTAGCGCAGCGCCGCAATGGCGCTGACGGACTCCTTGCTGGTGTCGATCAGGTCCTCGGTCAACGCGCCGATGATGCCGTTACGGCCGGCGTAGACCTTGCCTATCTTGTCCTTGTTGGCGCGCGCGGTCTCGATCACGCCGCAAGCCGATGCATTGATGACGGCGGTGACGCCGCCCGATTGCGCATAGAACGCGTTCTTCTTGCCCATGTTGCTTTCCCTCGTTGCCGGGATGGAATTAATCGGCCAACGCGCGGGACACCACCTCGCGCACGTCGTTGCTCAGGTCGCTGCGGCCGGCCACGCGTTTGATCGCTTCCTGCGCGGCGCTGCGGTAGGGTTCCACCAGCTTCTTCCAGCGGTCCATGGCGCGCGCCAGGCGTGCCGCAACCTGCGGATTGAAGGCGTCGAGCTCGATGACACGCTCGCTCCAGAAAACGTAGCCGGCGGCGTCCTGGCGGTGAAATGCACCAGGATTGGCGCTGCAATAGCTGAAGATCAGGCTGCGCGCCCGATTCGGGTTGCGCAGGTTGAAGTCGGGATGCCACATGAGCTGGCGCACGGCAGTTAGCACCTGCCCGTTGCGGTCCGGCGCGCCCGCCTGCAGCGCAAACCATTTGTCCAGCACCAGGGCCTCGTTCTTGAACATCGAGTGAAACCACGCAAGCGCTTGCGTCGCAAGCGGGTGCTGGCAGGAAACCAATGCGGCCAGCGCATTGAATCGGTCCGTCATGTTGCGCGCGTCCTTGAAACGCTGCATGGCGTGCGCCGGCCACTCTGCCGCGGTTTCTGTCTGCTGTCCCTGAGCCCGGTCAGCCAGGCAGAGCTGGGACAGGGCCATGCCGGCCAGGGCGCGGCGTCCACGGGCAACGGTCGCACCCGGCGCACCGGATGCGTCGCCGCTGTATTGCTGCCAGGCCCAGACCCAGTCACCGTGCAAGGCGCTGGCAAGCTGTTCACGCATGGCTTCGCGCACGGCATGGATGCGTTGCGGGTCGACCTGCTCCACTTGCTCGGCGATGTAGCTTTCCGACGGCAGGGTCAACGCCAGTTCCTTGAACGCCGGGTCCAGTTCTGGGTGGCGCAGGATGGAGCGCATGGCCTCGAGGTAGGGCGCGTCAAGCCCGGCTGCTCCGGCATCGCCCTCGGAGTTGATGGCAGACAGCGCGCGCGCCAGACCGAGCCGCTGGCCCGCTTCCCAGCGATTGAACGCGTCGCTGTCGTGCGCCAGCAGCGTCAGCAGCTCGGCTTCGCTGTAGCTGTAGCGCAGGATCACCGGCGCGCTGAAGCCGCGCAGCAGCGAGGGGACCGGCGGCGCGTCGAGATTCTGAAAAGTGAAGGTTGCGCTGGGTTGCGTCAGCACCAGGATCCGGGTCAGGCCCGGCGCCGGGTTTTCGTCCGCGAGTTGCAGTGGCAACTCGCGCCCCAGCGGGTCCAGCAGCCCGAGCGCCAGCGGTATCACGAACGCTTGCTTTTCCGGCTGGCCCGGTGTCGCCGGGCAACTCTGCTCAAGCGTCAAGCGGTAGCTGCGCGTTGCCGGGTCGTAGCTGCCGCTGGCCTGCAGCACCGGAGTGCCGGCCTGGCTGTACCAGCGCTTGAACTGTGGCAGCAAACGCGCCAGGGCCGAGTCGGGGTTGGCGTCGGCGACGGCCTGCGCAAAATCGTCACAGGTGACGGCCCGGCCATCGTGCCGCTCAAAGTACAGCGTCATACCCTTGGCAAAGCCATCCCTGCCGACCAGGGTTTGCATCATTCGTACAACTTCCGCTCCCTTCTCATAGACCGTCATCGTGTAGAAATTGTTGATCTCCAGATAGCTGTCGGGCCGCACCGGATGGGCCATCGGCCCGGCGTCTTCGGCGAACTGGGTGTTGCGTAGCGAGCGGACGTCCTCGATCCGCTTGACGGCCCGCGCCGAGGCGTTGCCCGCCAGGTCCTGGCTGAACTCCTGGTCCCGGAAAACGGTCAACCCCTCCTTCAGGCTCAACTGGAACCAGTCGCGGCAGGTGACCCGATTCCCGGTCCAGTTGTGAAAGTACTCATGCCCGACGACCGATTCAATGTTGTCGAAATCCATGTCGGTGGCGGTGGCCTGATTCGCCAGCACGTATTTGGTGTTGAAGATGTTCAGGCCCTTGTTCTCCATCGCGCCCATGTTGAAGTCCGAGGTGGCGACGATCATGAAGCGCTCGAGATCGAGCGCCAGGCCAAAGCGGGCCTCGTCCCAGGCGACCGCGGCCAGCAGCGAGTTCATCGCGTGCTCGGTCTTGTCCAGGTCGCCGGGCCTGACATAGACCTGCAGCAAATGCTCCTTGCCGGCGCGGGTGCGAATGCGCTGTTCGCGGCACACCAGCTGACCGGCGACCAGCGCGAACAGGTAGCAAGGCTTGCGGTGCGGATCGACCCAGCGCGCGAAATGGCGGCCGTCGTCAAGCTCTGCCTGCTCGACCAGATTGCCATTGCACAGCAGCACCGGGTAGTTGCGCCGATTGGCGCGCAGGGTCACGCTGTAGGTGGACATCACGTCCGGGCGGTCCAGAAAATACGTGATGCGCCGGAATCCTTCGGCCTCGCATTGCGTGAAGAACGAATCGTTGCTGACGTAGAGGCCCATCAGCTTGCTGTTCTTCAGGGGATAGCAGGTGGTGAAGATTTCGACCTGAAACGGCTCGTCGCCACAGTCGGGCAGGTTCTCCAGCACCAGTTCATCGCCCTCGACCTTGAACGGCGTTCCCTGCCCGTTGATGAGGACGCGCGCCAGGTTCAGTTCCTCGCCGTTCAGCCGCAGCGCCAGGCTTGGATGCTGCGGGTTGCGCCGCACCGACATGCGGTTCAACACCCGGGTCCGGGCCGGGTCAAGATCAAAGCTCAACTCGACCGAATCGATCCAGAACGACGGCGGGCGGTAGTCCTCGCGCCGGACCGCGATACCCGCATCCTGGCCATCACGCAACTTCAACATCAAGATTCTCCAAAAATCGGCAATCCAGCAACTCGTGGTAGCTGCTCACATGGCTTAACACATGGGGGCCGGCCAGCTCATCGGCGGCGTGGCTGGTGCAGATGGCCACGGCGCGCATGCCGGCGCGCCGCGCCGCCTCGATCCCAAAAGGCGCGTCCTCAAACACGATACATGACTCGGGCGCCGCGCCGATGCGCCGAGCCGCTTCGTGAAAAATGTCGGGTTGCGGCTTGCCCGCCAGTCCTTCATCGCCACCGACCACCGCATCGGGCGGCGTGGCGAGTTGCAGCCGGCCCAGGGCGAAAGCGATGTTGTGGCGGTCGCCGGCCGTGCCAATGGCGATTTTCAGGCCGCGCCGCAATGCCGCGGCAAGGAAAAGCTTGAAACCCTTCACCTCCGCAAAAACCGGCTCATAGAGTTCGCGGTAGATCGATTCCTTCTCCTGGACCAGTCGCCAGGCTTCGTCCGGCGCCATCTCGCGCTGGAACAGTTCGGCCATGCATTCGGCGCCGGTGCGCCCGGTGGTGCGCCGTAACAGTTCTTTCACCTCGATGTCAATGCGATGGCGCCGTGCGAACTCGATCCAGGACTTGGCGTGCCAGGGCATCGAGTCGATGATGGTGCCGTCCAGGTCGAAGATCAGCGCCGAGGTGCCGGTGTTAGCCATGGCGCATCGGACTCATGTCCAGCACCGGCATGCCCGCTTCTTGTGCGGCGCGCAACAGTTGCCTGTCGGCAGCGACCAGCAACGAGGCCCCCGTGGCCTGGGCACAGGCGAGATGCAGCGCGTCCAGCGTGCCCAGCGGCGACGCCTGGCGGTCAATGAGCTCGCCGGCAAGGTTGAACGTCGCGCCATCGATGGCATGAAAGCGCAGCGCTCCGCTGGCAATTTCCTTGAGCAACTGGCCCGTGGCCTGTCGCACGAAATTTTCGGTCACGGTTCCAAGGCGCAGCCTGCGCCTGAGGACGGAACGAAATTCGGTGATGGTCAGCGACGAAATCGCGAGGCGGTATTCGGCGGATGTGGCAAAGGCCTCCATTTCGGCCGTTCCAGCCTCGTCGAAAAAGCGCTTGATGAAGGCGCTGGTGTCAACGTAGGCCGAGGCCATCAGGTGGCCCGGCGATCACGGTCCTGGCGAATCAGCTCAGCCGAATCCGGTCCAGCCGCCGGGGCCAAGGCACGCAGCCAGGCCAGGGATTCGATGCTGGGCGAGGGCGAGTCGATCGGGAGGATGCGCGCGATCGGTTCGCCGTTGCAGACAAGCGTCAATTCATGCTCCCGCGCCAAGGCTTCGCTAAGGTGCGGAATGGTCGAGCGCAGTTCGCGGACGTTGATGGATTTCATGGCCGTGACACAGTATAGAGAATTGTGTCACACAGTATATAGCCGACCCGCGCCAGGCCTTGCGGCCCGGCCGTCACACACCTTGTTTCAGCGAAGCCTCGATGAACGGATCCAGGTCGCCGTCCAGCACCTTTTGCGTGTTGCTGATTTCCAGATTCGTGCGCAGGTCCTTGATGCGGCTCTGGTCCAGCACGTAACTGCGGATCTGGTGCCCCCAGCCGACGTCGGTCTTGCTGTCCTCCAGCTTCTGCTGCTGCGCCATCTTCTTGCGCATCTCGTGCTCAAACAATCTCGAGCGCAGCATGCCCCAGGCCTCGCTGCGGTTGCGGTGCTGCGAGCGGTCGCTCTGGCACTGCACCACGATGCCGCTCGGGACATGGGTCAGGCGCACCGCCGAGTCGGTCTTGTTGATGTGCTGGCCGCCGGCGCCGCTGGCGCGAAAGGTGTCGACCCGGACGTCGGCCGGGTTGATGTCAATCTCGATCGCATCGTCCACCTCCGGGTAAACGAACACCGAGGCGAACGAGGTATGCCGACCGCCGGATGAATCGAACGGCGACTTGCGCACCAGGCGGTGCACGCCGGTCTCGGTGCGCAGCAGGCCAAAGGCGTAGTCGCCTTCGAGCTTGATCGTGGCGCTCTTGATTCCGGCCACGTCGCCGGCCGACTCTTCCATGACCTCGGCCTTGAAGCCCTTGCGTTCGGCGTAGCGCAGGTACTGGCGCAGCAGCATGCTGGCCCAGTCGCAGGCCTCGGTGCCGCCGGCGCCAGCCTGAATGTCAAGGAAAGCGTTCAGCGGGTCGGCCGGGTTGTTGAACATGCGGCGAAACTCGAGTTGCTGCACTTCCTGCAGAATCTTTTCCGTCTCGGCGGCGATCGTTTGCAGTCCCGCCTCGTCGCCTTCGTCGCGCGACATTGCGAACAGCTCGGTGTTGTCCGACAGGTCTGCGGCCAGGCGATCCAGTGAAACCACCACCGTGTCGAGGGCCTTTTTCTCGCGCCCCAGATCCTGGGCGCGCTTCGGCTCGTTCCAGACCTTGGGGTCTTCCAGTGAGGCGACGACCGTCCTCAGGCGTTCTGCCTTGCCATCGTAGTCAAAGATACCCCCGAAGCTGCAGCGCGCGCTGGCTCAGGTCGGCCAGACGGGCGCCGATTTGGTTGATTTTTTCTGCTTCCATGATGGGTGAATCCTGTCGGCAAACCGTTGCCGCGGCTGCATTTTCTCATGCGAGGAAGTCCTCGATCAGCGCAGCCAGCCGTTCCGGTTGGTCATGGTGCAGCATGTGGCCGGCATCGGCCACCGTGACCCTGCTTGCCTGGGGCACATTCTTCAGGCGTTCATGGAACTCGGACAGCGCGTAGCGGCCGCGGTACCAGGTGTCCATCAGATTGTGTTCGGCCTCGACCATCAAATAGGGCGCGCTGATGCGGCGATAGATCTCCAGCGTCTCATCGAGCCGGGTCAGTTGCGCATTGACGATCTTGTGCGCGGCGTCGCCCAGGATTTCCCACTGCCCCTCGGCGTTCTGCCGCGACCAGTGGCGCGCCAGCCAATTCGCCTTGTCCTCGGATAGGCGCGCGTTGGTCTTCATCAATCGGCGCGCCACTCCGTCCAGACTGTCGTAGCTGCGCAGTGCGAGTTTGCCGCGGTGGTGGGCCTTGAGTTGATCCATCCACTGGGCATAGCGTTTGGGCGCCTGACTCGGCTCGGTCGCTGGCACGCCAAAGCCTTCCAGATTGATCAGACGGCGGATGCGCTCGGGCCGGATCCCGGCGTACAACGTCACGACATTGCCGCCCATGCTGTGGCCAGCCAAGTCAATCGGCTGGTCCGGGGCGAACTGGTCGATGAGGAAGTCCAGGTCGGCGAGGTAGTCAGGAAACCAGTAGTTGTCGGAGCGTCCCCAGTCGGTCAGTCCATAGCCACGCCAATCCGGCGCGATCACCTGCCGCTCAGCGACAAAGGCGTCGATGACGAACTGGAACGATGCCGCAACGTCCATCCAGCCGTGCACCATCACCAGTGGCGTTTGGCCGGCCTTGGCCTGGCCCCAGGTTAGGACGTGGTAGCGTTGTCCTCGCAAGGCTACGAACTGGCTTTGCGAAGCGCGTTTTTCCAGGTACATCGCCCAATGATACGGAGATCAAAGATGGCGGGCAGTCCAGTCGTTGACGAGAGCGTCGCCATGCCGCTGGATCGGCATGGTCCGATGCACGCGCAATTTCGCTGGGCCGTTCCGGCACGGTTCAACATCGCGCAGCAATGCTGCACGCGTTGGGCGCGCTCGGCTGACGCTGCAACACGAGTCGCGATTCTTGTGCACCGTCCCGGGCAAGCCCCGCAGCAATACAGTTACGCGCAGTTGCAGCAGGCGGCGAGTCGACTCAGCAATGTATTGCTGCAACAGGGGGTGAAGCGCGGTGACCGGGTGGCGATTGTGTTGCCGCAACGCTTCGAAACCGCGGTCGCCAACATCGCTGTGCTGCAGATGGGTGCCGTTGCCATGCCGCTGTCGATGCTGTTTGGCCCGGAGGCGCTGGAGTACCGGCTGCAGGATAGTGGCGCGGTGCTGGCGCTGAGTGACGAGAACTCGATTGACAACCTGCTGCGGGTTCGTGCTCGCTGCCCGGAGCTGCGCTGCCTGCTCGCTGTGGGTTTGGCCGCCGGGCGTGCTGACCTGGATTACGAAGCCGAAACGGGCCATGCGGCAACAATTTTCAAGCCCGTCAGGACCCGTGCCGTTGAGCCCGCGCTGCTGATCTATACCAGTGGCACCACGGGTCCGCCCAAAGGGGCGCTGGTCCCGCACCAGGCCCTGCTCGGCAACCTGCCCGGATTCGTCTGTAGCCAGAACTGGTTTGGCTTTGACCCGTGGTCGGGCAAGCCTGCTCCCTCCCCCGCGCGGGGGAGGGCCGGGGTGGGGGCGGGCACATCCAGGGCAAAGCCCAGTCTGCGGGAGCCAGAAACGCGAAGCGTTTTGCCGGAGCCGGAAACGCACAGCGTTTTCTGGTCTCCCGCAGACTGGGCCTGGACCGGCGGGTTGATGGACGCCTTGCTGCCCTCGCTCTACTTTGGCCGACCCATCGTCGCCTGGCGCGGGCGTTTCAGCCCGGACCTGGCGTTCGAACTGATGCAGCAGCATGCCGTGACGCACACCTTTCTCTTTCCAACGGCGCTTAAAGCGATGATGAAGGCTTACCCAGAACCGCGTTCGACCTTCGACCTCAGGCTGCAGGGCATCATGAGTGCGGGCGAGGCCGTGGGCGACGCTGTCTTTGCCTATTGCCAGCAGCAGCTTGGTGTGACCGTGAACGAGATGTTCGGGCAGACTGAAATCAATTACATCGTCGGCAACTGTGCGATGGATCCGCGCCGGGGCGCCGGCACGACACGCGGCACGAGTCAGACGACGGCCGCAGTCGGCTGGCCGGCCAAGCCTGGCAGCATGGGCCGGCCCTATCCCGGGCACCGGGTTGCCGTGCTTGACGAACTTGGCGTCGAATGCCCGGTCGGTGTTCCCGGTGACGTGGCGCTGCACCGCTGTGACCGGCATGGGCATCCGGATCCGGTGTTCTTTCTTGGCTATTGGAGAAATCCAAAGGCGACGGCGGCCAAGTTCACCGGCGACTGGTGCCGCACCGGAGACATGGCGATTCGCGATAACGACGGCTACCTCTGGTACCAGGGGCGCTCCGACGATCTGTTCAAGTCGGCGGGCTACCGCATCGGTCCCGGCGAGATTGAAAACTGCCTGGTCAAACACCCAGCGGTTGCCAATGCCGCCGTGGTGCCCAAACCGGACCGGGAGCGCGGCGCTTTGGTCAAGGCCTACGTCGTCCTGACGGCGGAGGCCCAGGCGGCGCGACACGGCAGTGGCGCGCAACAGTCGCAGCACGATGCCGACCTGATTGCGCAACTACAGGCCCATGTGAAAGACATGTTGGCGCCCTACGAGTACCCCAAGGAGATCGAATTCATCGACGCCTTGCCGATGACCACCACCGGCAAGGTGCAGCGCTGCGTGCTGCGCCTGCAGGAGGAAGAGCGGGCACTTAAACTCGGAACCCTGTCCGATTGAAATGGAAAGCATGATGAACCTGGTACGGCTGGGACGCAGCGACTTGGATGTGACGCCAATCTGCCTTGGCACGATGACCTTTGGTGAGCAGGTCGATGAGCCGGGCGCATTTGCCATCCTGGATCGCTCGCTCGAGGCAGGCGTCAACTTCATCGACACAGCCGAGATGTATTCGGTGCCGACCCGGGCCGAAACCTATGGCGCGACCGAAACCATCATTGGCAACTGGCTGCAGCAGCGTCCCGGCGCCAGGCAGCGGCTGCTGCTGGCGACCAAGGCGGCTGGTCCGTCACGCGGCATGGACTGGATTCGCCAGGGGCGCCCCGAGATGTTCGCGCAGGACATCATCGATTCCTGTGACGCCAGCCTGAAGCGCTTGAAGACCGATGTGATCGACCTGTACCAGTTGCATTGGCCGGCGCGCAACGTGCCGACCTTTGGCAACCCCTATTTCGATCCGGCCAAGGAAAGGCAGACGGCGTCGATTGAGGAGCAACTGCAGGCCTTCGCCACGCTGATACGGCAAGGCAAGGTGCGCGCCATCGGTCTGTCGAACGAATCTCCCTGGGGCGTTGCCGAGTTCGTCCGGCTCGCCGAGTTGCATGGCCTGCCGCGCATCGCCACGGTTCAGAACGCCTTCAACCTGATCAACCGGGCGCCGGAGAATGGCCTGGACGAGGTGATGTTCCGCTGTGAAGTTTCCCTGCTGGCCTACTCGCCGCTCGCGTTTGGCCTGCTCAGCGGCAAGTACGACGCCAGCGGGTTCATCGCGGCCGCCGAGCCGCAGGCGCGGATGGCCAGGTTTGAGTCGGTGCGCCAGGGGCGCTGGGGCCGCTCGCAATGCCTGCTGGCAGCGCGGCGCTACAACGAACTGGCGCGCGAGCATGGCATGACGCCGACCCGGATGGCGCTGGCTTTCTGCTTTTCCAAGTGGCAGGTGACAAGCACGATTCTGGGTGTCACCTCGGTCGCTCAGCTCGATGAAGACATCGCAGCCTGGGGCTCCAGGCTGGACGCGCCGCTGCTTGCCGCGATCGACAAGATCCGACGCGAATTCTGGGACCCGGCCAACTGAGGCGTCGCGATGTCGGAGACCGTCTCTGCGCTGCTCTACCCGCTGCTCGCGGCAGGCCTGTCCTACCTCGTCGGCTCGTTGTCCTTTGCCGTCATCGTCAGCCGCCTGGCTGGGCTGGGGGACCCGCGAAGCTACGGCAGCAAGAATCCGGGCGCGACCAACGTGCTGCGATCAGGCAACCGGCTGGCGGCCGTCGTCACGCTGTTGCTCGACGCGATCAAGGGCTGGCTGCCGGTTTTCCTGGTGCAGCGCTTCGGTGGCGACCATGGCCTGTCCGATGGCAGCGTTGCGCTGGCCGGTCTGGCGGCCTTTCTCGGCCATCTTTATCCACTTTTCTTCCGCTTCCAGGGCGGCAAGGGCGTTGCGACTGCCGCTGGCGTGCTGGTCGGCATCCACCCGCTGCTCGGGCTTGGCTGTGGCCTGGCCTGGTTGCTGGTTGCCGCGATCTCGCGTTACTCCTCGCTTTCTTCCCTGGCCGCAGCAACGCTCGCGCCGGTGCTGTACCTGTTGGCCAGCGGCGAGTTCTGGTACATGAGCAAGGCGGTGCTTGTTGCGCTGGCGCTCATGTCGGCGTTTCTGTTTTACCGCCACCGCGAGAACATCGCGCGGCTGGTAAGGGGGCGGGAATCGCGCATCGGCGCGACAGGCGGGAAGGGCAGCCGATCGAAATGATCAAGCCCTGGGCAGCAGACGAACCAGTTTTCGGTAGTCGGGCAGGATGATGTCCAGGTCCGATGCAAGCACACTGCCGTTGACCATGAACTCCGGTTCCGCGGTATCCATCAGCCGCACCTTCGAGTCGCCCGATCCGCCGGACGGCTGCACGCTGGCCACCAGCGGCTGATTGGCGCGCCGCCCCTGTTTCAACACCACGGCGATCTCGCCGTTGACCAGATTCACATAGGTTCCGGGCGGACAGACGCCGACCGCCTTGACGATTGCCGCGGAGGCCGCGTCGTAGCTTGGCACGTCGGGGTTGTGCGCACCGGCTACAAGCTGCATCGCGGCGCGGGCCTGGCGGCTGGCGCGCGGGGTCAGGCGCGCCGCGTAGCCATCCACCAGACCCAGAACTCGCGGCAGGTAGATCGCGGGGTGCTCCAGCGCCGCACCCTGCAGCGGATCGTTCATTTCGTGGTGCGCCGCCACCGTGTCAAGCCAAAGTTGATTCGTGATTCCCAGCGTAGCCAACTGCAGGCGGCCGCGTACCGCGTGCGACCGAATCGCATTGCGTTGCTGCGGCGTCGGGGGCTCGGCCTGAACCGCCAACTCGTCTTGCTGCGCCGTCATGGCAATGTTCATCGTCAGCGCAGCGCCCACCAGGCAGCTGGCCTCCGTCGAGCGCATGCGCAGCTCGCCGGCACAGAGACGGCACAGCACGGCGCAGCGCAGGGCATGTGCCGCGCTGTAGTTGGAAGAGTCGTACTGCGCTTTCTGGAACAGGACAAACAACACGCCGTCGGTGTCGGCCTGCATCAGTTGGCTCTTTCGGTCCACCAGATGATCGAGCCGCGCCAGAAACTGCGTTGCGTCAGGCGGATGCAGCAGAATTTCGCCAAGGTCCCTGATGAGTTCGTCCACGGCTTGTGGCAGGTCGGCCGCTGCCGGTGCCGGGGCCAGTCCGAGCGGTCTGGTGGTCGGGAAGTCGGGGTCGGTGGACATTGCGAGTGCTAGAAGCGCCGACTCAGCGTCAATTGATCGTTTTCACGGGTCATCTGAAAGCGCCCCAGAAAACTGTTTCCAAGCAGCACGTAGGGCATGGGTTCGGGCGAAATCACGCTGTCGACGCCGAACACGGTGACGCCGCCGAGCCGAATCGAGTCCAGCCGCAGCTGCCAGGCCAGCACGGAGCCATTGGCGGTGCCGACGCGAAGTTGCGGCTCGTTCCTGAAATTTAGGCCCAGTTGCGTCGCCGTCGCCGCACTGATCACCACCACCGAGGCGCCGGTGTCGATCAGCATGCGCGCGGTTTGGCCGTTGATCTGGCCGCTGGCGACAAAATGGCCGCCGCCGCTGGCGGTCAGCACGATGCGACTGTCGGCCGCTTCGCCGCTGCGCGACCCCAGGCTGACCGGGGCCTCGCCCAGGCGCAGCGTCTGGCGTTTCCCGGCGATGTCGACGACCGCATGCCCTTCGCCAACTGATACCAGCTTGACACCCAGATGGCTTTCTCCCGGCGCGACACCCTTCGGGCTGGTGCCATCCACCACCAGCAGTGCGCGTTGTCCCATCAGTCCCGAGAGTGCAACGGTCTGCGCCAGCGACGGCGTTGCAAGCCAGCAGCCGCACAGCCAGGCACAGCATCCGATGATCCAGCCCTTGCTCATGCCATCGCCTTGATCCGGGCGTCTAGTCGCGAAAATTGTTGAAGCTGAGCGGGAGATCGGGGACTTCCTTCCGGATCAAGGCCATCACCGCCTGCAGGTCGTCGCGCTTGGCGCCGTTCACGCGAACGGCGTCGCCCTGGATCGTGGCCTGCACCTTGAGCTTGCTGTCCTTGATCAGTCGCGTGATCTTACGCGCCTGCTCCGATTCGATGCCATTGCGTACCCGCAGCACCTGCTTGACCTTGTCGCCGCCGATCTTCTGCGCCTCACCCATGTCGAGAAAGCGCGTGTCGACGCCGCGCTTGACCAGTTTCGCGCGCAGGATGTCTTCGATCTGGCGAAGCTGGAACTCAGCGTCGCCGAACAGCGTGATTTCCTTGTCCTTCAACAGCAGCGCGGCCGAGGTGCCCTTGAAATCAAAGCGCGTGCCGATTTCCTTGCTGGCGTTGTCCACGGCGTTCCGCAGCTCGACCAGATTGGCTTCGCACACAGTGTCAAATGAAGGCATGGCGCTCGATCAAATTCCCTGACAATTGTCACATGATCGTGGAAAGAAATGTAGCCTTGCAAGCTTTCAATACGTTTGGCATCGTTGCCAAGGCCCAGGTGCTGATACGCCTGCGCAGCGTCGCCGACGTGTTGCAGGTGGTCGGCGATCCGGAACTTGAAGCGCTGCCGAAGTTTGTCCTCGGCGGTGGCAGCAACATCGTGCTGACCGGGGACGTGCGTTCGCTGGTTCTCAAGGTCGAGATCATGGGCCGCAGCGTGCTGCAGGATCATCCTGGTCATGCGCTGGTTGAGGCTGGCGCCGGCGAAAACTGGCATGACCTGGTGCGCTGGACGCTGGATCAGGGCCTGCCGGGTCTGGAAAACCTTGCCATGATTCCCGGCACCGTCGGCGCGAGTCCGGTGCAGAACATCGGCGCCTACGGTCTCGAGCTGCAGGACCGGTTCGATTCGCTCGATGCCGTCGACCTCGTGAGCGGTCGGGAGTTTTCGCTCGACGCCGCGCAATGCGCGTTTCGCTACCGTGACTCGGCGTTCAAGCACCGCGCGCCGCATGGGTCAGCCAGTGTCGCGACGACGGGCATGGGACTGGCCGATCGGGCGCTGATCACCCGGGTGCGACTGCGACTGCCCAAGCCCTGGAAGCCGGTGCTCGGTTACCTGGACATCCAGCGCAAGATGGCCGAGACCGGGATCACGGCGCCAGAGCCAGGCCAGTTGTTTGACTGGATTTGCGAAATTCGCAGCGCCAAGCTGCCGGATCCGAAGCAGATCGGCAACGCCGGCAGCTTTTTCAAGAACCCAACGGTGTCGAGCGAGCAGTGTGCCGACATCATCGCGCGCGAACCGCGCATCGTGCACTACCGCCTGCTCGATGGCACAGTCAAGCTGGCGGCGGCCTGGCTGATCGACGCCTGCGGCTGGAAGGGCAAATCGATTGGCAATGCCGGCGTCCACGAGCGCCAGGCCTTGGTGCTGGTGAACCGTGGCGGCACGAAGAATCCGGTGACCGGCGGTGAAGTGATGACCCTGGCCAAGGCGATCCAGACCAGCGTCTACGAGCGCTTTGGCATCATGCTCGAGCCCGAGCTGGTGGTGGTGTGAGCGCCGCGCCCGGTTCAAGCACCCGCCGAGCCCGCAAAGGCCAGGCCAGTCCGTATTCCTCCCTGCTGCTGCAGCGCGTTGGCGCGGTTCTGCTGCTGGCTCTGCTGCTGGCGGGGAGCGCGAGCGCGATGACGGTGGAGGTTCATGGCGAGCGCATCTTCGCCACCGGACCGATCGGTGAAGAGGGGGACCTGCAGAAGTTCAGCGCGGCACTGGCGACGCCAGGCGTCACCGAGATTGTGCTGGTCAACTCGCCCGGAGGGCAGTTGCGCGTGGCAATGAGCATCGCCAGGCTGATCGTTCCGCTCAATTTGCGCACGCTGGTAGTGGGCCGCTGCATGTCGGCCTGTTCCATTCTGTTCATGGCCGGGGCCAAGCGGCAATTCGCCAGCGGCGTGAACCCACAGATGACGATGGTGGGGTTTCATGGCGCGCACCGGCGCAGCACCCGGGAGGTCGATCCAGCCCTGCAACCCCAGATGTACGCCTATTACAAGCAGCGTTTTGGCGCCAGCTTCAACGAGGTTCTGATGTCGCAGGCTCTGTACGGCATCACCGATGCCGACGGCTTCTTGAGGGTGCGCGAAATGCAGCGCAACAACGAGAACCTGCGTGTTCCGTTCTTTTGCCCGGCTGGCAGCACGCCGCGCAAGGATTGCATTTCACATGAAGGCAAGGACGCACTGTCGCTGGGTGTGGTGACCGCGGCGGAGACGGTGGCGTTGGCGCTGCCGGACGCCTTCAAGCCGCGCTACGTGTTCTTCGGCCGCACACTGGAGCAGGAGGTGAGCGACCCGGTCGCCGCGATCGTGGGCGCGGCCGCGACCATGTGCCGGCGCTCCAGCAACTGCGCAGCGCAAGTCGCTCAGGGCGCCACGCGCTGGCTCGAGCAGGTCGAATCGCGCGCCTTCGCATTGGGCGCGACCCGGGCCGGTTATGCCTGGCGTGCCGGTTCCGGTTCGCCCTTGTTGGCCGCGGCCGGCGCCCTGTATGCCTGCAACCACGACAAGAGCAGCCCCAAGCTGTGCCGGCTGGCGCTGACTGACCGGCACGACCTGAACCAGTACTACCTGGAGTCCGAGCAGCAGACCAAACAGGCCCTGGTCAACCTAGCGGCGCCCGCGCGCGCAGCCTGGGCCGACGAGGAGCGCGACGCTGGTGTGGCTGCGCCGGACGCGCCGCGCAGCGAGCGCCTGACCGGCCCGACGCCGATCCGGCTCGCGGGCATGCAGACGGTTCAGACCGGGGCTCTGGTCGAAAGAATGTTGTCGACCAACCGGCCACTATTGATCGACGTTGACATCGCAGGTCGGGACATGCTGCCCGGCGCTGTGTTCTTTTGGAACGGTGGTCTGGCGCTGGTGGACGAACAGGCCGAAGCGGCCTACGACGAACGGTTTCGCACCATGCTGGCCCTGGTGGCGCCGGACAAGGCCAAGCCGCTGGCCTTCTACTGTGCCGGCCCCACCTGCTGGCTGGCGGTGAATGCGGCGCTGCGCGCGGTCAGGGCCGGCTACCAGGAGGTGTACTGGTACCGCGGCGGTCTGGCCAGTTGGCGCGAGGCTGGCCTGCCGCTGGTGCAGAAGGTGCCGATGGTGATCGTGAACTGAGGGCGTTCGCTGGCGCGCCCGCCCTCAGGCCTTGCTCCGGCTACCCTTGGCCTTGCGCGCCGCTCGCAACTTGCCGGCAATTCTGAGGCGCAGTGCGTTGAGCTTGATGAAGCCGGCGGCGTCGGCCTGGTTGTAGGCGCCACCATCGTCGTCGAAGGTGGAGATCTTCATGTCGAACAGGCTGTCGCTTTCGCTCTCGCGCCCGACACACATGATGGTGCCCTTGTACAGCTTCAGGCGCACCTTGCCGTTGGCGCTGGCCTGGCTGGCGTCCATCAGGCCCTGCAGCAGCAAGCGCTCCGGACTGAACCAGTAGCCGTTGTAGACCATGCGTGCGTAGCGCGGCATCAGATCCTCCTTCAGCGCCAGCACCTCGCGGTCCAGCGTGATGGATTCAATGGCGCGGTGCCCGGCCAGCAGGATGGTGCCGCCAGGCGTTTCGTAGCAGCCGCGACTCTTCATGCCGACATAGCGGTTCTCCACCTTGTCGAGGCGGCCAATACCGTGCCGGCCGCCCATTCCGTTCAGCGTGGCCAGCAGCTTGGCCGGGCTCATGGCCTGGCCGTCGATCGCCACCACATCGCCCCGGGCATAGGTCAATTCGACGATCTGCGGCTTCGTCAGCGCCTTTTCCGGGCTGACGGTCAGGCGCCACATGCTTTCTTCCGGCGTGATGTTCGGATCCTCCAGGATGCCGCCCTCGTAGCTGATGTGCAGCAGGTTCGCGTCCATCGAATAGGGCGCGCCGCCACCTTTACGCTTCTTGAAGTCCACGGGAATGCCGTGCTGGTCAGCGTAGGCCAGCAGCTTGTCGCGGCTCAGCAGATCCCACTCGCGCCAGGGCGCAATCACTTTCACATCCGGCATCAGCGCGTAGGCGCCGAGCTCGAAGCGCACCTGGTCGTTGCCCTTGCCGGTGGCGCCATGACTGATGGCATCGGCCCGAGTCTTTCTTGCGATTTCGACCAGCCGCTTGGCGATCAGCGGGCGCGCGATCGAGGTGCCCAGCAGGTACTCGCCCTCGTACAGCGCGTTGGCGCGAAACATTGGAAACACGAAGTCGCGCACGAACTCCTCGCGCAGGTCCTCGATGAAAATGTTCTCGGGTTTGATGCCCATCTTCACCGCCTTGGCGCGCGCCGGCTCGATCTCCTCGCCCTGGCCGATGTCGGCGGTGAAGGTGACCACCTCGCAGCGGTAAACGTCCTGCAACCACTTCAGGATGATCGAGGTGTCCAGCCCGCCGCTGTAGGCGAGGACCACTTTCTTGATGTCGGACATGGGGGAAGGTGACGGTAATGGGGGGAGCGGCGATTTTACGTTCCGCTCCGCTGCATGCTT
>JBCKPH010000047.1:0-19066 GCA_038901755.1 Burkholderiaceae bacterium | reverse complement strand
GCCAACGGCACAACTCATTACAGGAATCACCATGGCTACCAAACAGAAAATTCGCATTCGCCTGAAGGCGTTTGACTACAAATTGATCGACCAGTCTGCGGCTGAAATTGTCGACACGGCGAAACGAACCGGCGCCATTGTCAAGGGCCCGGTGCCCTTGCCGACGCGCATGAAGCGCTTTGACCTGCTGCGCTCGCCGCACGTCAACAAGACCAGCCGCGATCAGTTCGAAATCCGAACGCACCAGCGCCTGATGGATATCGTGGACCCGACCGACAAGACGGTCGATGCGCTGATGAAGCTCGATTTGCCGGCAGGGGTTGACGTCGAAATCAAGCTGCAGTAGCGGGAGCGCTGGCCCGCCGGAGGCCTTGCCCGCCTCTCCCTGCATGGCAGAACCCGCTGCGAGGCGCAGTTGTCAGCACGTCGACATGGTGGGTTCTTGAAAACCGGGCTAGAATGCTGGGCTTCGATGAACGGGGTTGGCTAACGCGCCAAGTCTCAACGTCGGAAATTTTTAACCGTCTTTCACGTTCCAATGCGGCGGCCAATTGCAGTCTCCGCAGTGAAAGTTTTGGAGAACAAGATGAGTCTTAGCAACTCCATGGGGTTGTTGGGCCGCAAGGTGGGCATGATGCGCCTGTTCACCGCTGATGGGGATGCTGTCCCTGTCACGGTGCTGGATGTATCGAATAACCGTGTGACCCAGGTCAAAACCCAAGAGAACGACGGCTACGTCGCCTTGCAGGTGACGTTTGGTTCGCGCAAGGCATCGCGTGTTTCCAAGCCGGCTGCTGGCCACCTCGCAAAAGCTGGGGTTGAGGCTGGTGAACTGATTCAGGAATTCCGCGTCACGGCCGATACGGCGGCGAAGTACCAGCCCGGAGCGACCGTGCCCGTGGCCGAGGTTTTTTCCGTGGGCCAGAAGGTCGACGTCCAGGGCACGACCATTGGCAAAGGGTTTGCCGGGGCCATCACGCGGCACGGCTTCCGGTCCCAGCCCGCCTCCCACGGCAATAGCCGCTCCCACAATGCTCCGGGCTCGATCTCGATGGCGCAGGATCCAGGCCGGGTCTTTCCGGGCAAGAAGATGTCGGGCCACATGGGCGATGTCACGGCAACGACGCAGAACCTCGACGTGGTTCGGATTGACGAGGCCCGCCAACTGCTTCTTATCCGTGGCGCCGTCCCCGGATCGAAAGGCGGTTTCGTGACGGTACGCCCTGCCGTGAAGGCGCCGGCGGCGACGAAAGGGGCGAACTGATGCAACTCGAACTGCTGAACGACCAGGGCCAGGCCTCGTCCAAGGTCGACGTGCCAGAGACCGTTTTCGGTCGCGCCTACAACGAAGACCTGGTGCACCAGATCGTGGTCGCGTTCCAGGCCAATGCGCGCCAGGGCACCCGCAGCCAGAAGGACCGCGCCCAGGTCAAGCACTCGACCAAGAAACCCTTCAAGCAAAAGGGAACCGGGCGGGCTCGCGCCGGCATGACCTCGTCACCGCTGTGGCGTGGCGGCGGACGGATTTTTCCGAACAGCCCGGACGAAAACTTTACCCAGAAGATCAACAAGAAAATGTACCGGGCCGGAATGGCGGCCATCCTGTCGCAACTGGCACGGGAAGGGCGCCTCGCGGTCGTGGATGCGCTCAAACTTGACGCGCCGAAGACCAAACTGCTGGCGGCAAAGTTCAAGGCCATGAACCTGCGGTCGGTCATGGTGATCGCTGAAGAGGTTGACGAGAATCTTTACCTGGCGTCAAGAAACCTGGCCAATGTGCTGGTGGTCGAACCGCGTCACGCCGATCCTGTTTCGCTGATCCATTACAAGAAAGTACTGATGACCAAGGGCGCCATGGACCGATTCAAGGAGATGTTCGCATGAGCGAGGTGAACCACAAGCCCCGTTTCGACGCTGGGCGATTGATGCAGGTTCTGGTGGCGCCGGTGGTATCGGAAAAGGCCACCCTGGTGTCGGGAAAGAGCAATACCGTGACCTTCAAGGTCCTGCAAAACGCAACCAAGCCCGAAATCAAGGCCGCCGTCGAACTGATGTTCAAGGTCGAAGTCAAGGCTGTGGCGGTGCTGAACACCAAGGGCAAAGCGAAGCGCTTCGGCAAGTCATTCGGTCGTCGCGACAATGTTCGCAAGGCCTATGTAACGCTCAAGCCCGGGCAGGAACTGAACCTGGGTGGGGAGACTGCGTAATCATGACCGTCATCAAGATGAAACCGACCTCACCGGGCCGCCGTGGCCTGGTCAAGGTGTCGCGCGAGCGCCTGCACAAGGGCGAACCCTACGCGCCGCTGCTGGAGCCCCAGTTCCAGCAGGCCGGGCGCAACAACAACGGCCACATCACGACCCGGCACAAGGGCGGCGGCCACAAGCACCATTACCGCATCGTTGATTTCCGGCGCGACAAGGACGGCATTCCGGCCAAGGTCGAGCGCATTGAATACGATCCGAATCGGACTGCCCATATCGCGCTCGTTTGCTACGCCGACGGTGAGCGCCGCTACATCATCGCGCCGCGAGGCCTGGAAGTGGGCGCCCCGCTGATGAGTGGCGCCGAAGCTCCGATTCGGGCCGGCAATACGCTGCCGATTCGCAACATCCCGGTGGGTTCCACCATACATTGCATTGAATTGCAGCCTGGCAAGGGCGCGCAATTCGCCCGCTCTGCCGGCACCTCAGCGACGCTGCTGGCAAGAGAGGGCACCTACGCCCAGGTCCGCATGCGCTCGGGCGAAGTTCGCAAGATTCACATTGAATGCCGCGCGACCATTGGTGAGGTGGCGAATGAAGAGCACAGCCTGCGCCAATTGGGCAAGGCCGGCGTGAAGCGCTGGATGGGCATCCGTCCGACCGTGCGTGGCGTTGTGATGAACCCGATCGATCACCCACATGGCGGTGGCGAGGGCAAGACTGGCGAAGGCCGGCACCCGGTCGACCCATGGGGTAACCTGACCAAGGGCTACCGGACCCGCAACAATAAGCGCACGCAGGTCATGATCGTGTCGCGACGCAAGAAGTAAGGTGTAGCCAATGACTCGCTCGCTTAAAAAAGGTCCTTTTGTCGATCATCACCTGACGCTCAAGGCGGACCGGGCTGTGACGACGAAGGACAAGAAGCCGATCAAGACCTGGTCGCGCCGGTCCATGGTGCTGCCTGAATTCATCGGCTTGACGATTGCGGTGCATAACGGCAAGCAACATATTCCGGTCTACATCACCGACCAGATGGTTGGCCACAAGCTGGGGGAGTTTGCTCATACCCGGACCTTCAAGGGCCATCCTGCGGACAAGAAAGTGCAAAAGAAATAAGGCTTCACCATGGAAACTCGTGCAACTCTACGTGGCGTACGCCTTTCGGTCGACAAGGGTCGACTGGTGGCGGACCTGATTCGCGGCAAGAAAGTCGATCAGGCCCTCAACATCTTGAACTTCACCCAGAAAAAAGCCGCTGTCATCATCCGCAAAGTCGTGGAGTCGGCGATCGCCAATGCCGAACACAACGACTCCGCCGACATTGACGAGCTCAAAGTCAAGGCGATCCATGTCGAACAGGGCGCCACGCTCAAACGCTTCACCGCGCGCGCCAAGGGGCGGGGCAACCGACTCAGCAAGCCCACGTGCCATGTGTACGTGACGGTTGGCAACTGAAAGGTCTGGAAGTTATGGGACAAAAGATTCACCCCACCGGCTTTCGGCTTTCGGTCAGCCGCAACTGGTCCTCGCGTTGGTATGCGAACGACCGCGACTTTGCCGGCATGCTGGCCGAGGACATCAAGGTGCGCGAGTACCTGAAGAGCAAGCTCAAGAACGCCGCGGTGTCGCGCATCCTGATCGAACGTCCGGCCAAAAATGCGCGCATCACGATTTTCTCGGCCCGTCCGGGCGTGGTCATCGGGAAGAAGGGCGAAGACATTGAAAATCTCAAGCGGGAGTTGGGTCGCCGCCTTGGCGTGCCGGTTGCGGTCAACATTGAAGAGGTGCGCAAGCCCGAGATTGACGCCAAGCTGATCGCTGACAGCATCACCCAGCAGTTGGAAAAGCGCATCATGTTTCGCCGCGCCATGAAGCGCGCGATGCAAAATGCCATGCGCCTGGGCGCGCAGGGCATCAAGATCATGTCCTCGGGCCGGCTCAATGGCATCGAGATCGCGCGTTGCGAGTGGTACCGTGAAGGGCGCGTGCCGCTTCATACCCTGCGCGCCGACATCGATTACGGAACCTCCGAAGCCAAGACCAGCTACGGTGTGATTGGCGTCAAGGTCTGGGTCTACAAGGGCGACACGCTGGGTCGCAACGACGCGCCGACCGCCGCCGAGCCGCGCACCGAAGAGGAGCGTCGTCCGCGCGGTCCGCGTCGCGATACACGTGACGGCGTGCGTCCGGGGGCCGAGCGCCCGGCGAGCCGCGGCGCCCGCCGCCCTGCAGGTGCCGCACCGGCCGACGGCAGTGACAAGCCGGCCGAGGCAACTGGCGCGGCAGCTGGCGCCGATACGCCGAAACCCGCCGTCAAGCGCGTTCGCAAAACCGCCGCGCCAGCTGCAGCAGCTGACGGCAACAAGGCCTGACGGAACGGCCCTGAATATCGGAGACTCGCTATGCTGCAACCCGCCCGCAGAAAATTCCGCAAGGAACAAAAAGGCCGAAATACCGGAATCGCAACGCGTGGCAACACCGTGGCCTTTGGTGATTTCGGCCTCAAATCGATTGACCGTGGCCGCCTGACTGCGCGTCAGATCGAGTCGGCCCGTCGCGCCATCTCACGTCACGTCAAGCGTGGCGGTCGCATCTGGATCCGGATGTTTCCGGACAAGCCCATTTCCCAGAAACCGGCCGAGGTCCGCATGGGCAACGGCAAGGGAAATCCGGAGTATTACGTGGCCGAGATTCAGCCCGGCAAGGTCTTGTATGAAATCGTCGGTGTTCCCGAAGAGCTGGCCAGGGAGGCGTTCCGGTTGGCCGCTGCCAAGCTGCCGCTGCGAACCATCTTCGTGTCACGAATGATTGGCCAATAAGCCAGGAGATTGAAGAATGAAAGCTTCCGATTTGCGACAGAAAGACGTTGCCGCGCTGGAGAACGAAGTGAAGGATCTGCAGAAGGCCTTCTTTGGATTGCGCATGCAAAAGGCAACGCAGCAACTCAACAACACGGCGAGCATGCGTGCGACCCGCCGTGACATAGCCCGCGCCAAGACCATCCTGGTTCAAAAGCAGGCCGGCAAGCAAGGATCCCAGACATGACGGACACGAAACCTCCATTGAAACGCACCTTGATCGGCAAGGTGGTGAGTGACAAGCGCTCCAAGACCGTGACGGTACAGGTTGAGCGGCGCGTGAAGCACGAGCTCTACGGCAAGATTGTTGGCAAGTTCAGCAAATACCACGCACACGATGAAAAAGGCGAGTTCAAGATGGGCGACGTGATTGAAATTACCGAGTCGCGCCCCATCTCGAAAACCAAGAACTGGGTGGTCACGCGCCTGGTCGAAAAGGCTGCGGCCGTCTGACGGCGGCCTCGTCCCATTGCCGCGCAACGCTGCAAGATGATCTAGCACGGCCTGCACTGCGGGCCGTTTTCAGTCGGCCGTTGCCACAAGTTTTCGCGCCTGTTTTGTTCGCCGTTCCAGGAGGTTGAGAATGCTCAAAGTTGGAGATACGCTCCCCGCGATCACGCTATTGGAGTACTCGGAGGTGGAAGGCGAGGGCTGCAGCGTCGGCCCAAATCCGGTCGATGTTGCGAAGGCGAGCGCTGGCAAGGCCATTGTCGTCTTTGCTCTTCCTGGCGCGTTCACGCCCACCTGCTCGGCCAAACACGTCCCGGGTTACCTGGAGAAATTCAGCGAGTTGAAGGCTGCCGGGGTGGACGAAATTTGGTGCGTCAGCGTCAACGATGCCTATGTCATGGGGGCCTGGGCGCGCGACCTGAAGACGGTAGGCAAGATTCGCATGCTAGGCGATGGCAATGCCGACTTTGCCAGGTCGG
Source organism: Burkholderiaceae bacterium (assembly GCA_038901755.1). GTDB lineage: Bacteria > Pseudomonadota > Gammaproteobacteria > Burkholderiales > Burkholderiaceae_C > JBCKPE01. Next base: position 13,072 of record JBCKPH010000047.1, on the reverse strand, counting down.
TCGAACTTGCGCTGGATCGAAGCGCTGCCGGGATGGGCCTGCGCAGCCGGCGCTATTCGATGTTGGTGAAGGACGGCAGGGTTGTCGCGCTAAATTTGGAAAGCCCGGGAAAGTTCGAAGTCAGTGATGCAGGCACGATGCTGTCGCAACTGAAGCTCTGACGCAAGGAGCGATTCGCGCCACCTCGCCTGGCGCTGACCAGACGTCTCGCCAGACGCGGCGCACCCCAGGATCGGGGTTTTCACGATACTCGAACCGGCCGCACACGCGTTAGAACCTTAGCTTTTCAGAAGTCAACATGGGTGCCCTGCAACGGATGATACGTTCCACCGGCAGGACCGGGCTGCTGACGAGCGCAATGGCGCCCAGCTCATGCCGGCCGCGCTGCGATCATTGCCAAGTCCATTCCTAGGGAGTTTCCCTGATGTGAGCGAAGCCGTCGAACTTTCAATCTTTCGCTCACTCAACCACCAACTGTTGCAAGTCGAACGTTGACCGTTTGCCAGTTTTGACGGCGAATCAGTCAACCCCTTTTATCGAACAGAAGCAAAACGTGACGAGATATTTGATTCGCCGCATCGGTGTTCTCTTGATGGCCGCTTTGCTGGTCACGTCTTGCGCCATGATGGCGCCTGACAAGACGGTGCGCCTAACCGGGAAACTCTCCGGAGCCAGCGAAGTGCCTGCCGTCAGCTCCGACGGCACCGGGACGGTTGAGGCGACACTTCACAAGGAAACCAACCTGTTGACGTGGAAAGTGACCTACTCCGGCGTGAGTGGCCCGCTGCGCGCCGGCCATTTCCATGGCAACGCCATGGCCGGACAGAACGCGCCTCCGGTGGTTCCATTCCAGGGCGGCCTTGACAGTCCGATCCAGGGCCAGGCGACCTTGACCGCCGCGCAAGCCGCCGACCTGATGGCTGGCAAGTGGTATGTCAACCTGCATACCGCGAGAAATCCGGGCGGTGAGATTCGCACACAAGTCGGCCCGGCGAGTGTGTCATCGTACTAGGGGCCAATGAGCGGTGTACCCAGCGACCCTGCTTCCAATTTCGACCATCAACAAGAGGACCACCATGAAGAATAGGCTTTGGACATCTATCGTTGCGCTCACGCTGGGTTGTGGAATGGTTACCGAAATTCTGGCTCAGGCCAATCCGAACCAGTTGGTTGCGAATCGCAAAGGCGCCATGGCCCTGCAGGGCAAATACCTGGGCCCGATGCTGGCCATGGTGCAGGATCGCTCCCCCTACGACCCGGCGATCATCCAGCGCAACGCGGACTACCTTGCGGTGCTGTTGCAGCTTCCCTGGGACGATTTCCAGCCGGCCACAATTGGCAACGCGAACACCCGAGCCAAGGAAGAGGTGTACAAGGATGCGGCCAAGTTCAAGGCCGGAATCGACGCCGCGCAGGCGGAAGTGCAGAAGCTAGGCGTTGCCGCACGTGCTGGAGACAAGGCCGCCGCCGGCGTTGCAGTACGAAGTGTCGGTCGCGCCTGCAATTCCTGTCACGAAGCGTTTTCCACCATCGAGTGGCGATTCCGGGTTCAGTAGCGCTTGAGGTCATGTGGCGGTGACGCGCCACGGCGCCTCGCCGCCCCCGGGAGCGGTCGACCTGATCCACGATGTGTATGACCAGGCTGTGATGGGCCGTCTCGCTGTACTGGCATGCGTCATAACCCTGTGTGTTGGCGTCACGCCCGGTTTCGCGCAGGGGGATGTAAGCAAGGGCCAATACCTTGCCAAAGCCGCCGGCTGTGTTGGCTGCCACACGGATACCAGGCCCGGTTCGATCCCGTTCGCTGGCGGCCGCGCGTTGGATACGCCTTTTGGTACGTTCTACGGCCCGAACATCACGCCGCATCGGGAAACGGGCCTGGGCGCCTGGACCGAAGCGGACCTGCGACGCGCGATTCGCCTTGGCGAGCGTCCCGACGGTGCCCACTATTTCCCGGCCTTTCCCTATCCTTCGTTCTCCGGGATGACCGACGGCGATATCCAGAATCTTTGGGCCTATCTACGGAGCCTGCCTCCGATCGACCGTGCCAATCGCGCGCACGAACTGAATTTTCCTTTCGGCTGGCGTTTCCTGGTGACTTTCTGGAAATGGCTGTTTTTCGCACCGGCGCCATTCATGCCGCCGGCACAGGCCTCTGCCTTGGTGAGCCGCGGCGCCTATCTGGTGCGCGTCCTTGGTCATTGCGGCGAATGCCACACCCCGCGCAATTTCCTGGGCGGTCCCAGGTTGGACAGACAGCTCGCTGGCGCCAAGCTCCCCGAGGGTCGGTCCCCGAACCTGACGCCGACCCGGTTGAAGAAATGGAGCGATGCCGACCTGAAGAAGTTCTTACTGACTGGCGTGACGCCGGAAGGGGACGTGGCGGCGGACACCATGAGCGAAGTGGTGCAAAACACGACCAGCAAGCTCACGCCCCAGGATCTCGACGCCATGATCGCCTACCTGCGTTCCCTGCCGGTGCTCCCTGAAGTCAAATAAAACCGCGGCCCAATGGCGGGCCGTCTCCGCTCAGCTCTGCGCCAGCAGCTTTTCGATCAGCAGGTGCAGCGCTTCAAAGTCGGGTTCGCCGACGTAGCGCTTGACGATCTCTCCGCGCCGATTCAGCAGAAAGGTAGTCGGCGTAAGCTGCACGTCGCCCCAGTCCTTTGCGACCCGGCCGGTGTTGTCGATGGCGACCTTGAACGGCAATTTTCTGGTTTCGGCATAGTTGACGAGGTAGCTCGGCGGGTCGTAGCTCATCGCAACAGCCACCGTTTCATAGCCCCTTGGGCGATACTTGTCGTAGGTGGCGATGATCTGCGGCATTTCCTTGATGCAGGTGACGCAGCTGGTGGCCCAAAAGTTCACCAGGGTGACCTTGCCCTTGAAGTCTGCCGTCGTCGATTTTGAGCCGTCAAGCAGAACAAATGCGGAATTGGGCGCGGCCGCCGGACCGCCCAGGCTCAGAAATGCCCAGCCGGCCAGCGCCGGACCGCTACGATTGCGGCAACATAGAGACTTCGCTTTGCGAGAGGAATTGACATGGATCGTCGACTGTTTACCTACTCTTCGGTTTCGATACTGCTACTTGCCGCCCAGCAACGCGTTTTTGCCCTTTCGCTAAGCGATGTTACCGACCAGGACGCGTCCCGCGGATTGAAGGGAGCGCTGGAAGCGGGGGCACTGGCTGCGATTGGATTGCTTGGCAAGACGGATGGATTCCTTGGGAACGATAAAGTTCGCATTCCGTTGCCTGGTTACCTGGCAGACGCGGCGAAACTGCTCAAGGCATTTGGCCAGGGCAAGCGGGTGGACGAGCTTGTGACGTCGATGAATCGGGCGGCGGAAGCGGCGGTTCCGCTGGCAAAGAATCTTCTTGTTGGCGCGGTCAAGTCGATGACGGTGAGCGATGCGAAGAACATTCTGACGGGAGGTGATACCTCGGTCACGAGCTTCTTCGCCGACAAGACGCGAGTGCCCCTTTCCTCCACCTTCCTTCCGGTGGTGACCAAGGCAACAGAGAAAGTCGGCCTGGCCGGGAAGTACAACCAGGTCGCGTCGAAGGCGGCCGGCGTCGGTCTGGTGAGAAAGGAAGACGCGAACATTCAGACCTATGTCACCAGGAAGACACTCGATGGGCTCTATTTCGTCATCGGCGAGGAGGAAAAGAAACTGCGACAGAACCCGGCCGCAGCCAGCAGTGCCATCGTGAAGCGCGTATTCGGCTTGCTCAAATAGGTCTTATGCCGGTCGTCTGGTTTGTGTTTGACCCGGCCGGACAGCACGAGTCCATCGGCTGCTAAATGACGCCGCCAGAACGAAGCTGTTGAATCTCCGACGCGTCGAGCCCGAGGATTTCCTGCAGGATCTGCTCGCTGTGCTGCCCCAGCAGAGGTGGCGCCAGCCGGTATTCGACAGGCGTAGCGCTCAGTTTCATCGGACTCGCCACCAGGCGCAGCCCTGGCTGGAGTGGATGTTGCCAATGGGTGACCATTTCGCGCTGTTGCACCTGCGGGTCGGCGAAGACCTCGGCCAGATTGTTGATCGCGCCGCAAGGAACCTTGGCGGCCTCCAACTGCGCCAGCCAGTCGGCCTTGGTTCGGGTCTTGAAAATGGATTGAAGAATCGGCACGAGCTTGTCCCTATGGCGTACCCGATCCCGGTTTCTGGCGAAATCCGGATGGCTGGCCAAATCCTCGCGACCCGCCACCCTGCAAAGCCGGGCGAACTGCTGGTCGTTGCCCACGGCCAGGATCAGGTGATCGCGCGAAGCGTCGGCTGAACCCGTGGCTGGCAGAACCTCGAACACCTGATACGGAACAATGTTCTGGTGCGTGTTTCCGGCGCGCCCGGGAATCTTTCCGTCCACCAGATAGTTGGCCCCAAGATTAGCAAGCATGGCGACCTGGGTATCGAGCAATGCCAGATCCAGGTACTGGCCAACGCCGGTTTTCTCGACATGCCGGAGCGCCGCCAGGATCGCCACCGTCGCGTACATGCCGGTGAACAGGTCGGCCACGGCGACGCCCACTTTTTGCGGCCCGCCGCCAAGCTCGTCGCGCTCTCCGGTCAGGCTCATCAGGCCGCCCATGCCTTGCGCTGCGAAGTCGTAGCCGGCCCGCTCCCGGTACGGCCCGGTTTGGCCAAACCCGGTGATGCTGCAATAGACCAGGCGAGGGTTGATCTTGCTCAGGGCCGGATAGTCCAGTCCATAGCGGGCCATGTCGCCGACCTTGAAGTTCTCGATGAATATGTCGCAGTGCGGCACCAGCTGCTTGATCAGGCGCTGGCCCTCGCTGAGCGAGATGTCACAGGTCAGCGAGCGCTTGTTGCGATTCGTGCCAAGGTAATAGGCCGCCTCGGCCGTGTCCTGGCCCGCGTCATCCTTCAGGAAGGGTGGGCCCCAGCCGCGCGTGTCGTCACCGGTCCCGGGCTTTTCAACCTTGATAACGTCGGCGCCCAGATCGGCCAGTGTCTGGGTGCACCAGGGACCGGCGAGGACGCGGGAAAGGTCAAGGATGCGGATGCCGCCGAGTGAGCTCATGGGCGGCATTTTCGCTGCAAGCTTCATGCAACTTGCATCAGCAGCGATGCCGGGCAAGTCCGCGCCTCCGGACAGGCGCGGCAACCAGGCGGCAAATCAGGTTTGCGCGTTGATCGCGTCACCCAGAATACTGATCATCCGATCAATCTCCTGCTTCTCCACGATGAAGGGCGGAGCCATCTGGATTGTATCGGCGCCGTAGCGGATGTACATGCCCTTGTCCCAGCAGCGCATGGCGATCTCGTAGGGTCGGCGCGCCGGTTCCCCGGGAATGGCCTCAATGGTGACACCTGCGGCCAGGCCGAAGTTGCGGATGTCGCTGACAAACTTGGTACCTTTGAGGCTGTGCACCGCCTGCTCAAGGTACGGTGCCATGGCTTTCACCCGGTCGATCATCGATTCCTTGACCAGGACATCGAGCGCGGCTATTCCCGCGGCGCAGGCTACCGGGTGCGCCGAGTAGGTGTAACCGTGGGGGAATTCGAGCATGTAAGGCGGGAGATCCGCTGTCATGAAGGCGTTGTAGATTTCCCTCGTCGCAACCACCGCGCCCAGTGGTTGGGCTCCGTTCGTCACCTGCTTGGCGATGTTCATGAGGTCGGGCGTGACGCCAAACGCCTCAGCCCCGCTGTAGGCACCGGCGCGACCAAAGCCGGTGATGACCTCGTCAAAGATCAGAAGGATGTTGTTGGCAGTGCAGATTTCGCGCAGTCGCTTCAAGTAACCGTTGGGCGGAACCACGACCCCGCCCGAGCCGGAGAATGGCTCGACGATCACGGCGGCAATGTTCGACGCGTCATGCAGGGCAATGATGTTGAGCAACTCGTCGGCAAGTTCGGCGCCGTGCTCGGGCATGCCGCGCGAGAAGTTGTTCTTCTTGAGCTGGGTGTGCGGCATGTGATCGGCTTCGACAGCCTGCCCGAACAGCTTGCGATTGGCGCCGATGCCGCCGACCGAAATGCCCCCGAAGTTGACACCGTGGTAGCCCTTTTCCCGGCCGATCAGCCGGGTCTTGCTGGCCTGACCCTTGGCGCGCCAGTAGGCACGCGCCATCTTCAACGAAGTGTCAACCGCTTCCGAGCCCGAACCGGTGAAGAAGACATGTTCCAGGCCGGCTGGCATCAGGGACTTGATCTTGTTGGCCAACTCGAAGGACAGTGGATGGGCGTATTGAAACGCCGGACTGTAGTCAAGTTTTGCGATCTGCCTGCTCACGGCTTCGGTGATTTCGCTGCGGCTGTGGCCCAGGCCGCAGCACCACAGACCTGACAGCGCGTCGAACACCTTGCGACCGTCGCCGTCGGTGTAGTAGCAGCCACTGGCTTCAACCAGCAGCCGCGGACGCGACTTGAAATCTCGGTTTCCGGTGTAGGGCATCCAGTGCGCGCTCAGCCATTCCGCGTCGGTGCGGCCGGCCTGCGCGGACTGAACATGCTGGGTGTCGGTCATATCCATGAAGGTCTCCTGATCGGGTATGGGTGATTGTGGACGGTTATGTTGTTCCGAAAAATGGTTTATTGTCGCGGTTTACTTGCGATGCTGTGAAAGTAGACAAACTCTCCGTCCTGGACCAGTTCCAGGTCGGTATCTGGAATACCTTCCAGATGATCACGCGCCGCTCGCCGCAACCGGCCAGGGCGGCCCGTACCTTTGAGTCCTGCCTGTTGCAGGCGCATCAGACTTCGCCGGCTTGAAACTTCAGTGAGCCCCATCCTTTCACAGCGCCAGTCAACCCTGGTCTTCCTCGCTTTTGCGGCGGCCTACCTGCTCTCGGCCCTGGTGCGGGCGATCACGGCGACTTTGGCGCCCACCCTTACGCTGGAGCTGTCGCTGAGCGCGGGTGATTTGGGTCTGTTGGCTGCAGCTTACTTTCTTGGCTTTTCGGCCCTGCAGATGCCGATGGGGCATTGGCTCGACCGCTTCGGTCCGCGCCGGGTCGAGCTGTCGTTCCTGACCCTGGCCATCGCAGGTTGCGTGATCTTTTCGCAGGCCGAGGGCTTTGCCGGTCTGTTTGCCGCGCGAATTCTATGTGGGGCAGGATTCGCTGCCTGTCTGATGGCGCCGTTGACGGGCTACCGTCGCTGGTACTCGGCGACGACACAACTTCGTGTCAATTCCTGGATGCTGATGACCGGCTCGCTCGGGATGCTGGCTGCGACGCTTCCCGTCCAATGGCTGCTGCCCCTGTTCGGCTGGCGAGCGTTGTTTCTTGGTTTGGCGCTTCTGATTGTTGTCGCAGCCGGATTGATCCTGTGGCGCGTGCCGCCATGGAAAGCGGCCCTGCCCATGGAGGAAGGTCAGTCCAGCGCTGGCTATGCCGAGGTCTGGCGCCATCCGTACTTTCGCGCCTTGATGCCGATGGGATTCTTCTGCTACGGCGCCCTGCTGGCGATTCAGACCCTGTGGGCCGGTCCCTGGCTGGTCCGAGTTGTCGGGGCGACGCCGCTTGAGTCCGCCACCGGATTGTTCCTCATCAATCTTTGCATGTTGTGCACCTTTTGGTGCTGGGGTGCAGTCAATCCCTACCTGGTGCGGCGCGGCTGGGGTGCCAGCCGCCTGATGCGTCGGGGTTTGCCCGTGAGCTTTCTGGTTCTGTTGGCAAATATTCTGCTTGGCCCGAGCGGTGGCTGGTGGGGCTGGGCGCTCTATTGCATGACCTGCTCGGTCGTGACGCTTTCGCAACCCGCGATCGGACTGGCTTTCCCGCCGGCACTGGCGGGCCGCGCGTTGTCGGCCTTCAACCTGGTGCTCTTCTGTGGCGTTTTCGTTGTCCAATGGGGCATCGGAATCCTGATCGACGGATTCAAGTCCTTGGCGGTGGCGGAAATTATGGCCTTCCAGCTGGCCATGTCGGTTCTGCTGTTCTGCTGCGTGATCAGCTACCTCTGGTTCGCTCACCTGACAAGGGATAATTCCGCCGGATGAACAGCATCCTTATCGTTGCCCACTCGCCGCTTGCCTCGGCACTGCGGCAGGGGGTGCTTCATGTGTTCCCGGACAACGCCCAGTGGGTCGCGGCCGTCGATATCCTGCCCGATACACCGCTTGAGGAATCTCTGGCCACAGCACGTTCAGTCCTGGCACAACTCATTGCCGCGCCGCGCGGCCCAGGCGTTCTTTTGGTGACCGATGTGTTTGGAGCCACGCCTTGCAACGTTGCGCAAAAGCTGGTGGCCGGCCGCGAAACCCGGCTTGTCACCGGCGCCAACCTGCCGATGCTGCTGCGCGCCATGACTTACCGGCATGAGCCACTCGATACCCTGGTAATGCGAGCCATGGCGGGCGCGACACAGGGCGTCATGCAGGTCAGTGTCACGGCACCGCAAAATCAGCCGAAACGCCAACATGATCCGAACCACGACGACCATCAACAATAAGTTGGGCTTGCATGCGCGTGCCTCGGCCAAGCTGACCAAGCTGGCGGGAAGCTTCCCGTGCGAGGTCTGGATGAGCCGGGGCAACCGGCGCATCAACGCAAAAAGCATCATGGGCGTGATGATGTTGGCGGCCGGAATTGGCAGCGCCGTCGAACTGGAAACCCATGGCGAGGGCGAGCAGGAGGCGATGGCTGCGTTGCTGAACTTGATCGCCGACAAGTTCGGCGAAAGTGAGTGAGTTAGGGCCTGTTCAGCATGAGCTTCTCGATTCACGGTCTGGCGGTATCACGGGGCGTTGCCATCGGACGCGCCGTGCTGGTCGCTTCCGGCCGTGCTGACGTCGCGCACTATTTCATCGCGGAATCTGAAATCGAGTCCGAAATCGAGCGGGTTCGCGCCGGTCGCAACGCGGTGATGGACGAAATACACCGGCTGCAGCATGGCCTGGTCGAGATGGACGCGAAGGACACGCCGCATGAACTAAGCGCCCTGCTCGATGTGCATCTGATGCTGCTGCAGGACGAAATGCTGATTGCCGGCGTCAAGCACTGGATCAGCAAGCGGCTCTACAACGCCGAGTGGGCGCTGGCGACCCAACTCGAGGTGATAGCGCGTCAGTTCGACGAGATGGAGGACGAGTACCTGCGCGAGCGCAAGGCGGACCTCGAGCAGGTGGTGGACCGGATCCTGCGCTACATGAAGGGGGTTGCCCTTCATGTGCCCACTGCGTCCTCGGCACGCCAAAGGTCGCGCCCGCCGGGCCGTTCAAAGTCCGGCGAACCGCTGCTCGAGGATGGGCAGGAGGCGACGCTCGTGCTGGTGGCGCATGACCTGTCGCCGGCGGACATGCTGCAATTCAAGCAGGGGATATTTGCCGGCTTCGTGACGGACCTCGGGGGCAAGACCTCACACACGGCCATCGTCGCCCGAAGCATGGATATTCCGGCCGTGGTGGGCGCGCGCGTCGGCAGTCAGTTGGTGCGGCCGGACGATTGGGTGATCGTTGACGGGGACGCCGGGTTGGTGCTGGTTGATCCCTCGCCTGTCATCCTTGCCGAGTACCGCGCCAAGCAAAAGCAGGTTGATTCCGCGCGCAATCGACTGCGCCGCCTGCTGCACCGTCCTTCCGTGACGCTGGACGGCCAAAAAATCGAGCTGCTTGCGAACATCGAGCTTCCCGAGGACGCGGACATGGCGTTAAAGGCGGGCGCGGTCGGGGTCGGACTGTTCCGCAGCGAGTTCCTGTTCATGGGACGGCATGGCAAGTTGCCCGATGAGGACGAGCAGTACCAGGCGTATCGGCGTGCCATTAAAGGCATGCAGGGGCTTCCGGTCACCATCAGGACCGTTGACGTGGGTGCCGACAAACCGCTGGGCGGGGCGCAGGAACGCGATCAGCGCGACGATGGTCATCTGAATCCGGCCCTGGGATTGCGCGCCATTCGCTGGAGTCTGGCCGATCCGATGATGTTTTTGACGCAGCTGCGTGCCATCCTGCGCGCTGCGGCGCATGGCAAGGTGAACCTGTTGATACCGATGCTGGCCCATCCGAGTGAAATTCGGCAGACCTTGGCCCTGGTTGAGCGGGCCCGGGCCCAACTGGACAAGCGCGCCATCGCCTACGGCCCGATCAGTCTGGGCGCGATGATCGAGGTTCCCGCCGCGGCGCTGATGGTGCCGACCTTCCTGAAGTATTTCGACTTCCTGTCGATCGGTACCAACGACCTGATCCAGTACACCCTGGCGATCGATCGCGCCGACGAGTCAGTGGCTCATCTCTATGATCCGCTGCATCCGGCCGTGCTGAACTTGCTCGCGCAAACCATCAGTCAATGCGACGCGCATGGCAAGGGTGTCAGCGTCTGCGGCGAGATGGCGGGCGACGTGGCGATGACCCGGCTGCTGCTGGGCCTGGGACTGCGCAGCTTCTCCATGCATCCGGCACAGATTCTGGCGGTCAAGCAGCAGGTGTTGCGGGCCGATGTGTCGCGCCTGCGCGGCTGGGCTAAAGAGGTGATTGCCGCCGAGGAGCCGGCAAGTCTGCTCGACACCTGAAAAAGCCGACCTTTGCGCACCAACATTCCAGGTGTCAACAGGCTCCAGGGATGCAGAGCGCGGCTAGGCCTTCCTTGTGCCAAGAACCGCTGCGCCGACGATGAGCAGGGTCGCGACCGCAATGGCGGTGGAAAAGCGTTGTCCGGTCGCGATCAGCAACAGCGCGGTGGATAGAAGCGGAGTCAAGTAGCTCAGGATGCCGATCTGGCGTGCGTCACCGCGCTTGAGCGCCCGATCCCAGAGCAGAAAGGCGACGCCAAGCGGGCCTAGGCCGAGCAGGACGATGCGCCCCCAGTCCGCACCTGTGATGGGTACGGAGGGCTCAAGCCAGAGATGGCAGAGCAGAGACAGGACGCCCGACACCAGGCCAAACAGGCCGACGGCGCAGGTCGGAAATGGTGCGACGCGACGGGTCCATAGTGAATAACTGGCCCAGACAAAGGCTGACCCAAGGGCGGCCAGGTAGCCCCAGGACCAGGCGCCCGCCAGGGACTTCTCCGCCGTGATCGCCAGCACGGCTCCGGCAAAACCAAGCATTGCCGCGACCCCATGCTGCCAGCGCAACCGCATGCCCTTGAGCAGCAGTGGAGCGAGTGCGACCATCAGCAGCGGCCACAGGTAATTGACCAGATTGGCCTCGACCGGCGGCGCATTGCGTAGCGCGATGAACAACAGGAAGTGAAAGCCGAACAGCCCATAAACGCCCAGCGCCAGCGTGCTGGCAGGAATCCGCCAAAGCCGCGGCTGGCGCGCGACGAGCGGCCAGGTCGGGACGCTGCCGATCAGCAGGGCAAGTCCGGTCAACAAGAACGGCGGCACATGCTGCAGCGACACACCCAGCGGAGCGAGTGTTGCCCAGAGCAGAATTGCGCCCAGGGCGTGCAGGTTCGCTGACATCCGCGCCTGACGCGCTCAGTGGTTTGCCGTCAAGGCCAACGATCCAAGGACAGCATGAGCCTGTTCGTCGGCATGGTAGGAGCTGCGCACCATGGCGCCGACCGCAGCGTGTGAAAAGCCCATGTCGTAGGCGGCCGTCTCAAACATCCTGAAGGTGTCGGGATGCACATAGCGACGAACGCTCAGGTGACTCATGCTGGGGGCGAGGTACTGTCCGAGCGTCAGCATGTCGATGCCGTGGCTGCGCATGTCGCGCATGACCTGGAGGATTTCCTCGTCGGTTTCGCCGAGGCCGACCATCATTCCGCTCTTGGTGGGCACCTCGGGGAACAAGGTCTTGAACTTTTTCAGCAGGTTCAGGCTGAAGTGGTAGTCGCTGCCGGGTCGCGCCTCCCGGTACAGGCGCGGCACGGTCTCCAGGTTATGGTTCATGACATCGGGCGGCGCTTGTTCAAGAATGCCCAGGGCGCGCTCGTCGCGACCCCGGAAATCGGGAACCAGGATCTCGATCCGCGTCTGCGGGGACAGTTCCCGGATGCTCCTGATGCATTCGACAAAATGGCCCGCGCCGCCGTCACGCAGGTCGTCCCGGTCCACGCTGGTGATAACGACGTATTTCAGCTTCAGCTTGGCAATGGTTCTTGCCAGGTTGAGCGGCTCGGCCAGGTCCAGCGGCTCCGGCCGGCCGTGCCCGACATCGCAGAACGGACAGCGCTGCGTGCACTTGTCGCCCATGATCATGAAGGTCGCCGTGCCCTTGCCAAAACATTCGCCGATATTCGGGCAGGAGGCCTCTTCGCAAACCGTCACGAGCTTGTTCTGGCGCAGGATGTCCTTGATCTCATAGAAGCGCGTGTTCGGTGAACCGGCCTTGACCCGAATCCAGGGCGGTTTCTTCAGCAACTCGGCCGGCTGCACCTTGACCGGGATGCGGGCCAGTTTGGCCGCCGCCTTTTGCTTGACCCGTGGGTCGTAGCTTGGCGTCGCGGACTGTTCCGGCAGCACGGTGTTCAAACTGTCGCTGATGGTCATGGTGTGAGGTAGGTCGCCAACTTGTCGGCGAGCAGATCCTCCGCTTCGCTGCAACTGGTGGCGAGCCCAATTGTAGAAAGGTCGATGGTGCGCAGCCCCGGGTAACCGCAGGGATTGATGCGCGAGAAGGGCTCCAGATCCATGGCGACGTTCAAGGCGACCCCGTGGTAGCTGCAGTGCCGGCTGACCCGGACGCCCAGCGCCGCGATCTTGCCCAGTCCGCGAAATCGCTCGGACGCCGGTGCCGGGCCGAGCAGCGCCGCATGCGAAAAGGGGTCGTCCAGTCGCAGGTAGATGCCCGGTGCCCCGGCCACGCGATGACCGGTCACGCCGATCTGGCACAGGGTCTTGAGCACCGCCTGTTCCATCCGGTAGACGAGCTCCTTGACATGGTAGCGGGCGCGTCGCAGGTCAACCAGGGCGTAGACAACCACCTGGCCCGGCCCGTGGTAGGTCACCTGACCGCCCCGGTCGCTTCGCAGCACCGGGATATCACCTGGCGACAGCAGATGCTCGGTCTTGCCGGCCAGTCCAAGGGTGAAAACCGGGGGGTGCTCGCAAACCCAGAGCGCGTCGGGCGTCGCTTCGTTCCGCTCTGCCGTGAAGCGCTGCATCGCCTGCAGGATCGGCCGGTACTCGACCCGCCCCAAACGTCGCAATGTGATGG
>JBCKPH010000046.1:0-19607 GCA_038901755.1 Burkholderiaceae bacterium | reverse complement strand
GGCAAGCGCACAGGGATAGTCAAAACGCATGAATGCTTCCGTTCCGGGGTACATCACGGCCTGAACGATGCCGATCTCGTGCACCAATCCCTTAAACGCATAACCGTCCATGTTGTACTGCGCCGCCTTGATCGGCTGCTCCAGCAGCATGCGGTGCGCGGTTCCCGCTTCGGGCAGGCGCTGGCGCACGACTTTCTCGAAAGGCTCGACCAGACGGCGAATGACCCACAGCTCCCAGGGCCCGAAGCGGGTGTGGGACTGCAGTTCCTGCCAGTTCCGCAGCGTGCTGGCAAGCACCGAAAATGCCGCCTTCACGGGTTTCACAAACTGCGGAAAGGTGAGCCCGTGAGGGGCTGCTTCGCCATAGGCAGCCTCGAGCGCGGCGAACGGCAGGTTGGCATCCGGGCAGACTTGTTGCAGAACGCGCCGCGCGTGCAGTTTGTGCTGGCAGGCAAGGACGGCGTTCACCGGTGTGCCGGGCCAGCCCATGTGCTCGGCCAGCATGGCCGCGGCCAGGGCGCCGAACTGCTCATGGTTGGAGATGACCGCCTGCCAACCCGCGCGCTTTGAGCGGCGCCGTAGCCGCTCGACAAAGCTTTCCATGCTGAACCAGGCAAGCTGGGCATTGCTCGGAAATGAGAACAGGTCGAAACCCTCGCTGTCGCAGGGAAAGTCCTGTCGCTGCCGGGCAAAGCCGATCTCATCCCAGTCGTAATTGAAAAGGACCAGCGTGCGTGGGGAGGTGACAGTTTTCATCGCTAGCGCCCGATGTCATTGAGTGACCAGTCATATTCAAGATGACCGATCATCACCCGTCCCGATTTCAGTCGCTCGCGATCAGCTGGCGCGTCGGCCAACTGATCGGCGTAGCGGGCGAGCAGGTCAGCCAGCTTGTCAAAGCCTTTGTGGCCCTTCTCAAAATCTTCACGAAACCAATCAAAGATGGAACTGATCTCAGCCTTCCCGCCCGCATAGCGATTGCGGCTTCGGTCCGCCATGAACCTCTGCATGCCGTCATCCAACTGGGCCTCCAGCTTGGCGGCAGTGAAGGCCTCGGGACGCAATGCCGGGCAACCGAGGGAGGCGCAGTTCACTGCCCCATGCAGACGCGGGTCGGCATAGTTCGGCCGCAGTTGCTCGTGCTCGATCCAGTCCAAATAGCGCTCCTCACCGAGCAGCCTGAAGAACTTTTTCTTCCACGGGGTGTAAAAAAAGCCGCCGAGATCCTTGATCGATTTGAGATCGGGGTACTTGGTGAGAATCAGCTCAACGGTGAAGCCGTTGTAGGCGTTGATGAGGAAGGCCATCTGCTGCTCCCGCGTCAGCGCGGCGAAAGACGTCATCGTCAACACTGACCACTCGGCCAGTACCTTTTGCAGTTCGGCTCGATCCATGGCGAATCCGCGGTAGTTGACGCGGGTTTGCTTGCCATCGGCAAGCCAGCGAACATGTTTCTTCAACAGCCCGTCCCAGGTCGCATAACTCTGGTCCAGCGCGCCGCCGCTCTGGCTCAAGGCTGAGGCAACAATCCAGGGAGCGCCCAACGCTGCCGTCCAGGCCAGCATATTTCGGCGACTCAGTCTCAAGCTATCTACGTTTCCAGTCATGGAACTTCCGAGCCCATTCAAGCAGTTTTACTGGCTGGTGCGCGCGTTTCCACTCGCCGGCAGCGTATTTGTTAGCCTCTGACAGAGTCGGGTAGCTGTGAATGGTTCCGAGAATCTTGTTCATCCCGATCCCGTGCTTCATGGCAAGGACATACTCAGCGAGCAAGTCGCCAGCGTGGGTTCCGACAATCGTCACGCCAAGAATGCGGTCCTTGCCCGGCACTGTCAGAACCTTGACGAAACCACGCGCCTCGCTGTCGGCAATGGCGCGGTCCAGGTCCGCAATGTCGTACTTCACCACTTCGTACCCGATGCCCTGCTCCAGCGCCTCCTGCTCATTCAGGCCGACCCGCGCTACCTCGGGGTCGATGAAGGTGCACCAGGGAATGACCGAATAGTCGACCTTGAACTTCCTGAAGTCGCCGAACAGGGCGTTGACCGAAGCGTACCAGGCCTGGTGCGCCGCCGTGTGGGTGAACTGGTACGGGCCGGCGACATCGCCCGCGGCATAGATGTTGGGATAAATCGTCTGCAGGTATTCGTTGGTCTCGATGGTGCGTTGCACCGGGATGCCCAGGTCCTCCAGCCCATAGCCGGAGAGCCGGGCCACCCGGCCCACGGCGCATAACAGGGCGTCGAACTCGATGCGGATTTCCTGGCCCTGGTGTTCGACAATGATCACCTTGCTGTTGCCGGTCTGCTCGCAGCGCACCGCCCTGTGCCCGATCAGTACCGTCACGCCATCGGCTTGCAGGGCCTCGCGCGCCAGCGCCGACACCTCCTCGTCTTCGCGCAACATGATGCGCTGCGCCATTTCGACCTGGGTGACTTGCGAGCCGAGCCGCGCGAAGGCCTGCGCCAGTTCGCAGCCGATCGGCCCGCCACCCAGCACCACCAGGCGCGGCGGCACTTCGTCGAGCTTGGCAAACTCGTCCCACATCGTGTCGCTGGTCACATAGCCGACGGCTTCGAGGCCCGGCAACGGCGGAACGAACGGCGCAGCGCCGGCGGCGATGACGATGCTGCGCGTCGTCAGCGAGCGCTTGCCGCCGTCATTCAGGCTGACCTCCACGGTCCAGGGGTTCACGATCCTGGCGTGGCCCAGCAGCACCTCCACGCCCAGGCCGGTGAACCTCTCCACGCTGTCATGCGGAGCCACTTCGGCAATGATCTTGCGGACCCGCGCCATCACCTCACGAAAACTGAACTCGCTGCCCGCGCTGGCCAGGCCGTAGTTGGCCGAATGCGCGATCTGATGGCGCAGCTTGGCTGATCTGATCAGCGCCTTGCTCGGTACACAGCCAAAGTTCAGGCAGTCGCCACCCATCTTGTTGCCTTCGACCAGCGTCACGCTGGATTTGACGGCCGCGCCAATGAGGGCAGCGACCAGGCCACCGGCGCCAGCGCCGATCACCACCAGGTTGCGCTCGAAGGTCTTTGGGCGAACAGTGTTCCAGCGCGCATAGACCTTCTGACGCCTGGCCACATCAACGATCTTCTTCGTGAGCAGTGGCAGCACGCCGAGCAGAACAAATGCGCCGACCAGGCCAGGCGACATGATTGACTGCAGTGAATCAATCTTCGCAAGCTCGGTGCCCGCATAGACATAGGTCACCGTGCCGGCAAGCATGCCAAGCTGGCTGACCCAGAGGAAGGTCCAGGTTTTCATGCGCGTCAAGCCCAGCAACAGGTTCAAGGCAAAGAACGGGATGGCAGGTATCAGCCGCAAGGTGAAGAGGTAAAAGGCGCCTTCCCTCTCGATGCCCTTGTTGACTTCAATCAGGCGCTTGGCGAAGCGGCGCTCGAGCGCGTCGCGCAGGACGTAGCGGGCCGACACCATGGCCAGCGAGGCGCCCAGTGTCGACGCGAATGACACGATGACAGTGCCCCAGGCCAGGCCGAAGCTCGCGCCGGCGGCAAGCGTCATGATGGCCGCGCCCGGCAGCGACAGCGCGGTGACCAGGACGTAAATCGAAAAGAAGATCAGCGTGACCTGTGCCGGGCGTTGATCGTAGTAGGCGGCAAAGTTCTGCTGGCTTTCCTTGATGTACTCAAGGCTGAAAAAGCGTCCCAGGTCAAACACAAAAAACGCGATCACGCCGAGGAGGAACAAGGCCAGGATGACGAGTTTCTTGTAGCTCAAGTGGCGGGCGTTTTCAAAAGTGTTGTTGGGCCGGTCCGGTCCGGACTCAGAACCCAGGCGCTGCGAGCCGGGCGTTCCAAAGGAGCAGCCATGGGCGCGTCCGGACCATCATGGTCAACATCCTGCAACCAGCCGCAAGCGCCGAGCCAGGCCAGCGGCGTCGCGACCAGGGGTAACGGCAGCGGGCGGTGCAACATGCGAGATCTTTGGAAACGGTCGGAACTGCGTGGGCGGTCGAACAGGGCGCATGATGCCACGCCGACAAACCGGCGCGGCGTGGCGCGTCAGGCGCTGCCCAGCGACCGCATGAAGCGCCGGTCCAGAGCCTGTTTGACGGACCCGACAACCCAGCCGCCGACGCCGATACCGCGCCAACTGGCGAGCGCCTCCCGCTCGCCGCAGGTGAGGATTTGGACCTCGTCGGCGCGACCGGGCCGCTCACCCGCCGCGACGCGGCGGCCCTTGCCGTCGAAGCTGGCGCGCAAGGCGCGCAGCAGTTTCGGGCCGGCTCGGTCCGGGTAGCCAGCGCCGCGTCCGTCGCTGCTGGCGGCATGGTTGACCGCGAACACATGGGACTGGCTGCGGCTGCGCGCTTGGCCGTCCACCAGCACCCGGCCCCAGGCGTCGAGCGCCAGGTCGCTGCTGGCCAGCCAATCCGGCACGCCACGCGGGCCGGCCAAGATCGGCGCGTCACAGAGCAGTCGGGCGCCGTTGCTCAAGGACACCTCGGAGTCGCTGATGCCGACGCAAGCTGCCTGCAGCATGGTGATGCGCAGTTCGCGCAGCCGAGCTTCGATGCGCCGGCGCGTCGAAGCCGCGGGAAAGAGGCTCGCCAGATCCGTTTCACTGACCCAGCTTACCCGGCTGCCATGGGGCTTGCACAGGGTGCCGGCAACAGCCAGCGCCAGTTCAAGCCCGGCCGCTTCGCCGCCGACCACCACGACGTGAATGGCCCGCTCCCCGGCCAGCGCCAGCAGCTTGGGCCAGAGCGAGACAAACAGCGCCATCGGATGCAGGAACAGCGCGTGTTGCCGCGCTCCGGGCATCTGGATCTCGGCCCGGGCGCGGCCCATATGGGCCTCGGTGTCCAGGCTGAGCAGATCAAACGGCAAGGTTTGACCGTCGGTCAACTGCAAGACCCGCTTCGCTGTGTCCAGAGCCTGGCAGGGGCTGGCGTAAAGGCGCGCCTGGCTGACTCGCGCCAACGCTTCGAGCGGCAGCAGGCAGTCCTGCAACGGATGCCGCCCGGAGACCCAGCCGGCCAGCAGCCGCGGGTGGATTGCCGGCAGCGCCGGCGCCACCAGCGAAATCTTCAGATCGGCCGGCCGCGATTCGCCAAGCTGCTTCAGCACCCACATATGGGCCGGGCCGGCGCCGACCAGCAGCAGATGGCGAAGCCCAGTTTGTTGCCTGACGTCCGGTACTTGATTCATTGATCCTGATCAGCGAACAACTTCCAGCCCCAGCACAGCCGCGTGCCGGTCGTGACGAGGCAGAGCGCCGCGAACAGCCAGGCCAGCAGCGCGAAATGCTGCGGCCAGATGCACATGGCGGCGAAGCAGATCAGGGTTTCGGTGGCTTCGGTCAGTCCGCCGAGAAAGTAGAACGACTTGTTCGGATAGGCGGCGCTGGCCAGGCCGCGCTTGGCGGCGATCACGGCGAAGGCGAGGAAAGTCGAGCCGGTGCCGATAAAGGCAGCCAGCAGCGCAGCCGCGGCCAGCGCGTTGCGTTGCGGGTCGGCAAATGCGAAGGCCAGCGGGATGCTGGCGTAGAACAGGAAATCGAGCCCGATGTCGAGGAACCCACCGCGATCGGTGGCACGAGTGGCCCGCGCCACCGCGCCGTCCAGCGCGTCACCGAACCTGGAGAGCAGGATCAGCGCCAGACCCGCCAGGTAAAGCTGCTGCGTAATCAACACGGCCGCCGCGATGCCGACGGCAAACGCGGCCAGCGTGACCTGGTCGGCGCGGCAGCCAGCTCGCACCAGCAGGCTTGCGCAGGCCCGCACCAGCGGTTTGATCAGGGCCGTGGCTGGGGCGTCGAGCATGGTGAATTGTGGGCCAGCGATGCCGCAAACCTAAAGCCGTGTCAGATACGCCGGATCGGCGACGTCGCCTTCATCGTGGCTGACCAGCAGCACTGGGATGTTGCGCGAACGGACCAGGGCAAAGACGGACTCGCGCATGCGCTGGCGCAAGGCAGCGTCGAGTTTGGAGAATGGCTCGTCCAGCAGCAGGGCGCGCGGCTCGGCCAGCAGGGCGCGCATCAGCGCGACGCGGGAGCGCTGCCCACCCGAGAGGGTGGCCGGATCGGCCGCAGCATAGCCGGGCATCTCCAGGTCTTCCAGGGCCGTCTGCACCAACGCCTCTCGCCCTGCCTTGGGGCCAGCGGGAACGGCAAACAGCAGGTTTTCACGCACTGTCATATGGGCAAACAACAGGTCGTCCTGAAACAGGATGCCAACCCGGCGCGTTTGCGTGGGCCAGTCGTCGATGCGCTGGCCGTCCAGCCAGACGCTCCCTTCGAACCGGAAATCGGGCGCCAGCGTGCCGCAGATGGCTGCCAGCAGGGTCGATTTGCCCGAGCCGCTCTCGCCCATCACCGTGTGCACGACACCGGCTGGAACTTTGATGTGCAGTTCGCTGATCAGCGAGCGCTCGCCCAGCGCCAGCCGCTTGACGTCGATTTGCAGGCTCATGCGATATTGCGTTCTTGTTGGGCGCCCGACCCCCTCCCTTGCCCTCCCCTTGGTAGGGGGAGGGTTGGGGTGAGGGTTGAAGCCCGGTGCATCATGCAGCGGCCCAGGGTTTGGCGTTGATCGGCGCGCCAAAACGGCGCGGACGCCCAACCCAGGCAGCCAGCCCGAACATCAACACCGGCAGCAGCCACTGCAGCCAGGCGTAGGCCGCGCTCAGCGAACGCTGTCCGCCCGAGGCCAGCGTCACCGCCTCGGTGGTTACCGTGGCAAAGCGGCCGGCGCCGATGAACAGGGTCGGGAGGTACTGCGCGACGCTGACGGCAAAGCCCACCGCAAAGGCTGCGGCCAGCGAGGCCTTTAGCAGAGGCCACTTGACGCGCAGCAACAAGGTTGCGCGGCCATGCGCCAGCGACGCGACCACCTGGGCGTAGCGCTGGTCGAACCCCAGGTAGGCCGGACTGAGCGCAATCAGCACATACGGCACGCAGGCCAGGCTATGCGCCAGCCACAGGCCAGTCCACCGCGCATCCAGGCCCCAGGCCAGCGTCAACTGGTGCAGGCCAACGACCCATAGCACCGAAGGCAGCAGCAAGGGCAGGTAAATCAGGCGGCGCAGCGCCACGTCCCAAGGGCCGGGCGCGAACTCGAGCCAGAGCAGCGACCAGAGCAGGGCCGCCATGCCGCTGGCCAGGGCCAGACTGACCGTGCTCAACAGGGTCTGGCTGCTGCTGGCCACCGAGCGCCAGGCTTCAAGACTCAAGCTGGCGGGCCAAAACCTGGGGAATGGCCAAACGCCCGCCACGCTGCCGAGCGCAAGAGCCGCCATCACCATGAGGTAACCCAGAAGCAGGATCCAGAACCCTCCATCGAGCCGATTGCGCCAGGGTAGCCAGCGCCTGGGCCGAACTCGGGTTGATACGCCAGGGCTGCCACGTTTGCCATTGGTCCAATGGCTGCGCCAGCGCGCCAGATGCGGCAGGGGCCAGAGCAGCGCTGCGAGCAGACCCGCAATGAGCGCCAACAGCCAGGCCGCGGCGGCGCCCTGGCCATTGATGGCTGGGTCGGCATCCTGCAACCATTGCCAGGCTAGCGCGGAGAGCGTCGGTGGCGAGGTCGGGCCAATCACCAGCGCCATGTCGACCACGGTGAGGCTGTAGGCAAACACCGCCAGCAGCGGGCTCCACATGCGCGGCCAGAGTTGCGGCCAGAGCACGCGCCACCAGGCGCGGTGCGGGTTGTAGCCCATGCTGGCAGCCAGTTGCAACTCCCGGGTCCAGGTTTTCGCCACGTCGGGGCGCTGCAACTGGGTGGCGGCGGTCCAGAGCAGGAACGGGACTTCTTTCGCCACCAGGGTCAGGATCAGTCCCAGGCCCCAGGGGTCCTGCGTCGTCGCCCAAGGCGGCGGCGCCTCAAAGCCAGTGGCCCAGGGTGATAGCGCGCGCAGAAACCAGCCGCTTGGCGCAATCAGGAACACCAGGCCGATGGCGAAGGCCGCATGCGGCACCGCCAACATGGGGGCAAGGGCGCGAACCAGCCGGCTCCAGGCCGGTCCCGGGAAGCTGCGTGAAAGCAGCCATGCGGCAATTGCCACCGAAAGAGCGCTGGCGCAGAGCCCGGTCCACAGGCTCAACGCCGCGGCAGGGGGTAGCTGCGGGTCCGACAGCAGGGTGCGCCAGGCCGATGCGTTCCAGCCCTCAAGCGCGGCGCAGTAGCCAATCCAGGCCAGAGGCAGAGCAAGCACCAGACCGAGCAGCAGCGCCGGCCAGGGCAGGGCGCCGAAACGACTCAGATGCCGTAGCGGCGCAGCCATTCGCGTTCAAGCGGATCGACCCAACTGCCATGGGGTTCGGGAATGGTCGGTGCCACCTGCTGCAACTGGCCTGGCATCGACTTGCTGGTGAACTGCGCACGCTGCGCCGCCGGCAGCTTGTCGATGGCCAGCACGGTCGGGTCGCCCCAGTGACCGATGTCGGCCTTGCGTGCCTGGGCTTCGGGCGACAGCAGGAAGTTGATCAGCACCTGGGCGCCTTCCCTGGCACGCGTGTTGAACGGAATCGCAAGAAAATGCGTGTTGCCGATCGAACCGCCGCTTGGCTGGTAGCTGTACACCGTCTCCGGTAATCGTTTCGCGGCGATCTCATTTGCGGCTTCGTTCGGGTTGAAGGTCAGGGCCAACAACAGTTCCCCGTCGGCCATCATCTGCCGGATCGCGGCCGCGTTCTGCGGAAACTGCTTTCCGTTGCGCCACAGGTGTGGATGCAAGGCGTCGAGCCAGGACCAAAGCGGCGCCGTCGCCGTGGCAAACGCCTCGACCGCGTACGGCTTATACAGCGCCGAGCGATCGCTATTGAATTCGATCAGCGCCTGCTTCAGAAAGGTGGTGCCATGAAAATTGGGCGGTCGCGGATAGCTGACCCGACCCGGGTGGGCGCGTGCGAAATCGAGCAGGGCAGCCATGCTGAGCGGCGGGTTCGCGACCCGTTTGCGATCGGCAAAAAACGTTAGCTGCGCCATGCCCCAGGGCGCCTCCATGCCCTCCACCGGTTCGGAAAAATCGATCCGTGTCGTCGGCTTGCCCAGAACATCGACGTACTGAAAATTGGGCAGGGTCTCGGCAAAGGGTCCAAACAGCAGGCCTTCGCGCTTCATGGCGAGGAAGTTCTCGCCGTTGATCCAGACCGCGTCCACCGTTCCGTCGCTCAGCCTGCCGGCGCCCTTCTCGCTGCGCACCCGTTTCACGACGTCGGCCGTGTCGGTCACCTTGACATGTTCGAGCTTGATACCGTGGCGCGCCAGTAGCTCGGCGCCGGCCCATTGCAAGTAGGCATTGATCCGTTCGCTTCCGGCCCAGGCGTTGAAGTAGACCGTTTGTCCCCTGGCGCGGGACTCGATCGCGCTCCAGCCAGCGCCGGTCTGCGCGCCGGCCATGCTGCCGGAGCAGGCGGCCAGCAGGAGAAAGAGGCGGCGGCGCGTGAGGGCGGGCGCGTGAAAAGTGTGCATTTGCATGGGTTGGGAGTCCAGTCCCGCTCAGGGTTTGTCGGGAGTTCTTGGGATGGAATGGCTTGGTCGAACGGATGGCCGCGCTTCTTAGGCGAATGAAGTCTTCTTTTGGAGCATGGTTGGCATTCGCAGTTCAACCCAGCAGAGCCTGTGCGAACTCCGCCGCGTCGAATGTTTGCAGATCCTCGAGTTTCTCGCCGACGCCGATGAAGTAAATGGGAACAGGTCGCTCCCTGGCAATCGCGGCGATCACTCCGCCCTTGGCCGTTCCGTCGAGCTTGGTGACGATCAGTCCGGTGAGCTGCAACGCGTCGTCGAAGGCCCGCACCTGGGCCAGGGCGTTTTGCCCGGTGTTGCCGTCAATTACCAGCAGAATTTCGTGCGGGGCCGAGCTTTGCGCGTTGTCGATGGCGTCCGCCTTGGCAATGATGCGCTTGATCTTTTTGAGTTCGTCCATCAGGTGCAGTTGCGTCGGCAGGCGTCCGGCCGTGTCCACCAGCACCAGGTCCTTGTCGCGCGCCTTGCCAGCGCAGACCGCGTCGTAGCTGACGGAAGCCGGGTCGCCACCCTGCTGGCTGATGATTTCCACCGCGTTGCGTTCGGCCCAGACCGCCAACTGCTCCCTTGCGGCGGCGCGAAAGGTGTCCGCGGCGGCGAGCAGCACCGTGGCGCCGCCGGCGCAAAAATGATGCGTCAATTTGCCGATCGAGGTGGTTTTTCCCGCGCCATTGACCCCGGTTACCATGATCACCGTGGGTCGATGCGCGCCGATGGCCAGGGTTTTTTGCAGGGGCAACAGCAGTTCGGTCAGGACGTCGGCGAGCAATTTTTTAACCACGTTGGGGTCTTGAGCCTTGTTTTCCTTCACGCGCCGCTTTAATTCGTCCAGCAGGAAAGCGGTGGCCTTGACGCCGGTATCGGCCATCAGCAGCGCCGATTCCAGCTCTTCGTACAGCGCATCGTCGATCCGGGCCCCGGTGAACACCGTGGCAAGCCCTGAGCCGGTCTTGCGCAGGCCGGCGCGAAGTTTTTCGATCCAGCCTCTGCGGTCGGTCTGGACTGGCGCAAGGGCCGGCTCGGGCGCTGGCGCCAGGGTCGGCTCAAGCGCTGTCGCCGGGGCCGGGGCCGGCTCGGGCGCGGGAACCAAGCGATCGGGCAGGTCCGTTTCCGCGCCGCTTGACGCGAGCTTGGCGGGTTTTTTTCTGAAAAAACTGAACATGAGGCCTTGCATTGACTCACAGGATTCTATGAAACGCATGTTGATGGCCTGCCGCACGCTGGCCCTTGGTGCTCTGTTGCTGCTGTCGCAACAGGGGGGCGCGCAGGACCAGGCGGCGGCGTTGATCCAGGCCGAGCAGTTCACGCTGGCCAACGGCATGACGCTCATCGTCAAGCCCGATCGCCGTTCGCCGACTGTCGTGCAGATGCTCTGGGTGCGCGCCGGATCGATGGACGAGGTTGATGGCACTTCGGGTGTGGCCCATGTGCTCGAGCACATGATGTTCAAGGGCACTGCGGAGCTCAAGCCGGGCGAGTTTTCGCGCCGCGTTGCAACCTTGGGCGGGCGCGACAACGCCTTCACTTCCAAGGATTACACCGGCTACTTCCAGCAGGTTCCATCGATTCGACTGGAAGATGTGATGCGCTTGGAGGCCGATCGCTTTGCGCGCAATCAATGGGCTGACGACGAGTTTTTGCGCGAACTCGAGGTGGTCAAGGAGGAGCGCAGGCTTCGTACCGAGGACAGTCCCAGGGCCCTGATGCATGAAACGCTGATGGCGAGCACCTTCCTGGCCTCACCCTACCGGCGCCCGATCGTCGGCTGGATGAGCGATCTGGATGCGATGACCGCTACGGACGCTCGCGAGTTCTACCTTAAGTGGTACAGCCCGGGCAACGCTGCCGTCGTGGTGGTGGGCGATGTCGACGTTGCTCAGGTGCGGCGCATGGCCGACAAGTATTACGGCTCGATCCCAGCCAGGGCGGTGCCGCCGCGCAAGCCAAGACTGGAACCGGCGCAAGCGGGCCTGCGCCGCATCGATTTCAAGGCGCCGGCTGAGCAGGCCTCCGTTGTGCTGGTGTTTCGGACCCCGGGCCTGGTCGCGACCGAGTTATCGCAGCAGGCAGGCGCGACGGCGCGGAACTTGACGGCAAGCGATGACGCGCTGGCGCTCACCGTGCTGGCGGCGATTCTCGATGGTTATGACGGCGCCCGGCTGGACCGGGCGCTGGTCCAGGGTGAGAAGCGGCTTGCCGACAGCGTTGGCGCCTGGCAGAACCTGTACGGTCGCGGGCCCAACTTGTTCACGCTGAGCGCTGTGCCCGCTGCCGGGATCGACCCCAGGCAGTTGGAGCAGGCGCTGCGCGATCAGATCCGCAAGGTCGCGCAGGAGGGAGTCAGCGAGGCCGAACTCAAACGCGTCACGACGCGCTGGGTGGCCAATGAAATCTACCAACTCGACTCCATCATGGCGCAGGCCAGGGAGCTTGGCCAATACTGGATCCAGGGTTTCCCCGTTGACGCCGGCGAACGCTTGATACAACGGCTGCGGCAGGTCAAGGCGGAGCAGGTGCGGGACGTGGCGGCGCGCTACTTCGGGGACGATCAGCTGACGGTGGCCACCCTGGTGCCGCAACCGATCGATCGCAATCGCCGTCCACGTGCCGCGCCGGCCGGCGCCCGTCACTGATTGAAGTTCATGCCATCAATAACCCCATCGATGTCTTGGCGCTGCTGTTTTGGCGGGCTCGGAATCGTCGCTGCAACGATGCTGAGCGGCAAGGCCTGGGCCCAGTTGCCGATCCAGCATTGGACCCTGCCCAGCGGCGCGCAGGTTTACCTGATCACCAGTCCATCCATTCCCATGCTCGACGTGCAGATCGATTTTGACGCCGGGTCGCGCCGCGATCCTGCGGGCCAGGCCGGACTGGCCAGCGTAACCGCCCGCATGCTCTCAGCCGGGGTGACTGCGCAAGGCGCTCAACCGGCGCTGGACGAAAACCAGCTCAGCGAGGCCTGGGCCGACCTTGGCGCATCGTTCGGCGCCAGTGCCGGCAGTGATCGCATGAGTTTCTCGTTGCGCTCATTGACCTACCCGGACCTGCTGACCCAGGCCGTGCAACTGGCCGCGCGCCAGCTCGGTGCGTCGGCGTTCCCAGAGGAAATATGGCAAAGGGAGCGCGAAAAGATCAGCGCCTCACTGAAAGAGTCGGCGACGCGGCCGGCAAGCATTGCCGGCAAGCAGTTTGCGCGCGCCGTGTACGGGGACCATCCCTACGGCTACCAGAGCACCGAGCAGTCGCTGGCCGGGATCAACGTTGCCGACATGCGCGCGCTGCACGCCTCGCTGATTCAACCCTGCCGGGCCAAGTTGAGCATGGTCGGTGCACTCACGCGAGCGCAGGCCGAGCCGTTGGCCGCTGCGCTGTTGTCGCGCTTGGCGCAGGGCTCCTCGGCCAGCTGCGCTCCGCTGCCCGAGGTTCCCGAGGTCGCCGTGCTGCAACAGGGCGGAGATTTTCCGCTGCCCTTTCCCTCGGCGCAGGCCCATGTGCTGATTGGCCAACCTGGATTCAAACGCGACGATCCGGACTTCTTCGCCCTGACCGTGGGCAACCACATTCTTGGCGGCAGCGGCATGACGTCCAAACTCTTCGCCGAGCTGCGTGAGAAACGCGGACTAAGCTACAGCGTGTACAGCTACTTTTCGCCCGGCCGTCACGCCGGCGCGTTCACGCTCGGGCTGCAGACACGACCCGATCAGGCAGTGCAGGCGGTGCAGGTGGCGCGCGACGTGTTGCGGCGTTTCGTCGCCGAGGGGCCGACCGAGGATGAACTGAAGGCGGCCAAGGACAACTTGATTGGCGGCTTCCCGTTGCTGGTCGACAGCAACCGCAAGCTGCTCGGCAATGTCGCCAACATCGCCTGGAACGGCCTGTCGCTGGACTATCTGCTGACCTGGACCCAGCGCATCGAGAGAATCAGCGCCGCCGACGTCAAGGCCGCGTTCGCGCGCAAGCTGCAGCCGGACCGGATGGTGACGGTGGTGGTGGGCGGGACAACCTGACTCGCAACGTCAGTTGTTCGATCGACGCTTCATGACGTCGCCGCGCGCAGCAGCAAAGTCATTCGGCGCGCTGCAAGTTGACCGTCGTAGTAGCCAGGCGCCATCTGTGTCTCGGTGAAGCCAAGCCGGCGATAGAAGGACAGGGCTGCAGCATTGTCAGCGCGAAGCTCAAGCCGAATCGAATCGATGCCGGCCACCCTGGCCGACTCGAGCAACCACTCCATCAGGCGCCGGCCGACGCCCCGCCGCTGCTGAGTTGGCTGCACGCATAACAGGGCCAGATGCGCGTGAACGTCGCCGAACTGCATGATGGCAAACCCCTGCATGCGCGACCCGTCATAGGCGCCCAGTGCCACTGTCTCGGGGTCGCTGATCAGCGCCGTCATCCGCCGTGGCGTGTAGCGCCACGCAAGCCCGGTCTCGATCAGCTTGCGCGACATCTCAGCCATCTCCCGGGCCTCTTGCACTCGGGCCGGGCGCAGCATCAGGGCGCAGGGGCGGTTCACGTTTCAACCAAAAGACAGAACGGTGCGGCGATTCTCTCACCGCGCAGGGTGCGGCAGATCCCGCCAACGCTAACATCCCGGCGAACCACCAACACCCGTCCCGAACGTGCCGCCTTTCGATCCCATCAACCTCGTCAGGACCTGGATCGCCGAGGCCCGGCGCGTTGTCGTGCTGACGGGGGCGGGGATTTCGACCGAGTCCGGCATCCCTGACTTTCGCGGGCCGCAGGGCGTGTGGACCAGCAACCCTGCCGCCGAGTTGCAGTCGACGCTGCAGAACTACCTGACCGACCCACAGGTGCGTCAGGCTGCATGGCGCAGTCGCATGGCGCATCCGGCGTGGACAGCGCAACCCAATCGCGGCCACCTTGCGCTGATGGAACTGGAGCGCCGCGGCAAGCTGCACGCGCTGATCACGCAGAACATCGATGAGTTGCACCAGATGGCGGGCCATGCCCGGGAGCGCATCATCGAGGTCCATGGAACGATGCGCCGGGTGATGTGCTGGGGCTGCGGCCGGCGCACCCCCATGCCGGATGTGCTCGAGCGCGTGCGCGCCGGCGAGGCCGATCCGGCATGTCGCGACTGTGGCGGAATCCTCAAGAGCGACACGATCTCGTTCGGACAGGCCCTGGTGCCGGCGGTCATCGATCGCGCCCTGTCGGTCGCAGGGGAAGCCGACCTGCTGCTGGCAATCGGCAGTACCTTGCAGGTCTATCCGGTTGCGAGTGTTGTTCCAGTGGCAAAGGATGCCGGTGCGCGCGTCGTCATCATGAACAACCAGCCGACGCCGATGGACGCGCTGGCCGACGCGCTATTGCGCGGACCGATCGGTGAAGTGCTGCCGGCCCTGTGTGCCACATGAAGGGGAACGACACATGACGACGAGCGACTGTACCTGCCATCCCGCGGTGCTTGAGGCTGGCCGGTACGACTGCCGTGACCCGAAGGACAACAAGTTTTTGGCACTTGCCATCGATGCGCGGGCTGTGTGCATCGTCACCGGGGACGCGGACCTACTGGCCCTGGACCCGTATCGCGGCATCACGGTTTGCACGCCATCAGAATTTTTGGCTGCCCGACCTGAGTCGCCTTGACCGGCCCACGCCATGCTGCCTCCCTTCTCGCCCGCGACAGTCAGCAAGGCCTGCAACAGTTCCTGATCACGGGCTTTGAGCCGTCGGCCAGCGGACCGCCTGCTAAGCTCAACGCATGAAGAGCAGGGCGGCAGCGCCAAAGGCATCGGCGAGAGCATCGACGAAGAAGGCGCCTGGCGAGGTGCGGCTGATCGGCGGCCGCTGGAAACGCAGCAAACTGGCAGTGCTGGATCGGCCAGGGCTGCGGCCGACGCCGGACCGTGTCCGTGAGACGCTGTTCAACTGGCTGGGCCAGGACCTGACGGGTTGGCGTTGCATCGACGCCTTTGCCGGCACCGGTGCGTTGGGCTTCGAGGCGGCCTCACGCGGCGCCGCAAGCGTGCTGTTGCTGGAACGGGACCCGGCTTTGATAGAGAAACTGGCCCAGACCAAGGAGCGACTCTCAGCCGACATGGTGCAGGTGCAACGTGTCGATGCTCTGCTCGCGCTGAGCCACTTGCCAGAGGCCAGTGTCGATCTGGTCTTGCTGGACCCACCCTTTGATTCACAACTGGCCACCCCGGCGCTGCGGTCCGCTGTCCGGCTGCTTAGCCCGCTTGGGTTCATCTATCTCGAAGCAGCATCTCGTTGGACCGAAGACGCGATGAGCGCGCAGGGTCTGAGTCTCTACAGATACCTGAAGGCTGGGAACGTGCACGCCCATCTGCTGCGCAGAATCGCCCTGGTCTGAAGCGCTGTCGCGTCGCCGCCGGGCTTCTCAGTGCGCAAGACCCAGGCTGCGCACGGAACGAGTCATGCCGAACATTCATGGCGTGGTGGGTTGCATAATGCGCCGAATGGGTCGGACCCGCCGGCCCGAAAGCCGCCGATGTCAAACAATGTGATCGCCGTTTATCCCGGCACCTTTGACCCGATGACACTCGGCCATGAGGACGTGGTGCGCCGGGCGACGCAGTTGTTTGACACCATCATCGTGGTGGTGGCGGCCGGGCATCACAAGAAGGCCCTGTTCAGCCTGGAGGAGCGCATCGAGATGGCGCGCGAGGTGGTCAAGAACTACCCCAAGGTGAGCGTGGAGGGCTTCAACGGCCTGATGCGCGATTTTGTGGTCGCGCGTGGCGCCAAAGCGATGATCCGCGGCCTGCGCGCCGTTACCGATTTCGACTACGAGTTTCAGCTCGCGGGAATGAATCGAAGCCTGATGCCGGACGTGGAAACCGTGTTCCTGACGCCGAGCGACCGCTACCAGTTCATTTCCAGCACCTTTGTGCGCGAAATTGCCTTGCTGGGCGGCGAGGTCGATAAGTTTGTCGAACCCTTTGTTCGCCAGCGGCTGGAAGACAAGGTCCGCAGTTTGCGCCCGGAGTAGCCGGGAGCGCTGCCGTCCCGGGCGCCCCGCCGCCTTTTCGGGGAAGTGGGCGAACCCCGGCGGGTCAGCTTGCCGCCCTTGGTGACCCCTGCATCGTTGCCACGGCATGCAGGCCGAGTTGGTCGAGCACCTGGGTCGACAGGCGCTGCAGCCTTCGCGATTCGGGTTGTCCGGCGATCCGCTGCTGGATGATGTTCTGGGCGGCGACCAGCTGGCCGCTGCGCAGCAGGGCGTCGAGGTAGATCTGCTCGAACAGGTCGCGTTGCGCGTGGCTGCCGCCGATCGCCAGCAGGTTCGGAAGGGCCAGCCCCAACTCCTCGACCGCCTGCGTATGACGGCCCTCGGCATGGGCCAGCAGGCCGCGGCTCGCCGGCAGGCAGACCTTGGCCCAGACCTGATCCTGCGTTGCGCGGCTGGCGTGGCGCTCAAGGTTACGCATCAACTCAGCCGCCTCAGCCCGGCCCGCCCGCGCCAGCCCGTACAAATACTGCAGGTCAAGAAATGGCAGCACGTGATCGTTCAGCCGCTGCAAAAGGTAATCCGCCAGATCCTGCCAGCGGTCTCCAACATCAACCCCGCACAGCTCCAGTCGAGCCAGCAGCGAGACCGCGCCGATCTGGTCCTGGGAATATTCCTTGACGACGCCCCAGACCTGCTTGTCGTAGAGATCGAGCGCCGCACCGTGTTGGCCCCGTTCCAGTTCGAACAAAGCCAGGTGCCACCAGTTGTGCGTCTGCATGAAAGAGTTGAGCCCGGTCCAGCTCGCGCTGACGCTGTCCATGAAGTCGGCACCTTCGGCAATACGTCCCTGGGTCAGCATGACATGCGCCAGCGCGTGTTGGGCCCAGGGTTCTTTCGGCTTCAGCGCCAGGGCGCGGCGCGCTGCCGCCTCGGCCTCACGCAGAAAATGGCATTGCTCCCAGGCAAACGCCGTCATGCCATGCTGGTAGGCAACGTCAGCCGCTGCCGGCAGCGAGGCCAGCGCCAGCCGCAACATGGCTGGCGCATCGCCAACATTGAACAGGTGGTAGTGCGCCAGTTTGAGCGACGCCAGATCCCGTGGGTAGTCGGACAGCAGTTGCTGAAAGCCGTTGACAGTGCCGCCGACGTCGCCCGCCGACCAGGCCGCAATTGCCTGGACAAACATCTGCTCACGCCGGCTGGCCCGAATCGGCGAGTTCTGCGCCGCATCAATGAACGGGAGGGCTTGCAATTGGCCTTCGCGCGACTCGGCGAACAGATGCAGCGCCGCGCAGCAGGCCTGGACATAGGGGCTGGCGTCAGTTGCGCACACTTGCAGCACATTCACGACCCGCGCTTCGCAGGCCAGCAGACCCTCGACGAAGTCATTCACCGCCGCCTCGCTTTGCGGCTGTTCCAGGGTGACAGAGTTTCCCAGGAAGTCCTGCGCCACCGTTTGCCCGTCTCAGCGGATCCGCATCCAGCACGAAGCCAGGCCGCCCATGCGTGGTCGCCTATTGCCGCGGCGGCAGTGGCCAGGGACGTTGCCCCTGGCGCAACTGCTCAAATGCGCGTGACACGCGCAAGACTCCCAGATCGTCGAACCGTTGCCCGGCGATCTGCAGGCCGATCGGCAGCCCGTCGCTGGTGTAGCCGCAGTTGATTGACGCAGCCGGCTGCTCCGACATGTTGTAGGGCACTGTGAAGGCGATATGTTCCAGCGGCCGCAGCGGGTCGTTGGTGGGGGACGGCAGTTCCGCGGCAAAGGCCGGAACCGGCGCGGTGGGCGAGATAACGAAGTCGAAAGCGCGGCAGGCGTTGACCGTGGCAACACGGGTCGCATGAAACTGGCTGAACGCCACGAACACCTCGGTGCCGGACAGACCGTCGGCGCTCTCGGCCCAGGCCCGGATGTAGGGCAGCACCAGCCTGCGTTGCACGGCGGGCAGCGCTAGCAGGTCGACATGCGAGCGCTTGCGCCAAGCCTGGTCCATGCCGTCGAGCATGCCCCGGGTCAGGAACGCTCGCATCGGCGTCACGATGGCGCCCGCCGCCTCGAAAAGTCGCGCCGCCTGCTCGACGGCGGCGCGGATCTCCGGGTCGACCGGCAGGCCGCAACCGGCGTCCAGCAGCAAACCGAACCTGAGCCCGCGCAGCTGCTCCACAGCTTGATCGAGCTCGCTCCAAGCAATTTGCTGCGGCGGCAGGCTCATGCTGTCGCGAGCGTCGGGCAAGGACAAGATCTGCATCATCAGTGCAGCGTCGGCCACGGTACGCGTCATCGGGCCGGCGACGCGCCCGGTGTACGGCGGGTCGATCGGAACGCGGCCCAGGCTCGGTTTGAGCCCGAAGATGCCGCACCAGCCAGCCGGCAGCCGCAGCGAGCCGCCGATGTCGGTCCCCAGGTGCAAGGGGCCGTAGCCAGCGGCGGCTGCCGCTCCCGCTCCGGCGCTGGATCCGCCCGGAGTCTTGCCCAGATCCCAGGGGTTGCGCGCCAGCGGATGAAAGCTTGACAGCCCGGAGGACAACATGCCGTAGTCCGGCATCGTCGTCTTGCACAGCAGCACCGCGCCGGCCTCGCGCAACCGCGCTGCCGGGGGTGCGTCGGCGTTCGCCGGCGTCAGCTCAACGGCACGCGTCCCGAGTGGAACCGGGTCGCCCTTTGTCGCTATGTTCTCTTTCAGGGTAACTGGCACCCCATCGAGCGCTCCGCAAGGCTGCTTGCGTTGCCAGCGCGCCTCGGAAGCACGGGCCTGTTGCAGCGCCAGTTCCGGCCGAAGCAGGTAGGTCGCCTGCAGATGCGGCTCCCAGCGTTGCAGGTGTTCCAGCACGGAGCGGGTCGCCTCGAGCGGCGAAAGCGATCCGTTCCGGTACGCCGCCAGCAACTCATGGGCCGACAGCTCGTGCAGCGACGGGCTATCGGGCGTCATGCGCAGAAAAACGATCCAGGCTCAGGGCCAGGACAGCGCCGACAGGTCGTTGACGAAGATCGGCATGTCCTTCCACAGGCCCTTGAGGCCCTTGCGCGCCACCGAAACCCACTGCGGCGCGTAGAGGAAGCCGTGCACCGCCTCGTTGGCGATCATTCGCTGCGCGTCCGCCAGCAGCTTGTTGCGCTCGGTCGGGTTGGGCGTCTGCTTGATCTTGTCGAACAGGGCGTTG
>JBCKPH010000045.1:0-20096 GCA_038901755.1 Burkholderiaceae bacterium | reverse complement strand
TCCTGCCCATGCTGACGGCCTGCAAGCCCTGGAGGAGTTCGTCAAGACCACCAGGAGCGGGCGCGCCGAATTCACCCAGGTTGTGACTTCCCCGGGCAAGGACGCTCAGGAGGCCAAAGCCAAGACTTCGAGCGGCAGTTTCGAGTTTCTCCGTCCGCACCGCTTCAGGTTTGTCTACAAGAAGCCTTTTGAGCAGACCATTGTTGCGGACGGGCAGACACTCTGGCTCTACGATGTTGACCTGAACCAGGTGACGGCACGCAAGCAGGCGCAGGTGCTGGGTTCGACGCCGGCGGCACTAATTGCGTCGGCCTCAAGCCTGACCGTGATCGAAGCCGATTTCTCCTTGCAGGCCATGCCTGAAAGCGATGGTCTGCAATGGGTTCTGGCGCTGCCCAGGAACCGTGACGGGCAGATCCAGAGCGTTCGCGTTGGCTTTCGTTTGCAGGACAAGGGTTACGCCCTGGCAGCGCTTGAAATTCTTGACAACTTCGGGCAGCGCTCACTCATCCGTTTCAGCAAATTGCAGGTCAATCTGGCGCTCGATGCGGGGCTGTTCCAGTTCACGCCCCCGCGCGGGGCCGACGTGATTCGGCCATGAGGCCCCAGTCGAAGACCACGGCGCCGCAGGCTTCCGCGCCGCTGGCGGAGCGCATGCGGCCAAAGCTGCTGACCGAGATGATCGGCCAGCAACACCTGCTGGGCGAGGGCATGCCGCTTCGCATCGCCTTTGAGTCCGGCCAACCGCATAGCTGCATTCTTTGGGGTCCTCCCGGGGTCGGCAAGACCACCCTGGCGCGCCTGATGGCCCAGGGTTTTGATGCGCAGTTCATCGCCATCAGCGCCACCCTGGGTGGCGTCAAGGACATCCGCGAAGCGGTGGAACGGGCTCAGCTGGTGCGCAATGGCCCGTCATTGCTGGACGCGGCGACGGCGCATGGACGCAAGACGATCGTTTTTGTCGATGAGGTGCATCGCTTCAACAAGAGTCAGCAGGATGCGTTCTTGCCGCACGTCGAGTCCGGCCTGTTCTACTTTGTTGGCGCTACCACCGAGAACCCTTCGTTCGAGGTCAATTCCGCACTGCTTTCCCGCGCCGTCGTTTACGTCCTGCGGCCGCTCAGCGAGGCCGATCTCGATTTGCTGGTCGAGCGTGCCCTGGCGCTTGGCGCATTGCCGGCGCTGGACGAGCCGGCCAGGCGCCGTCTGCTTGCCTACGCCGATGGTGACGCGCGCCGACTTCTCAACACGGTCGAGACTGTCGGCCTGGCGGCTTCCGCCGAGCGGCTCGATCAAGTCAGCGATGCCTGGCTGCTGCACCTGTTAGGTGAGCGCTTGCGCAGGTACGACAAGAGAGGCGAGCAGTTCTACGACAGCATTTCTGCCTTGCACAAGTCGGTGCGTGGCTCGGACCCTGACGCCGCGCTTTATTGGCTGGTGCGAATGCTCGACGGCGGCGCCGATCCGCGCTACCTGGCGCGCCGCCTGATCCGCATGGCGACCGAGGACATTGGACTTGCCGATCCGCGCGCCCTGCGCATGGCGCTTGACGCCTGCGAGGTCTATGAGCGGCTCGGCACGCCAGAGGGCGAATTGGCGCTGGCCGAGTGTGTTCTCTATCTGGCGATGGCGGCAAAATCAAACGCTGTCTACAAAGCCTATGGCGCGGTCCGGGAGTTTGTCGGGCAGGACGGCACTCGGCCGGTGCCCATGCACCTGCGCAACGCGCCGACGCGACTCATGAAGGATCTGGGTTACGGCGATGGATACCGCTACGCGCACGACGAGGCGGACGGTTTTGCCGCAGGCGAACGTTACCTGCCGGAGGGGATTGACGCTCCCGGCTGGTACCAGCCGGTCGAGCGCGGCCTTGAAATACGGATCGGGGAGAAACTTCGCGAGCTCAGACGCCAAAGCGCAGAGCATGCCAAGGACGACCCGGCTCGGCGCACCCCTTAACGCACCCGCATCCCTGGTTCAGCGCCGGGCCATGGGTTCAGCACAAAGATGCCCGGATGGTTCTTTTCATCGGCGTGGCTGGCCCCCAGCACCATGCCTTCGCTGACGCCGAATTTCATTTTGCGCGGCGCCAAGTTCGCCGCCATGACCGTCAGTTTGCCGACCAGGTCTGACGGCTGGTAAGACATGGCGATGCCGCCGAAAACGTTTCGCAGCCGCGGCTTCCCCTCGGAATCGGTTCCCTCGCCAATATCGAGCGTCAGCCGCAACAGCTTGGTTGAGCCGGGCACAGCCTCGCAGTGCACGATCCTCGCGATGCGCATGTCGACCTTGGCAAAGTCCTCGATGCCGATGGTGGGCGCGAGTGCTTCACCCCCGGGCGGGTTTTCTCCCTCTCCCGCCTCGGGACAGGGTTGAGGTGAGGGTTCTTCCGTCGGCGTTTCAAACAGATTGTCGAGCTGCTTGACATCGACCCGCTGCATCAGATGCCGGTAGCGGTTGATCCGATGCCCCGCCATGAGGTGCTGTCCGACATCGGCCCAGGTTTGACGGCCCAGCCCAAGGAAGGTCAGCGCCGCAGTGGAAGTTTCGGGCAGGACCGGCTGCAGGTAGATCGAGAGCATGCGAAAAGCGTCCAGCGTATGCGAACAGACGGAGACCACCAGTTCGGACTGGTCGCCCGTCTTTGCCCATGGCTGAAACGCGTCAAAGACCTGATTGGTCAAGTCGGCCAGGTCCATGATCTGTCGAATCGCCTTGCTGAACTCGCGCTCCTCATAAAGCCGGGCCAGTTCCTCATTGGCAGCGGCAACTTTCGAAACCATTGCCTTGAGCGCGCCGGGTTCGCCCTTCCTGGCCTCCGCAATCATCGAGGCCGTGTCCCAGTCTGCAGCCAGCGGATGGACTCCGACCGGGATTTCGCCCTGCGTCAGTTTGTGCAGGAAGCCGGCCGCGCGACTCGCGATGTTGACGTACTTGCCGACTAAATCGGCGTTGACCCGGGCCAGAAAGTCCTCCGGGTTGAATTCCAGATCTTCATTGCGTGCATTCAGCTTGGCCGCCAGGTAGTAGCGCAGCCATTCGGGGTTCATGCCAAGCGCCAGATAACGCAGTGGATCGATCCCGGTGCCGCGGCTCTTGCTCATCTTGTCGCCGCGGACCGTGAGGAAACCATGGACAAAAACGCTGGTCGGTGTCTTTCTGCCGCTGAAATGCAGCATCGCGGGCCAGAACAGCGTATGAAAGGTAATGATGTCCTTGCCGATAAAGTGGTACTGCTCGAGTGCCGGATCTCTCAGATAGTCTTCGAAATCCTGGCCCGTTCGGTCCAGGTAGTTCTTCAGCGACGCCAGGTAGCCAATGGGGGCGTCAAGCCAGACATAAAAGTATTTTCCCGGCGCATCCGGAATTTCGATCCCAAAGTAGGGAGCGTCGCGGCTGATGTCCCAGTCGTTGATGCCGGCTTCACCGGCTTCACCCGTGACGAACCATTCGCGGATCTTGTTCAGGACTTCGGGCTGCACGCGGCCGGGCTCGGTAGCCCAGCGCTGGATGAACTCGACACAGCGCGGATCAGACCAGGTGAGGAAATGGTGCTCCGAGCTCTTCAGCACCGGAGTTGAACCGGAAAGGGCCGAGTAGGGGTTCTTCAATGCGGTCGGGGTGTAGACCGCGCCGCAGGCTTCACAGTTGTCGCCGAACTGGTCCTTGGCGCCGCAGTTCGGGCATTCACCCTTGATGAAGCGGTCGGCCAGGAACATGCCCTTTTCGGCATCAAAAAACTGCTCGACGCTCTTCACCTTGATCAATCCTTGCGCGCGTAGCGCAAGGTACATCTCGCGCGCCAACTGGTGGTTCTCAGTCGCATCGGTCGAATGCCAGTTGTCAAAGGAGATGTGAAAACCGTCCAGGTAGGGCTTGCGGCCGGCCGCGATTTCAGCGACGAATTGCTGCGGCGACTTTCCGGCAGCCGCGGCCGCGATCATGATCGGCGCGCCGTGCGCATCGTCGGCACAGACAAAGCTCACCCGATGGCCGCGCATGCGCTGAAACCGCACCCAGATGTCGGCCTGGATGTATTCCATGATGTGACCGACGTGGAACTTGGCGTTGGCGTAGGGCAGCGCGGTGGTGACGAACAGTTTTCGCTGGGGCGACATGGGCATTCTTGTTGGGTGTGACGGCCGATTTTAGGAGTTGTCGCTACACTTGCCGGCAATCCAGCTTTGACCCACCATGGCCGATCAAGAACTACTGTTGCAGGCGTTGTCCGCCGTCCTCGACCCCAACACCGGGCGCGACTTCGTGTCGAGCAAGGCGCTGAAGAATCTGAGCCTTGTCGATGGCGAGGTTTCGTTCGACGTCGAACTGGGTTATCCGGCGAAAAGCCAGATGGCGGCGATGCGCAAGTCGCTGGTTGCGGCGGCCAGGACCGTGGCCGGCGTGCAGAATGTTTCGGTGAATATCGTCACGAAGGTGGTGGCCCACGCGGCCCAGCGCGGCGTCGCGCTGCTGTCCAATGTGAAGAACATCGTGGCGGTGGCTTCCGGCAAAGGCGGGGTGGGAAAAAGCACCACGGCGGTCAACCTGGCGCTGGCACTGGCCGCCGAAGGCGCCTCGGTCGGACTGCTCGATGCTGATATCTACGGCCCGAGCCAGCCGATGATGATGGGCATCGAGGGACGACCGGAAAGCGAGGACGGCAAGACCATGGACCCGATGGAAAACTATGGCGTCCAGGTCATGTCGATCGGCTTCCTGGTGGCGAAGGACGAGGCGATGATCTGGCGCGGTCCGATGGCGACGCAGGCGCTGGAGCAACTGCTGCGGCAAACCAACTGGCGCGATCTTGACTACCTGATCGTCGACCTTCCGCCCGGTACCGGCGACATCCAGTTGACCCTGAGCCAGCGCGTGCCGATGACGGGCGCCGTGATCGTCACCACGCCGCAGGACATCGCCCTGCTGGACGCGAAGAAGGGCGTCAAGATGTTTGAGAAGGTCGGGGTGCCGATTCTTGGCATCGTCGAGAACATGGCGGTTTATCACTGCCCGAAATGCGGGCACACCGAACACATTTTTTTGGCCAGGATGGCGGTAAGCGGATGGCAGCCGAGAACGGCATGGACTATCTGGGCGCGCTGCCGCTGGACATGCAGATTCGGGTGCAGGCCGACGGTGGACGGCCCACGGTGGTGGCGGACCCGGACGGTGAGGTTGCCGCCATCTACAAGTCGATTGCGCGGCAGGTCGCCATCAAAATCGCTGGCAAGGCCAAGGGTTTCTCCTCCAAGTTTCCATCGATCAAGATCTCCAAGGACACCTGAGGATGCTCTGCATTTGAGTCCACAGTCGCAATGAACTCAAATCTCCCTCCCGCCGAAACCGCCAAGCTGGCCACAGTCGACGAGTTGCGCCAGCGTATCCGTCGCAGCAGCAAGTTGAAGGGCCGCCAGGCCGATGAAGCGTCCCGGTTCGAGGTCCGGGCCCTGCTTGGACCGAAGCCTGACCAAGGATACCGGCGCGACCTGTTGATCGAGTTCCTGCACCGGATCAACGACACCTGGCACGGTCTGCGCCAGAGGCACCTGGTGGCGTTGGCCAGCGAGATGAATATTCCGATGGCCGAGGTCTATGAGGTGGCGACCTTCTACCATCACTTCGAGATCGTCAAGGACGGCGATCCGCAGCTTCCACTGACGGTGCGCGTCTGCGATGGCCTGAGTTGCGAGATGGCCGGTGCGCAGGCGCTGCTCAAACGCCTGCCCGAATTGCTCGGTCTGGACCAGGCTCGCGTCGTCGCGGCGCCCTGCGTCGGTCGCTGTGAGCAGGCTCCGGTGGCTGTGGTGCACCAGTGTCCGGTGCCCCATGCAACGCTCGACACGGTGCTCAAGCAGGTGCAGGGCCGGCAGCGGCAGCAGCCGGCGGCTGCTGGCGCAAGCCATTTTGATCCTGTGGATCTGGTCGAGCGAAGCGTTACCTCGCCAGCTGAGACGAAGTCGGTGGCAATGTCGTACGCTGGTTACGAGGTCTACCGCGCGCACGGCGGGTACGCGCTGGCGCGCGCGGTCGCCCAGGGCGAGCGCGAGGCCGAGGCGCTGATCAAGGCGATGGAGGACTCAGGTCTGCGCGGACTCGGTGGCGCGGGGTTCCCGGCCGGGCGCAAGTGGCGCATCGTGCGCGAGCAACTGGCACCAAGACTGATGGCGGTCAACATTGATGAGGGCGAGCCCGGCACCTTCAAGGACCGGACCTACCTGGAGCGGGACCCGCACCGGTTTCTGGAGGGCATGTTGGTTGCGGCCAGCGTGGTCGGAATTGACGCCTGCTACATCTATCTGCGTGACGAGTACCACGGTTGCCGCGCCATTCTTGAAGCGGAGCTGGCGAAGCTGCAGGCCGATCCGCCATGTCCGCTGCCAAGGATTGAGCTGCGGCGAGGCGCGGGCGCCTACATTTGCGGCGAAGAGTCGGCGATGATCGAAAGCATCGAGGGCAAGCGCGGCATGCCGCGAATGCGGCCACCCTACATTGCGCAGGTCGGACTGTTCGGACGGCCGACGCTGGAACATAATTTCGAGACGCTGTACTGGGTGCGCGACATCGTCGAGCGGGGGCCGCAATGGTTCAGCGGCTTTGGCCGGCACGGCCGCAAGGGGCTGCGCAGCTTCAGCGTCAGCGGACGGGTGCGTCAGCCGGGCGTCAAGCTCGCGCCCGCCGGCATCACAGTGCAGGAGTTGATTGACGAATATTGCGGCGGCATGGCTGACGGCCACACGCTCTATGCCTACCTGCCTGGCGGCGCCAGCGGCGGCATCCTGCCGGCCAGCCTGAACCAGCTGCCGCTCGACTTCGACACGCTGCAGCCGCACGGCTGCTTCATTGGATCGGCGGCGGTGATCGTGCTCAGCCAGCAGGACCGGGCGCGCGATGCGGCGCTGAACATGATGCGTTTTTTCGAACAGGAGAGTTGTGGCCAATGCACCCCTTGCCGGGTTGGCACGGCCAAGGCGGCGCGGCTGATGCTGGAACCCCAATGGAACCAGGAATTGCTCGACGACCTGAGCCAGGTCATGGTTGACGCATCGATCTGTGGCCTGGGGCAGGCGGCGCCCAATCCGATCCAGTCGGTGCAGAAGTACTTTCGCCAGGAGATCGCATGAACGCGCCGACAAGACTGGCCGAAGTTGCAAGAGCAACGGTCGAGTTCAAGCTCGATGGTCGCGCCATCCATGCCTTTGAGGGTGAAACCATTCTCGACGCGGCGCAACGGCACGGAGTACAGATTCCGCGCCTTTGCTACAAGGAGGGTTACCGGGCCGACGGGAACTGCCGTGCCTGCGTGGTCGAGGTGGCGGGTGAGCGGACCTTGGCGCCGAGTTGCTGCCGCAATGTGCTGCCCGACATGGTGGTGCAAAGCAACAGCCCGCGCGCGCGCAAGAGCCAGCAAATGGTGCTCGAGATGCTGCTGTCGGACATGCCCGATCAGGGCTACAAGTGGAATGATGCAGACCCTCACCCTGACCCTCTCCCGCAAGCGGGAGAGGGGACAAGTTCCCTGTTTCCGCAGGGAGAGGGGACAACTTCCGCTCACCCTCTCCCACCGGGAGAGGGCAGGGGTGAGGGCATCGGTCAACATGGTGAGCTGAGCGACTGGGCCACGCGCATGGGTGTCGCGGTGCGCCCCGCGCTCAAGCAGATCCGGCGCGACCAACCCAGGATGGATATCTCGCACCCGGCAATGGCGGTGAACCTGGACGCCTGTATTCAGTGCACGCGTTGCGTTCGCGCATGCCGTGAAGAGCAGGTCAATGGCGTCATCGGTTACGCCCAGCGTGGCTCGCACAGCGAGATCGTTTTCGATCTGGGCGACGCCATGGGCGACAGCACCTGCGTCGCCTGCGGCGAATGCGTGCAGGCCTGCCCCACCGGCGCCCTGATGCCCAAATCCCGGATCGGCTCGCAGGCGCTGGACCGGCAGGTGGATTCGGTCTGCCCGTTCTGCGGCGTCGGCTGCCTGATCACCTACAACGTGAAGGACGAGCGCATCATCAGCGTCGACGGCCGCGACGGGCCTGCCAATCACAGCCGTCTCTGTGTCAAGGGACGTTTCGGCTTTGACTATGTGGAGCATCCGAACCGCTTGACGCGACCGCTGATTCGCAAGCCAGGCGTTCTGAAGGACCAGCAGCAGGCGCCGCCGGCGAGCGACTGGAGCTCGACTTTTCGCGAGGCCAGTTGGGACGAGGCACTGGACCTGGCGGCGCTCCGGCTCAAGGCACTGCGCGACCAGCATGGAAAGAAGACCCTGGCCGGGTTCGGCTCGGCCAAGGGCAGCAACGAAGAGGCCTATCTGTTCCAGAAGCTGGTGCGTACCGGTTTTGGCAGCAACAACGTGGACCACTGCACGCGCCTGTGCCATGCCTCCAGCGTTGCTGCGCTGCTCGAAGGGGTTGGGTCGGGCGCGGTCAGCAACCAGGTGAGCGACGTGGCGCAGGCCGGACTGATCCTGGTGATTGGCGCCAATCCAACGTCGAACCACCCGGTGGCAGCGACCTGGATGAAAAACGCGGCACGCAACGGGACCAAGATCGTGTTGGCCGATCCGCGCATCACCGACCTGGCGCCGCACGCCTGGCGCACATTGCAGTTCAAGGCCGATACCGACGTTGCGCTGCTGAACGCCATGATTCATGCGGTGATCGACGAGGGCCTGACCGACGAGGTTTTCCTGCGCGACCGTGCCAGCAATTTTCAGGCGCTCAAAGACAACGTGCAGGGCTACAGTCCCGAAGCGATGGCGCCCATTTGCGGCATTCCGGCGGCCACCATCCGCGAGGTGGCGCGCGCCTTTGCAACGTCCAAGGCGTCAATGATTCTCTGGGGCATGGGAATCAGCCAGCATGTGCACGGCACCGACAACGCGCGTTGCCTGATTGCGCTGTCCACGGTGACCGGGCAGATTGGCAAGCCGGGTTCCGGATTGCATCCACTGCGCGGACAAAACAACGTGCAGGGCGCCAGCGACGCCGGTCTGATTCCGATGATGTTCCCGAACTACCAGCGGGTCAGCGACCCAGCCGCACGCCAGTGGTTCGAGCAGTTCTGGGGCACGCCGCTGGACGCGCAGCCGGGCTACACGGTGGTCGAGATCATGCATAAGGTGCTGGCCCCGGACAGCGACCCGCACAAGATTCGCGGCATGTACATCATGGGCGAGAACCCGGCCATGAGCGACCCGGACCTGAATCATGCGCGCCACGCGCTTGCCAGCCTGGAGCATCTGGTGGTGCAGGATATCTTCATGACCGAGACCGCCTGGCTGGCCGACGTGGTGCTGCCGGCCACCGCCTGGCCCGAGAAAACCGGCACGGTGACCAACACCGACCGCATGGTGCAACTCGGCCGCCGCGCGCTCGATCCGCCGGCCGACGCCCGGCCCGATCTATGGATCATTCAAGAAATCGCCAGGCGCATGGGACTTTCCTGGGACTATGCCGGCGAAGAGTCGGGCGTGGCGGCGGTCTATGAGGAAATGCGTCAGGCCATGCATGCGGCGATTGCCGGGATCACCTGGGAGCGCTTGCAGCGCGAATCCAGTGTCACCTACCCCTGTCTGAACGAGCAGGATCCGGGCCAGTCGGTGGTCTTTGTCGATGACTTTCCGACCGCCGACGGGCGGGTTCGCCTGGTCCCTGCCGACATCATCCCGGCCGACGAGCGGCCCGACGCGGCGTTTCCCTTTGTACTGATCACCGGCCGCCAACTTGAACACTGGCACACCGGCAGCATGACCCGGCGCGCCACCGTGCTTGACGCCCTCGAACCGATGGCCACCGCCTCCATGTGCGGGTCGGATCTGAAGAAGCTTGGCCTGCAAGCGGGCGACCGGATCCATGTTCAATCGCGCCGCGGCGAGGTCAGCATCCACGTTCGGCGCGACGACGGAACGCCCGGCGGCGCGATCTTCATTCCCTTTGCCTACGCTGAAGCGGCGGCGAACCTGCTGACCAATTCGGCGCTGGACCCGGTCGGCAAGATTCCCGAGTTCAAGTACTGCGCCGTCGCCATCCGGCGCGGCGGCGAGCCTGCCGGGGCGGTGGGCTATGGCACGGGCGCCGTGAATGATCAATAAAGCAGGTCGGCAAAAAAGCCATTCTGTTAACGATGAACTCTCGGCCGATCCTGTCTAACGCCTCTGCCAACTTGACGCACGACGTCGAAGCAGTCGATGAGCGTGGTCGGGCGTCAACAATTTCCATTCCTGCAGAACGGCCACTGACGGTGTATGTCGATAAGCGCGAACTGGTGACCTTGATGACACTTGGCGGTGCTCCTGAAGCGCTTACGCTGGGTTATCTGCGCAACCAGCGGCTGGTTAAATCCATTGAAGATATCGCCTCAGTGCAAGTCGATTGGGAAGTGGATGCAGTCGCTGTTACGACCCATCACGGCATTGCGGATATTGAAGAGCGCACGTCCAAGAAGGTGGTCACTACCGGTTGCGGGCAGGGTTCGGTGTTTGGTGGTTTGATGGATGAAGTCGATTCCATCGTGCTGTCGCCGGATGCGCGTCTGCAGCAATCGGTGGTGTATAAAATCGTCAACACGATCCGTACCCAGCAGTCGACTTATAAACAGACCGGCTCGGTTCATGGCTGCGCATTGTTTTCTGCGCATGATGGCGAGCTGGTTTATTTTATTGAAGACGTGGGCCGCCACAACGCGGTGGATGCGATTGCCGGCAAGATGTGGCTTGACGAGATAAGTGGAGACGACAAGGTTTTCTACTCGACCGGCCGCCTGACCTCCGAAATGGTGCTCAAGAGCGGGCAGATGGGTATTCCGTTCCTGCTGTCTCGCTCGGGCACCACGCAGATGGGTCACATGGTGGCAGAGCGACTGGGTATGTCGCTGCTGGCGCGCTGCGGCGGCAAGCATTTCCTGCTGTTGACCGGCAAGGAACGGCTGCTGTTCGAACCGCATTTGCACGACAGCGTGCGCAAGGTCGCCTGACCACGTATACCGGCAGGCATTTTTTCGCCGCTGCATCGCTTGCTGAGCGCCGCTGTCACTACAACATCTGGATATTAACGATAATTTGACTAAGGACGACAATCCAGCCATGCATACATCCCCAGCACCCGGCGGGCTCAGGCACGGG
Source organism: Burkholderiaceae bacterium (assembly GCA_038901755.1). Taxonomy (GTDB): domain Bacteria; phylum Pseudomonadota; class Gammaproteobacteria; order Burkholderiales; family Burkholderiaceae_C; genus JBCKPE01. Next base: position 8,974 of record JBCKPH010000045.1, on the reverse strand, counting down.
CGCCGTGAATAGTCAATAAAGCAGGTCGGCAAAAAAAGCCATTCTGTCAACGATGAACGTCAACGATGAACTATCGACCGATCCTATCTAACGCCTCTGCCAACTTGAACTTGATGCACGACGTCGAAGCAGTTGATGAGCGTGGTCGGACGTCAACGATTGCCATTCCTGCAGAACGGCCACTGACGTTGTATGTCGATAAGCGCGAACTGGTGACCTTGATGACACTTGGCGGTGCTCCTGAAGCGCTTGCGCTGGGTTATCTGCGCAACCAGCGGCTGGTTAAATCGATTGAAGATATCGCCTCAGTGCAAGTCGATTGGGAAGTGGATGCAGTCGCTGTTACGACCCATCACGGCATTGTGGATATTGAAGAGCGCACCTCCAAGAAGGTGGTCACTACCGGTTGCAAGCAGGGTTCGGTGTTTGATGGTTTGATGGATGAAGTCGATTCCATCGTGCTGTCGCCGGATGCGTGTCTGCAGCAATCGATAGTGTATAAAATCGTCGACACGATCCGTACCCAGCAGTCGACTTATAAACAGACCGGCTCGGTTCATGCCTGCGCATTGTTTTCTGCGCATGGCGAGCTGGTTTATTTTATTGAAGACGTGGGCCGCCACAACGCGGTGGATGCGATTGCCGGCAAGATGTGGCTTGACGAGATAAGTGGAGACGACAAGATTTTCTACTCGACCGGCCGCCTGACCTCCGAAATGGTGATCAAGGGCGGGCAGATGGGTATTCCGTTCCTGCTGTCTCGCTCGGGCACCACGCAGATGGGTCACATGGTGGCAGAGCGACTGGGTATGTCGCTGCTGACGCGCTGCAGCGGCAAGCATTTCCTGCTGTTGACCGGCAAGGAACGGCTGCTGTTCGAACCGCATCTGTACGACAGCGTGCTCAAGGTCGCCTGACAACGTAAACCGGCAGGCCTTTTGCGCGAACCTCATCGCAGAAAATTTTTCATCCCTCGGTTCTCTATCGCTCTCATACAATTGATCGATGCCACTCATGATGCGTTCGCTCTGATTTTGTCGGGGGGTGCGACGCTGTGGCGCCTCATCTGGGTGCCGCTGAAAATTACCATCGTCGGCTTGTTGATCGCGACCCCGGTCGCAGTGCTGCAATAGCAGGTGGACCACGTTTGTGACAAGAATTTCGGTTCATTTATAGGGTTGCGACAGGTACTTTGGATATTCCTTTTTGGCGCGTTCAATTTAACTTTGGCCAGCTGTAGCATCGGTGTAGTTTGCGGACTGATATCGCCGTCGCGCAAGCGTTCTACCAGCGTGACCAACTCCGGTTCGAATTCGCCGCCCAACAGGGTGTGTACGCCCAGTCCGCGTAGCAGGTCTGCGTTCATCGGCGCGTACAAGCCGTACATGGCGAGGTGCGTATTGGGCCGCCAGTTCCCGGATTTTTGGCAGCGCAGCGATGGCGATGCGGGTGGCGGTGTGCATGCCGAGGTGAATGGCCACCAACCCGGCGTCGCACAGGGTGTCGGGTTCCAGCTTTTGCAGGGTCAGGTCGAGGCAGGCAACTTCGCAGCCGGCGGCTTTCAATAAGGCGGCGGGGGCGGCCAGGTTAAAGGACTGGCGGCCGAGTTCGTAGGGGTTAATCAGTACCACTTTGAAAGGGGTGGCGGTTGTGGCGGTTGTACCGGTGTCGCCCCGGTCTATGGCGAAATAATCGCTCATGTTTATTTCTTCTTGGGTCTGTTTTCAAAGCCGGGTATGGGATCGCGCGAGGCGCCGGCGTCGGCCAAATTTTGCAGATATTTCGCCCACAGGCTGTCCTGGTTTTGGCCCAACCAGTATAGGATGTCCCAGGAAAAAATTCCGGTGTCGTGGCCATCGGAGAAAACCGGTTTGACGGCGTAATTGCCAACGGCCTCCAAATCGACCAGATTCACTTCACGCTTGCCGACTTGCAATATTTCTTGCCCAGCCCCGTGGCCCATAACTTCTGCGGACGGTGAGTAAACACGCATCAACTCAAACGGAAGCATGAATTCGGCGCCGTCTGAAAAGGAAATTTCGAGACTACGGGACTGGTTGTGAACTGTGAATGCCGTAGGCGTCGGTGCCCCGGCTTGAAGACCTGCCATGGTGGGGTCTCACTTTCTGAAAATAAACAAGGGCGAATGGAAGCGGGTCAAGTCTAAAGTGCTACAGCCGGATCACGCCGGTGCTGACTTTGACGTGCAGCGAGGCGCGGCTATCAACGTTTACCAAATCAACCTCCGATGTAGCTCATTTCAATCCGCTTTGATAAAAACTTGGAGAGAGCGCCGAGTTCGGTGAGGTCGGCATCTGCGGACTGGGCGGAGCGCAGTTCCGAATAACGGTCGGTACGTGCCTGCCAGATCTGGCCCACCGCCGCCGCGATCTGGTCGTCGGCGATGCCGCCCCGCAGCAGAGCGCGCAGATCATGCCCCTGGCTGGCAAACAGGCACAAAAATAGCTTGCCTTCGGTCGACAGCCGTGCCCGGGTGCAGTCTTTGCAAAAGGCCTGCGTGACGCTGCTGATCACACCGATTTCGCCGGCACCGTCGGCAAAGCGCCAGCGCTCGGCGGTTTCACCGATGTAGTTCGGGTCGATGACCGTGAGAGGAAACTCGGCGTTGATGCGTTCAATCACTTGCGCCGAAGGCAGCACCTCGTTCATGCGCCAGCCGTTGGTGGCACCCACGTCCATGTATTCGATAAAGCGCAGCACCGCACCGGAATGGCGGAAGAACCGTACCATGGGCAGGATCTCGGAATCGTTGACGCCGCGCTTGACCACCATGTTGACCTTGATAGGCCACAGGCCCACTTTTTGCGACGCTTCAATGCCCTTGAGCACATCGGCCACCGGAAAGTCCACACCGTTCATTTCGCGAAAGATGGCATCGTCCATACTGTCCAGGCTCACCGTGACGCGCTGCAGCCCGGCATCCTTGAGCGACTGCGCCTTTTTGGCGAGCAGCGAGGCATTGGTGGTCAGCGTCATGTCCAGCGGCCGGCCTTCGGGCGTTTGCAGTCTGGCCAGCATTTCGATCAACACCTCCAGGTGCTTGCGCAGCAAAGGCTCGCCACCCGTCAGCCTGAATTTCTCAACACCGTGGGCCACAAAAATCCGCGCCAGCCGGGTGATTTCCTCAAAGCTCAGTAGCGAGCTTTGAGGCAAAAAGGCGTAGCCCTTGTCGCCCGGCAAACCAAACACTTCCTTCGGCATGCAGTAGCTGCAGCGGAAGTTGCAACGGTCGGTCACGCTGATGCGCAAATCGCGCAGCGGCCGGCCCATGGTGTCGCCCAGTAGGCCGGTGGGGGCCGACAGCTGGTCGGGGATATGCGGCACACGCGCCGCGTACCGGATGTCTGCAAGGGGTATTACTTTTTCAGTCATATGGCTTCCTTGCCCGTAATTTACCGCATTGGCGAGACCGTGGCCGTCCTGCTGCGGATTACCCCTGTCGCCAGCAGTAGCGCGAGTAGCGCGGTTTTGCGCGAGCACCGGTGCCGCCGGCAATCCCCCATGACCCCTGTGTTTGTCCCGCGGCGTTAGACTTGGCGGTAATTCCGGCAGCGGGGCTGGACAGCGGGGCTGTTTTCGCAAACCCACCCGGCCTGCCCCCACAGACTCACCCGGAGACTTTCCCCCATGGCTGTAGAACAACAGGCAATTTTAAATGCCCTGCAAAGCGTGTTGGACCCCAACACCGGCAAGGATTTTGTCAGCACGAAGGCGCTTAAAAACCTGCAAGTCAACGACGGCGACGTGTCCTTCGACGTGGTACTCGGCTACCCGGCCAAAAGCCAGCTCGCCGGCATCCGCAAGCTGCTGATCGCCGCAGCCAAGGGCGTGGCGGGCGTGAGCAACGTTTCTGTCAATGTCAGCTTCAAGATCGCCAGTCACAGCGTGCAGCGCGGCGTGCAACTGCTGCCCAACGTCAAGAACATCGTGGCGGTGGCGTCCGGCAAGGGCGGCGTGGGCAAAAGCACCACGGCGGTCAACCTCGCGCTGGCCCTGGCCGCCGAGGGCGCCAGCGTCGGCCTGCTCGATGCCGACATCTACGGCCCAAGCCAGCCCATGATGATGGGCATCGAGGGCCGGCCCGATAGTGCGGACGGCAAAAACATGGAGCCGATGGAAAACTACGGCATCCAGGTCATGTCCATCGGTTTTCTGGTGGCGCAGGACGAGGCCATGATCTGGCGCGGCCCGATGGCGACCCAGGCGCTGGAGCAGTTGCTGCGCCAGACCAACTGGGCAGACCTGGACTACCTGATCGTCGATATGCCGCCCGGCACCGGCGACATCCAGCTCACGCTCTCCCAGAAGGTGCCCATAACCGGCGCGGTGATTGTCACGACGCCGCAGGACATCGCGCTGCTGGATGCTAGAAAAGGCATCAAGATGTTCGAGAAGGTCGGTGTGCCGATTCTGGGCATTGTCGAAAACATGGCGGTGCATGTCTGCCGCCAGTGCGGCCACACCGAACACATCTTTGGCGCCGACGGTGGCAAGAAGATGGCGGCCGAGTACGGCATGAGCTTTCTTGGCGCGCTGCCGCTGGACATGCAGATCCGCCTGCAGGCCGACAACGGCCGGCCCACCGTGGTGGCCGACCCGGACGGCGAGGTGGCCGGCATCTACAAGGCCGTGGCGCGCCAGGTGGCGATCACCATTGCCGCCAAGGCCAAAGATTTTTCCGCCAAGTTTGCGACCATCAGGATATCCAAAGACACCTGAGCTTTTGGCGCTCACGGGCTGGCCGATCAGCATGCTGGCCGCGACGCATCAACACCGGCGTTTCCGGCTTTGAAGAACTTCACCGCCTGGCTGAGCCGACCTTGGTGCCCCGATCACCGCCCGACTTGGGTGCGCCCGGTGGAGAGTTGCTGGTCGAAATCCGGCGGGCAGAAAAACGTTTCAGCAGGGGGTATTGACACCGCCGTACACTTCGGCCGTGTCTGATTTTCTGCTGCAGTCTCCCGGCCCGGACGTCGCGATCCATCGCCCCTGCGTGGCGGTGGCGGTTGTCATGCGCCGTGAGCGCATCGACAACCGCTGGCAGCCCTGGCGCTGGGTCCTGGCCGACGTCGTGCCGAACGAGGACAGCTTTGGCGCGCAGCCGCGCTTGCTGCTCAAGGACGAGAGCGAAGAACGCTGGTTGCATCCCGGCTTCAAGGTTGAACTGTTGACCACCGATGCGGAAGGCTACTACCTCAATGTCACCACGCTGCAGCCCTGTTTCTGGGTGGTCTGGCGCATGGAAGAAGAGGCCGCGCTGGCCGACGAGCCGGTGGCCGTTCCGCAAATCGTCACGCTGAGTTACCACGACGCCGGCCGCTGGCTGGACGCGCAGGAAACCGTGGAACAGGTGGCGGCGCCGCGGGACGTGGTCGAGTGGATGCAGGCTTTTGTCGATGCCCATTACGTGCTCGAAGTCAAGCGCCGCCAACGCCCGCAAAGTTTCAAGTCGCTGCAGGACAGGTTCGGTAACCCGGCGCGTGTGAGTACCGACAAAAAATTCGGCGGAGGAGGCGGCCATGGCTGAAGAAGCCAGCGGATTTCTGGGTCGCTGGGCGCAGCGCAAGACGGACGCCCTGCAGGGCAAACCGCTTGACGAGCCGGCTCGCGCAACTGCGCCGCCTTGGGTGGAGGATGGCGCAAGCCCCAACACGCCGGTGGCAGTCCCGGCTGCATCCGCACCGGCCGCAGCCGATGCAGCAGAGCAGCCCGAAAAAAAGCTCCTGTCGCTCGACGACGTGAAGCTGCTTACCAAAGACTCCGATTTCAAACCTTTCATGGCCAGCGATGTCGGGCCGCAAGTGCGCAACGCCGCGATGAAAAAGCTGTTTGCCGATCCGCACTTCAACGTGATGGATGGCTTGGACATCTACATTGACGACTATTCCAAATCCGACCCTATCCCCGAGTCCATGCTCCGGCAGATGGTGGGTGCGAAGTTTCTCAAGCTGTTTGACGACGAGGACGATGGCGTGAAGGCAGCGCCCGCCTCGTCACCACGGGAAAGTGCGAATGAGCCCATGGAGGAAACCGTGGCACAGTCCGGTGACAACCGGCATCCAGCCAGCCCGCCATCGATTCATTCCGAACAGTCCAGCCAGCCCGAGTCCCTGACCGACTCCGGCGCCAGCCAGGAAAACCATGCCCACACTGATTTGCGACTGCAACCAGACCATGCCGCTTCAGCCCCGGACGCTGGGCGCGGCACGCAATGAAAATCTGACGCTGCATTCGACGCTGTGCCGGCGTGAAGCGGGTGCGTTCGAGCAGGCGGTTCAATCCTGCGAGGACGTCGTGGTGTCGCCCATTAATTTTGTCAATAGCCGGCATAGCCGGTAACCAGGAGGCTTCATGAACGAAGAAACTTTTAACATCAGCATTCGCAAATTCCTGAAAATGGTCGGTGTCAACTCGCAACGCGAAATAGAGCAGGCCGTGACGAAGGCTATCGCCAACGGCATCATTGCCGGCAACGAAACGTTTCCGGCGAAGGTAACTCTGGAAATCCCGTTGCTGCAACTTAGCGTCAAGTTCGATGGCGACATCAAGCTGGAGTAGCGTCATGCTTATCGATACCCTGAATTGTTTGCTGACGCGCACTTCAACGTGATGAACGGGCTTAACAGCAATATCGACGACTTTCCAAGTCCAAGTCCATACCCAAGTCAATGCTCCAGTAGGTGGCGGGTACGAAGTTTCTCGCGTTATCCAATGACGATGAGACGACGATAAAACGCCGAAAAGCAGAACGACCTGGCCCATACCCTGCGAAAAAGTGCGAAAGTATTTTCCAATCCAGGTATGGACCTGAAGCTGGCTTGAGTTGTTGAGTTCTGCTGCTTGGCTTGACCGGGTTAAAAGTGGAAGTTTAAGGGGTTGTTTTTGTCTGCTGTTTTGCATTCATGCAGGCCCCTGCCAGGCCGCCGGAGGCCCCTCCGGCGCGCTTGTTTTTTTGCGCAATCCTTTGCTGCTGGGCGTGTTACGTCAGGCCTGCTGCTTGCGTTTTGATTTGTTGAACAACTCGAACAAATCGGCCTTCGCCTTTTGCATCTGTTGCGCCGCAGCCAAGTCAGTTTGGGCGTTGGCCTGAGCCTGCAATGCTTGTAGGGTTACGCCCGGTTTGAACTTCACCAAACCCTTTGGCACTGAGGATCTCCAAACACGCCAGAGGCGTCTTCACATCTTCATGCTTGTAGCGCTTGATGGTCTTGCCTTTGTCACTCACCACCTCGGTGGCGAACAGGCATGGCCGGTGCAGGTTCAGCCACGGGTTGAACACCTCCTGGTAGAACACGTTGATGGGCGCTGCATATTCTTGCGGGATGTGGCTGGTGCCCATGTGCTTGCGCACGACGCTGGCTTTCTTGCTCTCGGCCAGCGCGTTGTCGTTGCTTTGGCGCGCGCGTGATTTGGTCTGCTCGATGCGCAGCTTCTCCAGCAACTGGGCGACTCTGCCATTGATGAATTCCGAGCCGTTGTCGGAGTGAAAGCCCTCGATCACGAAGGGAAACTGCCCAATGACCAGAGCCAGCACCGGCAGTAGGAATGCCTCGCTGATGTCCTGTACGCAGGCACTTCCCTTGCCACTGGCTCACGCAGTCCACGCAAGTGATGTGGTACACGCCTTTGATGTCGTCGAGGTCACCTTGGTGCACGGTGTCAATGCGCACAAAGCCGGCGCGCCCGTTGGGTCGCGGTGCCCGGCGTACCCCAACGGACGTGCACGCGGAACGCGTCTTGGTGAAGTGCCGGCGCCGGCCTTGGTAACCAGCGCTCTTCGCCCAGGTTGTACAGGTGCGAGACGGACAGCCCGGCCAGCCGTTCATAGCGCGCATCCCCATAGACGAGCCAGGCGCGCTGCAAGAGGTGCACGATGGCCGGGCCACAGACACGACAAGGCTTACATCGCCGCCAGCAACGGCAGGTTCAGCAGCAGATTTTGCGGCTTGAGTTTCACCACCTGGTCGACATTCATCATCAGGCCCAGGTACACCGGTTTGCCGGCCACATCGCTGCGCATTTCCTGCGGGTTGGCAAAATCCAGCCGGAACAGGCTGAGCAGGCGCTGCATGCGATCGGCGTCCACGGGCCGTTCTTCGTACAGGTCGTTGAGCAGCGCGGTCGCATCCACATCCAGCCCCACATGCCAGCGCCAGGCCGCGTCGTCGATCTTTTGCAGCGGCCGGATGCTGACGGCCACACCGAGGAAATGCTGCACCCACTTTTCCAGCACGCGGGCCAGCGCCTTCAGGCCCGACCGGGCGCGCGTCATCGTGAACACCACGCCCCCCAGGTCGTTGCTGACCTCGTGCTTCAGATCGAGCAAAAAGTGGTGCCCGTCACTGGCTTGCCAGTAAGCGGGCGCGTTGTCGTCCGTGAGCACCTGCATCTCGATCGTCCGCAGCGGGGCCTGGGCTTCCGCCAGAAAGCGCCCGAAGTCGCCGAGGCCACCGGTCTCGTTCAGCATGTCCAGCCGGTCGCGGTCGCCGGCCAGCACCTGCCCGTCCTGCGTGGAAATGCGCTGGCTGCGAAACAGCATTTCGGCGGCACGCACTTCGTAGGCATCGGTCACGTCATCGAGCACCTTGCGCAGGATGGCCTGGGCGATCAGGTCAATGAAGAGCGGCGGGATGGAGATGCTGCCGCTGCGAAACAGGGTCAGGTACCAGGCCTCCAGCGTGCCGGCCTCCAGCAGGCCATCGCGAAAGCGCAAAAACAGCCGGTAGCTGTCGCGGGCGTCGGCGTCCTGCAGTGCCTGCAGCTCAGCCTCCACCGCCGGTCGCGACGGCGCGGCCAACAAGGCCGCATGCAGCGCGTGCTCGGCGGCGCAGGACTCGGGCAGCAGCGCGAGTTCGGGGCGGCTCAGGAACAGGCGCAGGTAATCGTCGGTGGGCGCCAGCCAGCCCCGCGCGGTGCTTTGGAGCTGGCTGAAGCCGCTGGAGGGCCAGAAATT
>JBCKPH010000044.1:0-20098 GCA_038901755.1 Burkholderiaceae bacterium | reverse complement strand
CGCTTGGCTCACCAGCCCAGGCTTGGGAGCCGACCAAGACGGTCGAGTTCGTGGTTCCGGCCGGAACCGGCGGCGGCGCCGATCTGATGGCGCGCCTGATTCAGGGCATCGTCATCAAGCACAAGCTGATGAAAGAGTCGCTGGTGGTCGTCAACAAGTCCGGTGGCGCCGGCGCCGAGGGATTCCTCTCCATCAAGGAGGCCAAGGGCGACCCGCACAAGATCGTCATCACCCTGTCCAACCTGTTCACGACGCCGATGGCCACCGGCGTGCCCTTCAGCTGGAAGGATATGACGCCCGTTTCAATGTTGGCGCTTGATCAATTCGTGCTGTGGGTGAATGCCAGCACTCCCTACAAGACGGCCAGCGAATACATCGCGGCGGTGAAGGCAGCCGGCCCCAACAAGATGAAGATGGGCGGGACCGGTTCCAAGCAGGAAGATCAGATCCTCACCGTCGGCCTGGAGAAAGCCACGGGCACCAAGTTCATCTACATTCCCTACCGCGGCGGTGGCGAGGTGGCGGTGCAACTGGTTGGCGGGCACATCGACTCCACGGTGAACAACCCGATCGAGGCGGTGGCGCAATGGCGCGCCGGGCAGTTGCGTGCGCTGTGCGTCTTTGACGATACACGCATGCCCTTCAAAGCCAAGGTGACCGAGACGCAATCCTGGGGCGATATTCCCACCTGCAAGGAAGCTGGCGTGGCCACCGATTACGTGATGCTGCGCGGCATCTTCATGGCCCCGGGTGTGACGGCGGAACAGACGGCCTTCTATGTCGACCTGTTGAATAAGGTGCGTGAAACCCCGGACTGGAAAGATTTCATGGAAAAAGGCGCCTTCAACCCGACATCGATGGCCGGCGCGGAGTTTCGCAAGTGGCTTGAAGGCGCCGAGGCGCTGCACCGGCAATTGATGACCGAAGCCGGCTTTCTCGCCAAGTAGGGATTGGCCGCCGTTGCAGCGACACGCAGCACAACTTTTGACCAATCTGGGGAGAGCACCATGACAGGCAAGGGCCCGTCGGAGCCGGCCGGCAGCCCGGCTGTGGTGAAGAACAATGTCGTGGACGCCGCGGTCGCGGTCATCGTTTTTCTGCTCGGCGCCGTGGTCGTTTTCGAGGCGCGCCGGCTCGGCGCGGGCTGGACCAGCGATGGCCCGGGCTCCGGCTATTTTCCGTTTTACATCGGACTCATCCTCTGCATCTCAGGCCTGGGCATCCTCGCCGAGGCGCTGCTGGGCAAGGGGCGCGACCGCGCGACCTTTGTCAACCGCCAGCAGCTCAGGCGTGTCCTGTCCGTGCTGATTCCGGCGGCGGTCTACGTGCTGGGAATCATGTTCGTCGGCATCTACCTGGCCTCGTCGATCTACATCGCCGCGTTCATGATCGTCCTGGGTGAATACCCGAAGATCAGGAGCGTTCTGCTGGCCCTGTGCATCAGCGCGGTTTTCTTCCTCATGTTCGAGGTCTGGTTCAAGGTGCCCCTGTACAAGGGCAGATTCGATCCCCTGTATTTCCTTGGTTACTGACCCTTCCGCGTTTTTTCCCGGGCGCAGCCGCGGTGGCGCCGTCCATCTCTTAGAAATCAAGCAATCATGGAAGAACTGAGTTCGCTGGCGCAGGGGTTCGCCGTGGTGCTGACGCCTATAAACATCGGCCTGATGTTCATAGGAATCATCCTCGGCGTGCTGATCGGTGTCCTGCCCGGACTCGGCGGAGCCAACGGTGTGGCCATCCTGCTGCCGCTGACTTTCACCATGTCGCCGACCTCGGCCATCGTGATGCTGTCGTGCATCTACTGGGGCGCCCTGTTTGGCGGCGCCATCACCTCGATTCTGTTCAACATTCCGGGTGAGCCCTGGTCGGTGGCGACGACCTTTGACGGCTACCCAATGGCGCAGCGGGGCCAGGCCGGCCAGGCCCTGACGGCGGCCTTCACATCTTCCTTCGTCGGGGCGCTGGCCGCGGTGCTGATGATCACGTTTCTGGCGCCCATGGTGGCGAAATTCGCCCTCAAGTTTGGCCCGCCGGAATACTTCTCGGTCTATCTGCTGACGTTTTGCAGCTTTGTCGGCATGGGCAAGGGCTCGCCGTTCAAGACCCTGGTGGCGATGGCCCTGGGCTTTGCCCTGGCCGCCGTGGGTCTGGACACCGTGACCGGGCAGTTACGCCTGACTTTCGGGCAAACCGAACTGATGCGAGGTTTTGATTTCCTGATCGCCGTCATCGGTCTGTTTGGCATCGGCGAGATTCTGCTGTCGATGGAACAAGGTCTGAAGTTCTCGGGCAAGGCCGCGCGCATCAACGCCAAGGTGGTTTGGCAGACCTGGAAACTGCTGCCGAAGTACTGGGTCACCTCGATCAGGAGTTCGCTTGTTGGCATCTGGATGGGCATCACCCCGGGCGGCGCGACGCCTGCCTCTTTCATGAGCTACGGGCTGGCGAAGAAGATGTCGAAGAACGGGCCGAATTTTGGCAAGGGCGAAATTGAGGGCGTGATCGCCCCGGAAACGGCCGCCCATGCGGCCGGCACCGCCGCCCTGCTGCCGATGCTGGCGCTGGGAATTCCGGGTTCGCCGACGGCCGCCGTGCTGCTCGGTGGCCTGCTGATCTGGGGCCTGCAGCCCGGGCCGCTGCTGTTTATCGAGCAAAAGGACTTCGTCTGGGGCCTGATCGCCAGCATGTACCTGGGCAACGTGGTCGGGCTGATCGTGGTGCTGACGACGGTGCCGCTGTTTGCCTCGGTCCTGCGCATCCCGTTCTCCATCATTGCGCCGGTCATCATCGTCATCTGCGCCATCGGCGCCTACACCGTGCACAACGCGATGCTCGATATCTGGTTCATGCTGGGTTTCGGCGTCATCGGCTATGTCTTCAAGAAGCTCGACTTTCCGCTGGCGCCGATGGTGCTGGCGCTGGTGCTGGGGGACCGGGCCGAGGATTCGTTCCGTCAATCCATGCTGGTCTCGCAGGGCGACGTGATGATCATGTGGTCGAATCCCCTGGTCGGCTCCATCACCAGCCTGGCGCTGCTCATGTTGTTCTGGCCGCTGATTTCCAGGGCGCTGGCGAAGATTCGCCAGCCCAAGGTCGATCCACTCGATGCGCAACGCCCGGTAGAGTGAGCGGAGAGGGGGCGAGGCCGCGCCGCTGCAGCCTGCGGCGCTCAGATCTTGCCGCTGTGCTTCAAGCGACTCAGGGTTTCGGCCGACAGGTTCAGGTAGGAAGCCAGTTCCTTTTTTGGAATCCGCTCAAGCAGCCCGGGAGCCTTGCGCAAGAGTCGCTTGACACGCCCAGGCGCGTCGAGCAGGTGCAGGGTGATGGTGTGCGCCATGATCTCGCTCATGAGCAGCATGACATGGTATTCAAACAGTTGCTTGAGCTTGGGATGCCGCTCCATGAAGCCGACCCATTCAGGCAACGGCAGTTTCGCCACCCGTACCTTGGTCACGCAAACAATGCTGTAGGGCGTCGGGGTGCCCAGACGCCAGGCGGCGTAACTGGTCTCCATGTCGCGCTCGTCGGCGAAACGCAGGATCATTTCCTTGCCCTTCGGATTGGTGACGACCCTTTTCAGCACGCCATCGAGGACAAAGTACTGCTCCATCTCGCGCACGCCCTGATGCAGCAGCAGGTCGCCCTTTTGGCAATCGACCACGGTCAGCAACGGCTCAAGCTCCAGCCGCTCGCCCTCGCTCAACTCGCGCAGGACGACGTTCTGTGTCAGTTGAACCCTGATCACATTGCGCTCGGGCAGGAGGTCGATCGAGGACATGGCGGCGTCGAGGGGGCATTCAGAAGGAAAAATTGCGGCGAAACTTGACCACGGTCAATGGGTTTCACGGGGGACGATTCCTATAATAACTTCAGCACCTGCCAGCGGGCCTTTTGAGAGAGGTTCGCGCCCCCGGAGGGCCTGAGCCCTTCCAGACTTCTTCACCAGGGGAGCTCTTATGTCCACCGTCCTCACAGCGCCCGCGGCGACTGCCAGCAAGACGTCCACGGCCGAGGATACGCTGCAGCGCAAGAGCCGCGACGCCAACGTCATCTCCGGCGGTCACCTGGTGGCCCGCGCACTGAAGAATGAAGGTGTCGACACCATCTTCACGCTCTGTGGCGGGCACATCATCGACATCTATGATGGTTGCATCGACGAAGGCATCCGCATCATCGACGTGCGTCATGAGCAGGTCGCTGCCCACGCCGCCGACGGCTACGCGCGCCAGACCGGCAAGCTCGGTGTGGTGGTGACCACGGCCGGGCCCGGCTGCACCAATGCCATGACCGGCGTGGCCACCGCTTTCCGCTCGGAAAGCGCGATCCTGCACATCGGCGGCCAGGGCGGCATGGCGCAGCACATGATGGGCTCGTTGCAGGACCTGTCGCACGTCGACATGATGCGTCCGATCACCAAGTTTTCCGCCAGTGTGCGCTCCACCGAGCGCGTTGCCGACATGGTGACCATGGCCGCGCGCGAAGCCTTCAACGGCGCACCGGGGCCGTCCTATCTGGAAATTCCGCGCGACATCCTGGACCGGGAAATTGACCTGGCGAAGGCGGTGATTCCGGCCGCGGGCCGCTACCGCGCCTCGACCAAATCGGTCGGCGACCCGCGCGACATTGAGCGGCTGGCCGACCTGTTGATTCATGCCGAACGGCCCGCCATCCTGTTCGGGCAACAGGTCTGGGCCGCGCGCGGCCACCAGGAGGCCGTGGCACTGCTGCGCGGCCTTGATATTCCGGGCTATTTCAATGGCGCCAGCCGCGGCCTGCTGCCGCCGGACGATCCGCACCACTTTGACCGGACCCGGTCCCAGGCCTTTGCCAAGGCCGACGTCATCGTTATCGTCGGTACGCCGTTTGACTTTCGCATGGGTTACGGCAAACGCATCAGCAGGGAGCTGAAGCTGGTGCAGATCGACATGAACTATGCGACGGTCGGCAAGAACCGCGACATCGATCTCGGTCTGGCCGGCGACCCAGGCGCCATTCTTGGCGCCGTGCTACAGGCTGCCTCGGGACGTGGCAGGGACGCGCAACGGCAGAAACGCAAGGACTGGATGCGCGAGCTGTCGGCTGCGGAGGAAGTTGCCACAGCCAAGTTGCAGACGCTGTTCAGGTCAGACAGCTCACCGATCAATCCCTATCGGGTCGCCTACGAGATCAACGAGTTCTTGGCCGACGACACGATCTACATCGGTGATGGCGGCGATGTGGTGACCATTTCAGCGCAGGCGGTGCGGCCACGCCGACCCGGCCAGTGGATGGATCCGGGCGCGCTCGGCAGCCTCGGCGTCGGCACCGGTTTCGCGATCGCCGCCGGCCTGGCGAATCCGGAAAAGGAAGTGCTGTGCTACTACGGCGACGGCGCGTTCTCGATGACCGCGTTCGACATGGAAACGGCGAACCGCTTCGGCGTGCCCTACATCGCCGTGATCGGCAACAACTCGGCCATGAACCAGATTCGCTACGGCCAGCTCGCCAAGTACGGCGAACAGCGCGGCAACGTCGGCAACCTGCTGGGTGACGTGCCGTTTGGCAAGTTTGCCGAGATGCTGGGCGGCTATGGTGAAGAGGTGCGCGACCCCGCGCAGATCGCCCCGGCCCTGCTGCGGGCTCGCGAATCGGTGCAGAAGATTCGCCGCTCCGCCGTCATCAACATCTGGGTCGATCCCAAGGTCTATGCGCCAGGCACCATGGCGCAGACCATGTACAAGTGATGTCCCAAGCAAACTCTTCCAGGAACAAGACATGAGCAAGGCGCTGGACGGGGTCCGCATTCTCGATTTCACCCACGTGCAGTCGGGTCCGACCTGTACCCAGCTGCTGGCCTGGCTGGGCGCCGACGTGATCAAGGTGGAGAAGGCCGGCGAGGGCGACGCCACGCGCGGCCAGTTGCGTGACATCCCCGGGGTGGACAGCCTGTACTTCACGATGCTGAACCACAACAAGCGTTCCATCACCGTCAACACCAAGGACATACGAGGCAAGGAGGTGCTGGAGCGCCTGATCAAGACCTGCGACGTGCTGGTCGAGAACTTTGCCCCCGGCGCGCTGGACCGCATGGGTTTCACCTGGGAGCGGATCCAGACCCTGAATCCGCGCATGATTGTCGCCTCGGTGAAAGGTTTTGGCCCGGGCAAGTACGAGGATTGCAAGGTGTACGAAAACGTCGCCCAATGCGCCGGCGGCGCCGCCTCCACCACCGGTTTTGACGACGGCCCGCCCATGGTCACCGGCGCGCAGATTGGCGACTCGGGCACCGGCGTGCATCTGGCGCTAGGCATCGTCGCCGCCCTGTTTCAGCGCAACACGAGCGGCCGCGGCCAGAAGGTGCTGGCGCCGATGCAGGACGCCGTGCTCAATCTGTGCCGGGTCAAGCTGCGTGACCAACAGCGCCTGGAGCGGACCGGCACCATGCACGAATACCCGCAATATCCGG
This sequence comes from Burkholderiaceae bacterium, assembly GCA_038901755.1. Taxonomy (GTDB): domain Bacteria; phylum Pseudomonadota; class Gammaproteobacteria; order Burkholderiales; family Burkholderiaceae_C; genus JBCKPE01. The sequence continues at coordinate 13,653 of JBCKPH010000044.1, read as the reverse complement.
ACGGCAAGTTTGGCGAAGCGGTGCCGCGCGCCGGCAATGCCTCGGGCGGCGGACAGCCCGGCTGGATCCTTAAATGCAAGGGCTGGGAGACCGACCCGAACGCCTACATCTATTTCATCACCCAGGCCGCCGTCTGGCCCGCCGTCTGCAAGGTGATCGGCCAGGAGGACTGGATCACCGACGAGGCCTACGCAACGCCGCGCGCGCGCCTGCTGCACCTCAAACCCATCTTCGCCCGCATCGAGCAGTGGACCAAGACCAAGACCAAGTTCGAGGCGATGGACATCCTGAACCAGTACGACATTCCGTGCGGCCCGATCCTGTCTATGAAGGAAATTGCCGAGGAACCCTCGCTGCGCGCCAGCGGCACCGTGGTCGAAGTTGATCACCCGACGCGCGGCAAATACCTGAGTGTGGGGAACCCGATCAAGATGTCAGACAGCCCGACCGATGTGACACGCTCACCCCTGCTTGGCGAACATACCGACGAGGTGTTGACCCAGCTTGGCTATCGTGCCGACGAGCTCGCCGCGCTGCGCGAGGCCAAGGTCATCTAGGGACGACGCAGCGCCGCGTGGCGCGGCCAGGCGGATGCCCCGCATAACCGAAGGAGACATGATGAGTCACGACAAAGCCGCGGTCCGCCGCATCCTCGACGCCGTTCGCAGCGCCGGGCGCGCATCGCTTACCGCCCCCGAGGGCAAGCAGGTCTGCGACGCCTATGGCATTGCCGTGCCACAGGAAGGCCTGGCCAGCAGTTCCGCGCAGGCTTCGCAGCTGGCCGCGACCATGGGATTCCCGGTGGTGATGAAGATCGTTTCACCCGACATCCTGCACAAGACGGAAGCCGGTGGCGTCATAGTCGGCGTGAAGAGCGCGGAGGAAGCGGCCCAAGCCTACGACACCATTCTCGCCAGCGCCAGACGTTACAAGGCCGACGCCAGCATCCTTGGCGTGCAGGTGCAGCAGATGATCAAGGGCGGCCAGGAAGTGATTGTCGGCGCCGTCACTGACGGCAGTTTCGGCAAGCTGGTCGCGTTTGGACTGGGCGGCGTGCTGGTCGAAGTGCTGAAAGACATCACCTTCCGTCTTGCTCCGGCGAGCAAGACAGATGCGCTATCCATGCTCGACGGCATCCAGGCTGCCGAGATGTTGAAGGGTGTTCGCGGCGGTGAGGCAGTGCAGCGCGAGGCGCTGGCGGATCTGATCGTTGCGGTGAGCGAACTGGTGAGCGACTTCCCTGAAATCTCCGAGATGGACCTGAACCCGGTGTTCGCGAGCAAGAGCGGCGCCGTGGCGGCCGACGTGCGCATCGTCGTCGACTTTCAGCAGAAGCCGGCGCGCTACCGTCCGCCCGAGGCCGAGGTCGTCAAGTCGATGAACCGGATCATGCAACCGAGGTCGGTGGCGGTCATCGGTGCATCGGACGAGGCCGGCAAGATCGGCAACTCGGTGATGAAGAACCTGATCAACGGCGGCTATCAAGGCCGGATCTACCCGATCCACCCGAAGTCAGCCGAGATCATGGGGTACAAGGCCTACAAGAGCGTGAAGGACGTTGCCGAAGAGATCGACACTGCGGTGTTTGCGATTCCGGCCAAGTTCGTCGCCGGCGCATTGACCGAGTGCGGTGAAAAGGGCATCGCCGGCGCCGTGCTGATTCCCTCCGGTTTTGCCGAGACCGGGCAACACGCGCTGCAGGAAGAGTTGGTGGTCATCGGGCGCAAGTACAACATCCGGTTGATGGGCCCGAACATCTACGGCTTCTACTACACGCCAGCGAACCTCTGTGCCACCTTCTGCACCGCCTACGACGTCAAGGGCTCGGTGGCGCTGTCCTCGCAGTCCGGCGGCATCGGCATGGCCATCATCGGCTTTTCCCGCTCGGCCAAGATGGGTGTCTCGGCCATCGTCGGCCTGGGCAACAAGTCGGACATTGACGAGGACGACCTGTTGCTGTTCTTCGAGCAGGACCCGAACACCAAGGTGATCGCCCAGCACTGCGAAGACTTGAAGGACGGCCGCGCCTTTGCCGAGGTCGCGAAACGCGTGTCGAAGAAAAAACCCGTCATCATGCTGAAGGCCGGACGCACCGCCGCCGGCGCCAAGGCGGCGAGTTCGCACACCGGCGCGCTCGCGGGCAACGACAAGATCTACGAAGACGTGCTGCGCCAGTCCGGCGTGATCCGGGCCCGTAGCTTGCGTGACCTGCTCGACTTCGCGCGCGGCGTGCCGATCCTGCCGACGCCCAAGGGCGAGAACATCGTCATCATCACCGGGGCCGGCGGCTCCGGCGTGCTGCTGGCGGACGCCTGCGTCGACCAGGGCCTGAAGCTGATGCCCATGCCGGCCGATCTCGACGCCGCGTTTCGCAAATTCATTCCGCCTTTTGGCGCGGCCGGCAATCCGGTCGACATCACCGGTGGCGAGCCACCGCAGACCTACAAGAACACGGTGCTGCTGGGACTGTCGGACCCGCGCATTCACGCACTGATCCTTGGCTACTGGCACACCATCGTGACACCGCCGATGGTGTTCGCCAAGATCATGGTCGAAGCGCGCGAGGAGATGCTGGCCAAGGGAATCGAGAAACCCATGGTCGCGTCGCTGGCTGGCGACGTTCAGGTCGAGGAGGCGGCGCAGTACCTGTATGAGCACGGCATTCCGGCCTATGCCTATTCGACCGAGATTCCGGTGGCCGTGCTGGGCGCGAAGTACCAGTGGGCGCGCGGCGCAGGCCTGCTGTAGCGATGTTTGACGTTCGATGCTTGGCCCCGCTGGCGCTGGCGCTGGCGCTGTCCGGCACACCGGCGGCGGCTGACGATGCGCCGGGCCGGGAACAGGCCTTGCAAGCCCTGCGGCATCCGAGCGCCGAGCAACGCCTGATCGGCGTCTTGCGCCTGGCCGACATCGGAACCATGGTCGATGTCGAACCGCTGCTGGCGCGAATGGCCGATGCGGACCCCACCATTCGTCAAGTTGTGATCGCCGCGGTCTGGCGCATCTGGAGTCGATCCGGCGACCCGGCCATTGATGCCCTGTATGAACAGGGTATTGATCAGATGCAGGCGGGCAACCTGCCCAAGGCGCTTGAGATCTTCTCCGACATCATCCGCAGGAAGCCGGAATTTGCCGAAGCCTGGAACAAGCGGGCGACCCTCTACTTCCTGCTCGACGAGTACACCCTGTCGATGAAAGATTGCGACGAGGTGCTGATTCGAAATCCGAGTCACTTCGGCGCCATGTCGGGCTACGCGCAGATGCTGGCTGAGCGCGATCAGCCGGAACGGGCGCTCGACTACCTCGAGCGCGCCTACAAGATCAACCCGAACATGACCAGCGCCGAGTTCTGGATCCCGGAACTGAAGCGACGCATCGAAGCCAAACGCAAGAAATCAACCTGAGTCGCCGCAGCGTTGCCCCTGCGAAGCTGGGCAGCGTAGGCGACTCAAACTCAGGCCTGCACTATGCAGCTTCGCAGGCACTTGCGCTCCGGCCTGAGTCGCCTCAGGCCGATTCACACGCGGCGTTATTTTTTCCCGTCACCGCCACCGCCACCGCCACCGCCACCGCCACCGCCACCGCCACCGCCACCGCCGGCATTGCTGTTGCCCTGGCCCTGGCCGCCGCCCACGCCACCGCCGATGCCTTGACCGCTGGACTTGGCGGCGTCAGCCACGGCGGAACCCTAAACTGAACCCGCTTTGCCGCTCTTGCCTGCATCCGAGGCCTTCGCCGTGCCGGTGGCCGATTTCGATGCCGACTTTTCGGTCTTCGAGGCGCTCATCACTTGCCCGAGGTTGAAGCCAAGTTCCTTGGCAATCTGTCCCCAGCCCATGCCGCTGGCGCGCCGGTCCATCACCGTGTCCAGTGACGACAGGAAAGTACCCTCGGTCTTCGCGGCTTCTGCCTTGGCCAGCGAAAGCGCAATATTGATGTTGCCGTAGCCCATGGTCTTGCCGGTGCCCGTGACGGTTGTGGTCGTCGATGTGGTGCCCGCGGTGGTCGTGGTGGTCGTGGTAGTGATTGTGATGTCCTCGCCTTTGCGCATGGCCCCGATCAGGTTTTTGGATTGTGGCTCGGTCAGACCCACGGAAGTGCTGTAGCTGTCGGCCAGCCGATTGGCGGTGGGATTGCTGCCGGTCGTGGTCTGGGCCAGCACGGTAAAGCTGGTGGCGAGCGCCAGTACGGCGGCTGCTACAGCAGTGAGGGTGGATTTTCGGTTCAACATGATGGAAAGCCCCTAAGTAAGTTGCGATGAAGTCGGATGACTGGTACGAAGGATCGGTCGCTTCAGGGCGCTCGGACCATTCGCAGGTGAAGTTATGGTAGTGCGTCTTGGGCAGCACGTATGTGACCTGGGTCACATATGGGAGTTTGTTTCACAAAGATACACTTCCCGGCCGACGAACGCGTTGCCTGAGCAGCAAACCATCCAGCGCTCAAGCGCGCACTGACTCGGCGCTGCGGCCGGTGATTTTCCGATAGATCTCGGGATCGGTCGCGCCCTCACTGCCCAGTAGCAGAACTCGCGAGTTGGCATCAATGTCCAGCATTTTGCGCAGTTCCGGCTGGTCCTGCGCGGCAAGCAGTGCCGCCAATCCGGCCGCGCCGGTTTCTCCCGACACGATGGCCGGGTCGCTGCCTTGCGGATTGGCAAGAACGCGCATCGCCTCAAGGGCAAAGTGATCGTCAACTGCAATGCAGGCGAACGCCGCCGCGGAGACGATGGTCCAGGCGACTGGGGACACCTCACCGCAGGCCAGCCCGGCCATGGCCGTGTCCAGGTCGCCATGAACCGCCACCGGGTGGCCGGCCTGGACGCTGCGCAAATAGCAGTCCGCCTTGGTCGGCTCGACCACGATCAGTTTCGGCCGGCGCGAACCCCAGGCCAGCCAGAAGGCGGCCGCCACCGACGCGGCCAGGGCGCCAACCCCGGCCTGTGCCAACACATGGGTTGGCGGCGGCTCGCCGATCTCCTCGATGATCTCGCCTGACATCACGCCATAGCCATGCATGACGTCGATCGGAATCTCGCGGTAGCCCTCGTAGCTGGTGTCGCTGACGACGGTCCAGCCATTTGCGCTGGCCTGGGCCGCGGTGTGACGCACCGAATCGTCGTAGTTTCCCGGGACACGCACCACCTCGGCGCCGTAGCCGGCGATTGCGGCGCGCCTGCCTTCGCTCACCGTGGCATGGATGAAGATCACGCAACGGCAGCCAAAAAGCCGGGCGCCCCAGGCCACCGAGCGGCCATGGTTGCCGTCGGTGGCGCAGGTCACGGTGATCGGAGCCACAGTTTCGCGCCAACGCCCAGCGATGATGTCCGCTGCCGCAACCGGCCGGCCCTCGTTCTGCCTGGCAACCTCCTGCGCCAGCAGACGGTATACCGCGTAGGCGCCGCCCAGCGCCTTGAAGCTTCCCAGACAGAAGCGCTCGCCCTCGTCCTTGTAGTACAGCTCGGCCATGCCGAGCCGCTGCGCCAGCACGGGCAGCTTGCGCAGGGCTGTGGCTGCATAGCCCGGCCATTGCTTGATCTAATGCTGCGCGGCGCGAAAGCCCTGCTGGTTCAGGATTTCCGAGCGCTCCTCTCCGTACGGCTGACCCGCCGGCGCGAGCGCCGGATTGCGACAGGCGCGTACCCCGTCAGCGCTAACAACGCTCTGCATCATTCCCGCCAAATGGATTCAATGCGGCGCGACCTCGACATGGGTCGAGCCGAGGCCGACCGGCGCCGCCAGAACCCGGTCAATGCGCCGCCCGTCAAGATCGACCACCTGAAAATCCCAGCCCGCCGCCAGCACGTGTTCGGCCACGCCGGGCAGGCGGCCCGACACTGCCATCAGAAGACCGGCAACGGTGTTGTAGCGCCCGCGGTCCTCGTCCGGCAGAGAATCAATGCCAAGACGGTCCTTCAGCTCGGACACTGGCATCAGGCCGTCGAGCAGCCACTTGCCGTCCTCCAGACGCGTTGCCCAGGCGTCTTCCTGCAGGCTGGGTTGCAGTTCGCCGATGATCGCTTCGAGCAGATCACGCGGCGTCATCATCCCCTGCACCACGCCGTATTCATCGACCACCAGCACCACTCGCCCGGTCTTGGCGCGCAACTGCTCGAGGATCTCCATGCCGCTGAGCGTCTCGGGCAGAAACGACACCGGCCGCACCTCGCGTTCGATCGAACCCGAATGCCCGGCGCCGAGTTCGAGCAGGCGCGCCATGCTGACCACGCCGATGACGTCGTCGAGCGAGCCGCGACAGACCGGGTACCAGGAGTGCGCCGCGCCACCCGAACCGGCGCTGGCCAGGCACTCGGCCACCGTGCTCGAGGCATCAAACCAGCGAATGTCGGCGCGCGGCACCATCAGCGAAGTCAGCGGCCGGTCGTCGAGTCGAAACACGTTCTGCACCATCTGGTGCTCGTGCTGCTCGATCAGGCCGGCGTCCACGCCCTCTTCCAGACTGGCCGATATCTCGGCCTCGGTCACGGTGCGCGATCCAGTGGTATCGATGCCAAGCAGCTTGAGCACCAGGCCGGTCGCGCCGGACAGGAAACGCACCAGTGGTTTGGCGGCCACGGCGAGCCAGCGCATCGGCAGCGCAACCCAGCGCGCCACCAATTCCGGGTAAAGCTGCCCGATGCGTTTGGGAACCAGTTCGCCGAAAACGATGGTGACGACCGTAATGACCGACACCACCAGCGCCGTGGCCGCGATGGACGCTGCCCCGACGGACGCACCCAAGCCCTGCAGCCAAAGCGCGAGACCACCGCTGAACGCCGCCTCGCCGATGATGCCATTGAGGACGCCAATCGAGGTGATGCCAATCTGGATCGTGGAGAGGAAGTTGGTCGGCTCGTCCATCAGCTTCAGCGCTGCCTGTGACGCCGGGTCGCCATCTTCGGCCATGGCGGCAAGGCGCGGCCTGCGGCTTGCCGCCAGCGCCATTTCCGACATCGCAAACATGCCGTTGAGCAGGATCAGGAAAACGATCAGCAGAACGTCCATCAGGCCGGAGTGAGAATTGGCACCATGGCACTTTACTTGATCGGCGACGTGCAGGGCTGCGACCGACCACTGGGGCAACTGCTCGAGCGCATCGCGTTCTCACCGAGTCGGGACCGACTGTTCTTCCTTGGCGACCTGGTGAACCGGGGTCCGGACTCGGGCGCGGTGCTGCGCCGCCTGATGGCGCTGGGCGGTTCGGCGCTCTGCCTGCTTGGCAACCACGACCTGCACCTGCTGGCGCTGGCCGCAGGTGTCCCGGTCCGGCGTGGCGACGACACGCTGGATAACGTTCTCAATGCGCCGGACTGCGGCGCGCTGCTGGACTGGCTCAGTCAGCAACACCTGGCCTGGCACGAGGCAAACTGCCTGATGGTCCATGCCGGCGTGCCGCCCGGATGGAGCGTGGCGAAGGCACTTGCGCTGGCGGCGGAAGTTGAAGCCGTGTTGCGCGGACCCGATTGCAATGAATGGCTGGGCCAGATGTACGGTGACGAGCCAACCGCCTGGAGCGACCGTCTGGCCGGGGCAGACCGCCTGCGCTACATCGTGAACGCCCTGACACGGATGCGTTTTTGCAGCGCCCAGGGCGTGATGGAACTCGACGCCAAGATGGGGCCGGACCAGGCGCCGCCGGGCTTCTTGCCCTGGTTCGAGCATGGGCACCGGCAAACGGCGTCTATTACGGTGGCCTTTGGGCATTGGTCAACGCTGGGCCTGGTGAACCGGCCCGACCTGATTTGTCTTGACACGGGGTGTGCCTGGGGCGGACAACTGAGCGCCATGCGCATCACCAGGGACGGCAAGGAACGGGAGTTGATTCAAGTCGCCTGCAATTCGACCCATGCCGTCGCTTGAGCTGGGCCGGCTTCGCGGCCGCGGAGTCGGTCCGGCTGCAGCAGCCGCGGACCTCAAGCCGATTTGAACAGTGCGGCGACCTTGACCCTGGACTTGATGTAGGGGCTGGAACCGCGCGGCATGGGCCTGGGCACAGCGGGTTGTGGTTCGGCCGGGGTCGCATCCGAGGTCTCGTAGGGTCGGTCGAAAAACGGATCCTGGGTCGGCGGCGGCGGCGCAAACCGGCCGCCTTCGCGGCCCCGCGTGCTGCGCTCGGGCAAAACCGGCGTTTGCGCCTCGGCGTCAGCCCGGTGGTACATGCGTCGGCCGTCGTTGATTCGGCCCTGGCGGCGAATGTCGGGAGTGTCCTCCTCAAATTCCATCGGCTCGATCTCGATCTTCCTGTTGAGCAGGCGTTCGATATCGCTCACCAGCCGCTGGTCGCCTGCCGACACAAAACTCAGGGCCAGCCCGGATGCGCCAGCGCGCCCGGTGCGACCGATGCGGTGCACATAGTCCTCGGCATTGAACGGGATGTCGAAATTGAAAACCGCCGGCACATCCTTGATGTCCAGGCCTCGGGCGGCAACGTCGGTCGCCACCAGCAAATCGACCTCGCCCCTCTTGAAGGCGGCGAGCGCCTTCAGCCGCTCGTCCTGACTCTTGTCGCCGTGCAGCGCGGTCGTATTCAGCCCCTCGCGCTCAAGCGAGCGAGCGAGACGGGCACAGCCCAACTTGCTGTTGACAAAGACAAAGGCCTGGCTGAGCCCATGGCGTTTGATCAACTGCTTCAATGCGCGGCGCTTCTCGTCGTCGGTCACGCTGTAGAAATGCTGGGTGACGGTGGAGGCTTCCTGGTTCGGACGGTCTACCGTGATCGTCACCGGGTCCTGCAGGTAGCTCGCCGCCAGGCGCTTGATTTCGACCGAGAAGGTGGCGGAGAAAAGCAGCGTGATGCGTTGTTTGGGCAGGAAACTCAGGATGCGTTGCAAGTCTGGCAGGAAACCGATGTCGAGCATGCGGTCCGCCTCGTCCAGCACCACGTACTCGACCTGGTTCAGCACGCAGTTCTTGGCCTCGATATGGTCGAGCAGGCGCCCTGGCGTGGCCACCAGGATTTCAACGCCGGCCTTCAGTTCCAGCGTCTGCGGCCGCATGTCGATGCCGCCGAACACCACCGTGCAGCGCAGCTTGGTATGTTTTGCGTAGCCCTTGATCGAGGCTGCCACCTGATCGGCAAGTTCCCTGGTCGGCAGCAACACCAATGCACGCACCGGGTGCCGAGCCGGCGAGGTCGAGGTGTTTTCGTGCGGGAGCATGCGCTGCAGCAGGGGCAGCGCAAAGGCTGCCGTCTTGCCGGTTCCGGTTTGCGCTGCGCCCATCACGTCGCGACCCTGCAGGACCACGGGAATAGCCTGCTCCTGGATCGGCGTCATGGTTTCGTAGCCGAGCTCGGCGACGGCACGGGCCAGCGGTTCGGCCAGCGAGAGATTGGAGAATGAAGATGTCATTAACCCGCCATTGTCTCATCGCTACCAAGTCACAGGGTGAGGATGGTCGAGCCCGTGGTCGCCCGCGCCTCCAGGGCGCGATGCGCCTGCTGCACATCGGCCAGGGCGAAACGCTGGCCGATTCGGATCTTCACGTCACCTGAGGCGACCACCGCGAACAGTTCGTCGGCCATCGCCTGCGCCGTGGCTCGGGTCGCGATATGGGTAAACAGGGTCTGGCGCGTCACATAGAGTGAACCCTTGGCGGCGAGCAGGCCCGGAGCAAAAGGCGCCGGCGCTCCGGAGGCGTTGCCGAAACATGCCATCAAGCCGAACGGCGCCAGGCAATCCAGCGACTTGTCCCAGGTGTCCTTGCCGACCGAGTCGTACACCACCTTGACACCCCTGCCTGCAGTGATCTCCTTGACCCGCGCCAGGAAATCCTCGCGCGCGTAGTTGATGACATGGGACGCCCCATGCTGCTTGGCGAGTTCGCACTTGGCATCGGTCCCAGCCGTGCCGATCAATTGCAATCCGAGATGCCGGGCCCACTGGCAGGCAATCAGCCCGACCCCGCCAGCCGCGGCGTGGAACAGCACGTAGTCGCCCGCGTGCAAGCCGCCCTGCGGCAGGGTGCGCTTGAGCAGGTATTGCGCCGTCAAACCCTTGAGCATCATGGCCGCGCCAGTCTCGAAGGAAATCGCATCGGGCAACTTGCACACCGTCATGGCCGGCATGACGCGGGCCTCGCAGTAACTGCCAGGCGGCTGGCTGGCATAGGCAACGCGGTCGCCAGGCCTGAGGTGGGAAACGCCCGGACCGACTGCTTCAACAACGCCGGCAGCCTCCATCCCGATACGCAAGGGCAGCTTGCCTGGATAGGAGCCGGTCCGGTGGTAGACGTCGATGTAATTCAAGCCGACGGCGTGGTGCCGCAGGCGAATTTCGCCTTGACCTGGTTCGCCCACCTCCACCTGCACCAGCTTGAGTTGCTCGGGCCCGCCGTGCTGCTCCACCCATATCGCTTGCACCATCATGTCGCTCCGGTAAATCGAAAAATTCTCGTCGGCCCGCATCCTGCCACGAAACGCGTCGCCGCATCTTGGCCAGCGCCTATGTCCATGTGCGTGCTGAATCGGCTCGGCTGGCAGGACCCGCTGCCTGTTCGTCGCGTCGTCTCACGTGCCAGTGCTTCTGGCCCGAAAGACATGAACTCTGGTGACGACATCGTTACGCCCAGGAGGCTGGGCGGGCGACTCCGCTCATGTCCCCCGGAACGGGCTGCGCCCGTTCCTCCTCTTCTACTTCGCTGCGCCGTCCACCCAACCTCCTGGGCAGCGGGGGCGTCATTGGCGCACGGCACGCCAGCCACGCTTCCCAGATCAGGCTGGTGGGGTACTCGGCGTAGCGGAATAAAGGAGGAGGCCGAAGGCCGGGGGACATCCGCGGAGCTGAGTGCCTCGCCGGCCTGATCTCGCCTACACATTGGCACACACCTTCACCCATAAACGCAAGACAGTAGCGATTTCCAACGGTCGACGGCGAGTAGCTAACGCGGCGGACAGGAAGTCACCAAGGAACGGACGGCGACAGCTTCTCAGCGCCAGCGCATGACCAGATAGACGCCGAGCAGAACCAGCAGGGTGCCGGCAACGACCCAAATGTTCATCGGTTCGCCAAGGATCAGGTAGCCCATGGCCACGGTAGCCAGCGGACCGACCATGCCGGTCTGCGCTGCGGGGCCGGCCCCGATGTGTTCAATCGCCATCATCACCAGCAACACCGGAACCGCGGTGCAGGCCGTTGCATTCAGCAGAGACAGCCAGACTACCGGCAACGCCACCTCGGCGGCAGACAGCGGGCGCAACAGCAGGAACTGCAGGATGCAAAGCAGGCAGGCGATCGAGGTCGCGATACCGACCAGCCGCAGGGAACCGAGTCGGTGCACCATGCGCCCACTATGCGCCAGATACCAGGCATAACTTAGCGCGCCAAGGAACACCATCAAGACCCCGAAACCGACTTGCGAGCCTTCGAGCCGGATCTCGTGGGCGAACATCAACAAGACGCCGGAATAGCTGACCGCCATGGCCAACATCTGCTTTCTCGTGATGACCTGGCGATGTAGCAGCCAGCCGAGCAGCAGCACCAGGGTCGGATTCAGGTAAATCACCAGGCGCTCAAGACTGGCGCTGACGTACTGCAAGCCGACAAAATCAAGGTAACTTGCAAGGTAGTAGCCGGTCACGCCGAGCCAGAACATGCTGGCCCAGTCGGCGCGGGTAAGTGCTGCCTGGCCGCGCCCGCCCCACCATGCCATGAGCATGAACAGTGGCAGCGCAAAGAGCATGCGCAGCATGATCAGCGTCACCGCATCGACACCATAGCGGTACGCCAGTTTGACGATGATCGCCTTGCCGCTGAAGGCGACCGAGCCCGCCACGGCCAGCGCCAACCCGATTACCCAACGCCGCCGCGAGGCCTGTTCAGCCAGCGCCGCAGGCTCGGCAACCAGCATCAAACCGCTGCGTGGAACGCCTCTTCACGTTTGCTCTTGACCGCGGGCAGCAGAACAATCACCAGCAGAACCGCGGCAACGAACAGCAGACTGGCCGACAGGGGCCGGGTGACGAAAACCGTCCAGTCGCCGCGACTGAGCAGCATGGCCCGTCGCAAGTGTTCTTCCATCATCGGTCCGAGGATGAAGCCCAGCAGCAACGGCGCCGGCTCAGCCCCGAGCTTGATGAACAGGTAGCCGACCACGCCGAAGATACCCACCATCCAGATGTCGAAAGTGTTGTTGTTCGTCGAATAAACGCCAATGGCGCAGAACAGCACGATGGCCGGGAACAGCCAACGGTAGGGCACCGTCAGCAGCTTGATCCAGATGCCGATCAGGGGCAGGTTCAGGATCACCAGCATCGCGTTGCCGATCCACATCGAGGCGATCAGGCCCCAGAACAGTTGCGGGTTGCTGGTCATCACCTGCGGGCCCGGCTGGATGTTGTGAATGGTCATGGCGCCCACCATCAACGCCATCACGGGATTGGGCGGAATGCCCAGCGTCAGCAGCGGGATGAAGGAGGTTTGCGCGCCAGCGTTGTTGGCCGCCTCGGGTGCCGCCACACCGCGGATGTTGCCCTGCCCGAACGGCACCTCACCGGGCCTGAGCTTGGTCTTCTTCTCGATCGTGTAGGCGGCGAACGCCGCCAGCAGGGCGCCGCCACCGGGCAGGATTCCGAGAAAGCAGCCGAGCGCCGTGCCGCGCAGCACCGCGGGGACGCAGTTCCTGAAATCTTCCCTGGTCGGGAGCAGGCCGGTCACCTTGGCGGTGAACACCTGCCGCTCGCTGTCATGCTTGCCCAGGTTGTTGATGATTTCGCCGTAACCGAACACCCCCATCGCGATCGCGATGAAACCGATGCCGTCGGTGAGTTCCGGGATGTCAAGACTGAAGCGGGCAACGCCGGAGTTGACGTCGGTCCCGACCAGACCCAGCAGCAGCCCCAGCAGAATCATGCCAAAAGCCTTCAGCAGCGAACCCGAGGCCAGCACCACGGCGCCGATCAGTCCCAGCACCATCAGCGAGAAATACTCGGCGGGGCCGAACTTGAAGGCGACCTCGGTCAGCGGCACGGCAAACGCCGCCAGAATCAGGGTGCCGACGCAGCCGGCAAAAAACGAGCTAAGACCGGAGGCTGCCAGCGCCGGCCCGGCCCGGCCCTTGCGCGCCATCTGGTAACCGTCAATCACAGTGACGACCGAGGAGGACTCTCCCGGCAGACCCACCAGGATCGCCGTGGTCGAGCCACCATACTGGGCCCCGTAGTAGATGCCGGCCAGCATGATCAGCGCCGACACCGGGGGCAGCGCGTAGGTCGCGGGCAGCAGCATGGCGATCGTTGCAACGGGTCCGATCCCTGGCAAGACGCCGATCAGCGTGCCAAGAAGGCAACCGATGAACGCGTACAGCAGGTTGATCGGCGTGAAGGCTACGCCAAAGCCCAGGGCCAGGTTGGAAAACAGATCCATGGGTGGTTCCTCAGCCAGTAATGAAAGCCGGCCAAACCGGGAACTGCAGCTTCAGCAGCATGACGAATGCCAGGTAGCTCATGGCCGCCAGCACCACGGCCAGGATCAAGACCTCCTTGAGCTTGAATTTCTCACCGGCCAGACTGGCCAGGAAGGTGAGCACGACGATGCCGGCCATCAAGCCCATGGCCGGCAGGCCAATGGCTGGCAGGCCGCCCAACATGACACCAAAGGCGAGATTGGACAGGATGATGAAAACCAGCGGCCGCCAGGCCCAACTACCGATCTTGTCG
>JBCKPH010000043.1:0-20392 GCA_038901755.1 Burkholderiaceae bacterium | reverse complement strand
GGAGTGTTCTTGCCTTGCTAGTCTCGCCCCCTTGACCGCCTGTGCTGGCATGAAGGAGCCGGCGTCGACGCCACCAGCGCCACACCCGTTGCCGAACCCGCGCACCGGCTGTCACCCCGCATCGGGTTCGGACTGGGCGGCGGTGCGAGCTTCAAGTGCCGTGCCGGCGGTATTCCTGCCCGTGCGCGTCGGTGATCGCGAGTACGTCGATGGCGGCCTTGTGTCTCCAGTGCCAGTCTCTTTCGCGCGGCAAATGGGTGCGGAGTTGGTGATCGCGGTCGACATTTCGACCTTACCGCAAGCCAATTCAGCTGGCGACACGTTCAAGGTCTTGTTGCAGACCTTTGCCATCATCGGCAAAACCATCAACACTCACGAGTTGAAGAACGCGGATCTGCTGGTTCGACCCTCATTGGCCGGGACCAGCGGGACCGATTTTTCGTCACGAAAACGTTCGATCGAAGCTGGTCGCGCGGCGATGCTGGCGATGTTGCCGCGACTTCGAGTCCTTTTGACGCCTTCATCTGCCTTCATCGGGTTGAACCTGCCGCCGCGAGCCGGTTGTCAGGGCAACCGCCTCCGGCGCGGGATCGAGGGTGATCCTACTGGGGCGGACGGCCGTCAACCAGACAAAAAAAGGGCCAATCTTGCGACCGGCCCTGAAGGGATCCCTGAACCAAGTTACTGGAAAGGATCCGAGGAGACAACTTGACGAACCCCTGATTCTCTACCAAGAGCCTGTTGGAGCTTACCTTGTGCCCAAGTCCCGCGATTCGATCGAGATATGCACAAGTTTGGCAACCCGTGACAAATTAACGCTTTTTGCTGGTTGTCTTGGTTGCGTCAATCGCGCCAGCGGCCATCGAATTGAAGTTGGCTTCGGTCACCTCGGTGGCCTGTTTAACGGCTTTCTGGACCGATTCGAAGGCGTTGCTGGCAGTTGCCACAGCACTTTTCATCACGGCAACCGCGGTTTCCGAACCAGCGGGTGCGTTCTTGGCAATGTTGTCAATCGCGCCGGCAAACGCCTTTTGCATTTCGGCTGACTTGACTTCGAAAGCCTTGCCGAACTCGCCGCCGGTACCGGCGGCGATGTCATACAGGTGGCGGCCGTAGGAGGCGGTCTTCTCAGCCAGCGGCTGGAAAAGACCGGCCTGAAGGGCCAGCAGTTCCTGAGCGTCTTTAACCGCCAGCGCGGACTGGGTTTGATTGGCAGCTTCGGACAGGGCCGCACGGGATGCGGTCAGGTTCAGCTCGATAAGTTTCTCAACACCTTCAAAGGCCTTGTTGGTCAGACCAAAAAGTGTTTCGATGTTGGCTTTGTGGGAAGCGATGACTTGTTCTGCGGTCAGCATGGTGGATCTCCAGCAAGGGTTGGCGAGGCAATTACTGCTCTGAACCTAGACTTTACATCCTATGTTGCAGTGCAGCATGGGGTGAAGTATAGGGTTTCCCCGAGTATTGGCAAGACATTTTTGCTGCGATGCAACAATTTAGACGCCAGACCCTAAAAACAGGGTGCGAGTCAACACTGTCAGAATCTCGCGCGATGACAACCGACCTTGCGCTAGCGCCTGAATGCATCCACTCTGAACGGATCACACTTCCCGCGGCGCAGGAAGACCCGCCGTGAACCCGGCTGACATCGTCGATGCAGCCATTACCTCGCGCATGTCGACGCGAGCCTTCACACAGCAGGAGGTGCCGCGTGAAGTCATCGCCGACATGCTTCGCGTGGCCAGCCGCGCCGCTTCCGGAACCAACACGCAGCCCTGGAGGGTCTACGTGCTGCGTGGCGCTGCACGAGACGGCCTTGTCAGCAAGGTATGTGCTGCCCATGATGCGATTCGCGCCAACCCGCAACTCGCTGCCGAGTACCGTGAAGCCTACGACTATTACCCGGAAAAATGGGTCAGTCCCTACCTTGAGCGGCGGCGCGAGAACGGTTGGGGTCTGTATGGACTGCTCGGTATCGGTCGTGGCGACAAGGACAAGATGCACGCGCAGCACCAGCGAAATTACCGGTTCTTCGATGCGCCAGTCGGCATGATGTTTACCCTTGATCGCGTGCTCGGTCGCGGCAGCCTGGTCGACTACGGCATGTTCCTGCAGGGACTGATGGTCGCGGCCCGCGCTCGGGGTCTGCACACCTGTCCCCAGGCCGCCTGGAACGGTTACGCGAGCATCATCCTGCCGCACATCGGCGCCGGCATGGAGGAGATGTTGGTTTGCGGCATGTCTCTGGGCTACGCGGATTCAGGCGACAAGGTGAATACGTTTCATACGCCGCGTTTGCCGGTCGAAGAATTCACGACCTGGCTTGAGTGATCGGCCCGAAGCGGGCTACCGTGGATTGCCGACCGGCGACAACGCAGCAGGGCGTTGCATGGCTTGGGCCAGAATAGCGCATGATCATCGGCAGCCTTCTCGACACGGATCTGTACAAGTTCACGATGATGCAGGCCGTTCTGCATCAGTTCCCCGGTGCGCAGGTCGAGTACCAATTCAACTGCCGCACGCCGGGGATTGAACTGGCGCCGTACGCGGACGAGATTCGAGCTGAAGTGGCGTCACTTTGCAGCGTTGCGTTCACCGACGCCGAACTCGACTACCTGCGGGCGATGCGTTTCATCAAAAGCGATTTCGTTGATTTCCTCGGCCTGTTTCGCCTGAACGAAAAGTACATAGATGTTTCGCCGCTGCCTTCGGGCGCCATTGACATCAGGATCCGCGGACCCTGGCTTCACACCATCCTGTTCGAGATCCCGGTGCTGTCCATAGTCAACGAGGTGTACTTTCGTCGGACCCAGCCGGAACCGGCATTTGCCGAGGGGCGCAAGCGACTCGAACAGAAGATGGCCTTGCTTCAGGGCGAGGGCCTGAATGAGCTGAAGATTGCGGACTACGGCACGCGACGGCGCTTTTCCAAGGTTTGGCAAGAGGAGGTTCTGCGCATGATGGCGGCGCGTCTGGGCCGTGCTGGCGCCGGGCAGCTCGCCGGCTCCAGCAACGTGTTTTTCTCCATGAAGCTTGGCCTGACCCCATTAGGCACGATGGCCCATGAGTACCTGCAGGCCTGCCAGGCCTTGGGTCCACGGCTGCGCGATAGCCAGGTGTTCGGCTTTGAGTCCTGGGCCCGCGAGTACCGTGGCGATCTGGGCATTGCCCTGAGCGATGTCTACGGCATGGACGCGTTTCTGCGCGATTTCGACATGTACTTTTGCAAGCTCTTTGACGGCGCGCGACACGATTCGGGCGACCCTTTCTCCTGGGGCGAACGCATGATTGAGCACTACCGAAAGAACCGCGTCGACCCACGGACCAAGAACTTGATTTTCAGTGACGGCTTGACGATTCCGCGCACGATTGAGCTTTTTCAGCGGTTCAAGGGTCGCGCCCAACTCGCCTTTGGCGTCGGCACCAACCTGACCAATGACCTGGGCTATGCGCCTACGCAGATCGTGATCAAGATGGTTCGCTGCAATGGCCAGCCGGTGGCCAAACTCTCGGATACACCATCCAAAAACATGTGCGATGACAAGAACTACCTCGCCTACCTGCGCCAGGTCTTTGACGTTCACCAGACATGATGGTGAGAAAGAAGCCACGGGTTCTGGTTGCGCGCGCGATCTTTGCGGAAGTTCTAGAACGCCTCGCGCTGACATTGGATCTGGAGACGAACCAGGAGGATCAGTTGTGGAGCAGGGCGGAACTGATCGACCATCTGCGCGGCAAGCAGGGTGTGATGACCACCGGCAGCGAACGGGTTGACGAGGAACTGCTGCAGGCCTGCCCGGATCTCGAAATCTGCGCCAACATGGCGGTGGGCTACAACAATTTCGACCTGGCGGCCATGACCGCGCATGGCGTTGTCGGCACCAACACGCCTGATGTGCTGACCGAAACCGCGGCCGATTTCGGGTTCGCCCTGCTGCTGGCAACGGCGCGCCGCGTCACAGAGGGCGAGCATTTTTTGCGTGCCGGCAAGTGGAATTGCTGGCGCTACGACATGTTGATCGGCGCCGACGTTCATGGTTCAACCCTGGGAATACTCGGGATGGGTCGGATCGGGCAGGCGATCGCCCGGCGCGGCGCCCTGGGATTTGGCATGAAGGTGATCTATCACAATCGCTCAAGGCTTGACGACGCGGTCGAGAACAGTTTGGGCGCGCGCTACGTCAGCAAGCATGAACTGCTTGCAAGCGCCGACCATCTGCTCTTGGTGCTGCCCTATTCGGCGGCGACTCATCATGCAATTGGGCCGGCGGAATTGGCACTGATGAAGCCGAGCGCGACCTTGGTCAATATCGCGCGTGGCGGTATCGTCGATGACGCCGCTCTGGCCCAGGCCTTGCGTGAGCGGCGGATTGCCGGCGCCGGCCTCGACGTATTTGAAGGTGAACCGACGGTTCACGCCGACCTGCTCAGCCTTTCCAACGTGGTACTGACGCCCCATATCGCCAGTGCTTCGCTCGCGACACGGCGTGCCATGGCCAATCTCGCTGCTGATAATCTGATCGATTTTTTCTCAGGCAAGGGGCCAAGGACGCCACTGAACATGGTGACATCGGAGAGAAGATGAACGAGATCTTGGTCTGGACACTGTTTGCATTGGCCGGGCTCAATCTGGTCCTGTTGTTTGCCCTGCTCTTGCGCAAAGCACCGGCCAGCGACACAGCCGAGCTGTTGGCGGCGAATGAGCGGGTCGAGCGCGAAGTCAGGCGCGAAATTGCCGACGCATCAAGGGCAGACCGTCAGGAGTTGGCTCAGGCACTGGCTCAGTTTCAACACAGCTTGACGCAGCAGAGTGGCGAGTCGATTCGCACCCAGAACGCGCAGATTGATGCCTTCTCGCAGCAACTCACCTTGCTGCAGAAGACCTTGGCGGATACCTTGACGACCCAGCTGCAGGCCTTGGGTGAGTCCAACGCGCGCCGCATGGCCGAGGTGCGCGGGACGCTGGAGACGCAACTGCTGCAGTTGCAACAGTCGAATTCGCTCAAGCTTGACGAGATGCGTCAGACCGTGAACGAAAAGTTGCAAACGACCCTGGAAGCGCGACTCGGTGAGAGCTTCAAGCAGGTGGCCGATCGCCTTCAGCAGGTGTATCTTGGTCTGGGCGAAATGCAAACCCTGGCGAAGGGCGTCGGAGACCTCAAACACCTGCTGACCAATGTGAAGAGCCGCGGCGTGTTTGGCGAAGCGCAGCTGGGCGCCCTGCTTGAGCAGGTTTTCACAGTCGATCAGTACGCGGCTCAGGTGGTGACCCGTCCCGGCAATCGTGAGATGGTTGATTTTGCGATCCGCTTGCCGGGACGTTCCAGCGACGGGACGCCGCTATGGCTTCCGGTCGACGCCAAGTTTCCCAATGAAGATTACGAGCGCCTGCTTGATGCGCAGGGGCGTGCCGATGGCGCCGCCGCGGAAGCGGCCGGGAAGGCGCTGGAGACCCGCATTCGCACCCAGGCGCGCTCGATCGCCGAAAAATACATTGAGCCGCCGTACACCACCGACTTTGCCATCCTGTTCCTGCCGACGGAAGGCTTATACGCCGAAGTGCTGCGTCGCCCAGGACTGTTTGAAGCGCTGAAACGCGAGCATGGGGTCATGCTGGCGGGCCCCACAACCCTGCTGGCCATGCTGAGTTCATTGCAGATGGGTTTCAGGACGCTGGCGCTGGAGAAACGCTCGAGCGAGGTGTGGCAGGTGTTGGGGGCAGTCAAGACCGAGTTTGGCAAGTTCGCCGAAGTATTGGCGAAGGTGAAGAGCCATACTGAAACGGTACTCAAGACCATTGAAGGCGCGGAAATCCGAAGTCGTGCCGTGGGACGGACACTCAGGAAAGTTGAGGCCCTGGGCGAGCCGGAGGCGGCGACCCTGCTGCCGGTGGAACACGAGGGTGATCCGCCTTGAATGCGGAGTTGGCGCGGCTGATCGCGGCGCAGGTGTGCCTGCATGCGAGCATGGCGGGCCTGCGCATGGCGGCGCCGCTGCTGGCCTTGCAGCAGGGCTACAGCGCTGCGGCGGTGGGGTTGCTGCTGGCCCTGTTCGCCCTGTCACAGGTGGTTCTGGCGCTACCTTCGGGCCGCTACACCGACAAGCATGGGCTGCGCCGACCGGTGACCATCGCGGTGGTGCTGGCGACGTTCGGAACCGGGCTGGCCGCTGCTGCTCCCTTGTTTCCAGTTCTTTGCCTTGGCGCACTTCTCACCGGCGCCGCCAGCGGCGTGGCAATCATCGCCTTGCAACGGCATGTCGGTCGTTCGGCGCAGAACCCGTCCCAGCTTCGCGAGAGATTCAGCTTCTTGGCGATCGGTCCTTCTTTTTCCGGCTTTCTTGGTCCGGTCCTTGCCGGCTTGGCGATCGATCACGCTGGATTCAGAACGTCATTCCTGTTGCTCGCTCTTCTGCCATTGGCGTCCTGGTACTGCATTCGTTCGGTGCGCGAGCTGCCCCCCGTCAAGGTGGATCAGGATGCGCCGCCAAGCCAGGCCTGGACCCTGCTGCGCGAGCCCATGTTCAAACGCCTCCTGGTGGTGAACTGGCTGTTGTCGTCCTGTTGGGACGTGCATACCTTCGTCGTTCCGATACTGGGGCATGAGCGTAATTTCAATGCTTCGACCATCGGCCTGATTCTTGGCGGCTTTGCCGTGGCCGCAACCCTGACGCGGCTCCTGCTCCCGTCCTTTGCCAACCACTTTCGCGAGTGGGCCGTGGTCACCGCTGCGATGCTTGGCACGGCGCTCGTGTTTGCTCTATATCCGCTGCTTGAATCGGCTCTGGCCATGGGGTTCTGCTCGGCTTTGCTCGGAGTTGCCCTTGGCAGCGTTCAACCGATGATCATGAGTACGCTGCACCAGATCACCCCGCAACATCGTCATGGCGAAGCGCTCGGACTGCGGATGATGGCGATCAACGCGTCAAGCGTCGCCATGCCGTTGATGTTTGGCGCCGTGAGCGCCGTCATTGGTGTGGCCGGGGTTTTCTGGTTCGTTGGCGTTGCGGTCGGGTCCGGTGCACGGCTCGCCTGGACCGCGCACCGGAGGAGC
The DNA here is from genome assembly GCA_038901755.1 of Burkholderiaceae bacterium. Classification (GTDB taxonomy): domain Bacteria; phylum Pseudomonadota; class Gammaproteobacteria; order Burkholderiales; family Burkholderiaceae_C; genus JBCKPE01. The sequence goes on along the minus strand of JBCKPH010000043.1, from coordinate 13,343 downwards.
TGAAGCGCTCGGGATCCGCCGCGGCCGCGGCGCCGTGCTGACCGGAGTGAGTCAGGACAGCTGGTAAAACGATTGAATCTTTTGCCAGGCGACGACGGGATCGTCGGCGTAGGTATAGAGAGACAGGTCGGACTGCGAAATGGTTCCGAGTTCGACCAGGTAATCGAGATCAATCAGGCGCTTCCAATGGGCGGTGCCAAACAACACTATGGGTACCGGCTTGACCTTGCCGGTCTGAACCAACGTGATTACCTCGAACAGCTCGTCAAGCGTTCCAAATCCACCCGGAAAGGCCACCAGCGCAACCGCCCGCATCAGGAAATGCATCTTGCGCAAGGCAAAATAGTGGAACGTGAAGCTGAGCGAAGGCGTGATGTAGGGGTTGGGCCGCTGCTCGTGCGGTAGCGCAATATTGAGCCCGACCGTGGGAGCGCCACTCTCATGGGCCCCGCGATTCGCGGCTTCCATCACTCCCGGCCCTCCGCCGGTCGCGATATACAGCCGCTCGCTGCGCGGTTTGCCCGCGCTGTAGCGGGACACCAGGTGGGCGAACTCCCGCGCATGGGCGTAAAACTTCGAGTTCTCGAGCTGTTTGTTGGCCTCGGCAATGACCTGCGGATCGGCGCCCACTTGCGCTGCGGCCTGCGCGGCAAGTGCCTCGTCTGGACTCACAAAGCGGGCGCTGCCGAAAACCACGATGGTGTTGTCGATTCCCTGGGCTTGGAGTTCCAAGTCGGGCTTGAGCATTTCAAGTTGAAACCGCACGCCACGCGTTTCACGGCGCAACAAAAATTCAGGATCGGCAAATGCCATCCGCGTCGCATCGGGCTGGAGCGGCAGGCCACGGTCGGCGTGCGCCTTCAAGTCGGCCCAGGCGTCGGCCAGCCGATTTTCATCAAGAAGTTTCGGAGCTTCCATCATTCCATTGTGCAACGCTCGGCGCCGGCTGGGCGGTGTTGCGCTTGGGCGCCGGCGCGATCGACGCCAGCTACCGACCAGCTTGGATCAAGGGCGGGTCAGACGCGACGCCGATATTCGCCCGTGCGGGTGTCGATCTCGACCCGATCACCCTGCGCGACAAAGATAGGAACGCCCACCGCAAAGCCGGTTGCAATCCGTGCCGGCTTGAGCACCTTGCCCGAGGTGTCGCCCTTGACTGCGGGCTCGGTCCAGGTGATTTCTCTTTCCACCGAGGTGGGAACTTCGACCGAGATCGCCTTGCCTTCGTAGAAAACGACCTCGAGGACCATGCCATTTTCCAGGTAATTCAAGGCGTCACCCATGTTTTCCGCTTCGACCTCGTACTGGTTGTATTCGGCGTCCATGCACACATACATCGGATCGGCAAAGTAGGAGTAGGTGCATTCCCTCTTGTCCAACACGATCTGGTCCATCTTGTCGTCGGCCTTGAATACCACTTCGGTTCCGAAGTTGTTGAGCAGACTCTTCAGCTTCATGCGCACCGTCGCAGAGTTGCGCCCACCGCGGCTGTACTCGGTCTTCAAAACGACCATCGGGTCCTTGCCATGCATGATGACGTTTCCGGCACGGATCTCTTGAGCAATTTTCATACTGTTTACCTACTTTGGGGCCACGTGACATTGGGCAAGCGCTGCCGAGCGCAGTGGCTGCAAGTTGGAGTCCATGGTTTTGGGGCGGCCGGGCAACCCAGACTGGCCTGGGTCCTCCGCAAAGCCTGCCATTTTAGCTTGCTTTGGTGGCAAACCGAACCAGTTGTGTCACCAAGTCGGCCTGAATTAGGAGGGTGTCGCGCCAGGATCGCGTTGCCGAGCGCCATTGCGCGATGTCAGGCAACGGATCGCAAAAGGGCGCCGGTCCAACGTCGCCATCATTCCATCGCTTGGAAGAGTTGCGCAGGCTGGTCGGCGCATGCATTTGCGCCAAAAGCGCATCAAGCTTGCGCAAATGAGCGCCATCGTCCTGCGGATAAGCCTGCCAAACAAACGCTTGCCCGGCCCAGATGGCGCGCACCAACGAGTCTTCGCCGCGGACGAAATTGAGCTGACATGACCAGAGCAGGTGGTCATAGTCGGTTTGGGTAAGGGGGGGCAGGAAAGTTAGCGTCAGGGATCCTTGCTTTAGCACCGAGATCGTGGCGTCGACCGGAGGGTTGGGCAGCGCCTGTCGCACCGCGTCGGCCGTCCGACCAGCGCATACAAGGATGTGAACCTGCCGGTCGCTATCGGCCAATTGCTGCAGCAGCTTGGGCAGCATCGGTGGTTCATAACAAAACATCGACATCAGGGTCTGCCCCTGTACGCGAATCTGGCGCTCGGCCAGCCAGCGTTGGGGGTCAAAGGCCGCCTGCTGCCGCAGCAAATCTGGCGCGCGCAACAGCCCGCCCGTTGTTTCCGTGAACCCCGGATAGAAAGCGAATCGCGGCGCGCCCGCCGCGGGCCCATGCAGCACCGGGGCTGCGCAGCCATGGCTGCGCGCGGAAAAGCTCTCGGCTGACAAGTATTCGAGCTGAATCCAGACGCAGGGGTTGCCGTCATGGAATCGGGCGCCGATCGCCTGCAGCGTCGCCTGGTCGAGTTCGCACGAGAACGCTGCGATGACAACATCGCGCACCAGGTTCTCGACGCCGGAACGCCAATGAACAATCTCGACGCGCGGGTGGCGGTTCGGCGCCATCCAATGCAATGGGGTCGGGTCGGTCAGAAACAGTCTGACCCTTTGACCTCGATCAGCCAGGTCCACCGCGAGTCGCCAGCAAACTCCGACGTCGCCGTAGTTGTCGACGATCTTGCAGTAGATGTCCCATTCCAGCGGATCGGGGACCGGATCAACAGGCGGGGACATGGCGCGCCAATTGTGCACAATGCCTGATGACCAATTCGCCTATGAGTCAGGTGCGGAGCCTCCGATCTGAACGGCGGTTCGGGGCAATGGCGTGCCATGACTCATTCATATCCGGCGCAACTCCTTAGCGACGTGGCCGCGCTGCCAGCGCTGCCGGGGGTCTATCGCTTTCTTGATGCTGAAGGCCAGTTGCTTTACGTCGGCAAGGCCCGGGATCTGCGCAAGCGCGTCTCAAGCTATTTCCAGAAGAACCATGATGGGACCCGTATCGGCCACATGGTCGGCAAGATCGCACGCTTCGAAACGACCGTGGTGCGTACCGAGGGCGAGGCTCTGCTGCTGGAAAACAACCTCATCAAGACGTTGAATCCACGGTACAACATACTTTTTCGCGACGACAAGAGTTACCCCTACCTGAAGATAACGGGAAGCGCGGGCAAGGGCTCGGGCGAACTGCGCGGTGTCGACGCTTTCCCGCGCATTGCCTACTACCGTGGCGCGGTCGAGCGCAGGCACCGCTACTTCGGTCCCTACCCAAGCGCCTCGGCGGTCAAGGAGACCATTCTGTTGCTGCAGAAGGTGTTTCGACTGCGCACCTGCGAAGACAGCGTGTTTGCGAACCGGTCACGTCCCTGCCTGCTGTACCAGATCAAACGTTGCTCCGGTCCCTGTGTCGCCCACTTGACCGGGCAGCCAAGCGTCGAGGCCTATCAACGCGACGTCGCCAATGCGGAGCGCTTCCTGCGTGGTGATGCCCAGGCATTGCTGAGCGATATGGAGGCGGGCATGGCCGGTTACGCTCGACGCCTCGAGTTCGAGCAGGCGGCCGAAGTGCGCAATCAGATATCCGCTCTGTCCAAGATCCTGCAGCAACAGTCGGTCGACAACGTCGACGACAAGGATGCCGACATACTGGCTGTGACGATCAACGGCGGACGGGCCTGCGTCAATCTGGCCATGGTGAGAGGGGGCCGCCACCTTGGTGACCGCGCCTACTTCCCGGTGCATGTTGACAGGGCGGTGGTGCTGTCGAAACTGCATGAGGATGCCGCACTGGCTCCGGCCGAATCCAGTCTTGAAACCGAAGTGCTGGAGGCCTTTGTCGCGCAACATTACGCTGGCGCTCCGGTCCCCGCCCTGCTGATCAGTAGCGAGCCGCTGGACGCGGGGCTGCTGGCGGCGCTGTCCGAGCAGGCTGGTGCCAGGATCAGACTGGTGCACCGGCCGCGCCGGCAACGCAAGGTCTGGTTGGATATGGCGCGGCACAACGCCGAACTCGCCCTGGCCAGACTGTTGGCGCAGGAAGGCTCACAGCAGGCGCGCACGAAGGCGCTGGTCGACGCCCTCGATCTCGTGCCCGATGAACTGGGTGCATTTCGAATTGAATGCTTTGACGTCTCGCATACCGCCGGCGAGGCGACCCAGGCTTCCTGTGTCGTGTACCACGGCCACAAGATGCAGGGCAGCGAATACCGGCGCTACAACATCAAAGGCATTCAGCCGGGCGACGACTATGCGGCAATGCGCCAGGTGCTGCTGCGGCGCTACGGAAAAATCGATCAGGTGCAACGAGGGGCAGCTGAAGCGACGGCCGGGACCGGCGAGTCGCCGCCGCGATCCAGGTTTCCGGACCTGGTGTTGATCGACGGAGGCAAAGGTCAGGTTTCGGTGGCGCGCGAAGTCTTCGCCGAGCTTGGCCTCGACCTGTCGCTTATTGTCGGCGTGGAGAAGGGGGAAGGTCGAAAAGTGGGACTGGAGCAATTGGTGTTTGCGGACGGGCGCAGCAAGATGGATCTTGGTCGCGATTCCGCCGCACTGATGCTGATTGCCCAGATTCGCGATGAGGCGCACCGGTTCGCGATCACCGGCATGCGGGCGCGCCGCGCCAAAGTGCGGGTCGGCGCAAGCAGGCTGGAGGATATTGCTGGTGTTGGCGCCAAGCGCCGGGCCCGATTGCTGCAGCGGTTTGGCGGCCTGCGCGGGGTGGCATCGGCCGGGGTCGATGACCTGATGACAGTCGATGGAATTTCGCGCGAACTGGCTGGGGTAATTTACCGCGCCCTGCGCTAGCGGCAGGACGGCGGTCCGGGACTGGCGTGACAGAATCGCAGCATGTTCCTGACGATCCCGACCATGATGACCTGGACGCGAATTGTCGCGATCCCGCTGATTGTTGGTGTCTTCTATCTCCCGTTGCAACCGGCGATTGCCAATTTGGTGGCAACGATCATGTTCGTTGTCTTCGCCTCGACCGACTGGCTCGACGGCTATCTGGCGCGCAGGCTCAATCAGGTCTCGGCCTTTGGCGCCTTTCTCGACCCGGTTGCGGACAAGATCCTGATATGCGCCTGTGTCCTGGTGCTGGTGCACCTGGGGCGGGCGGACTTGTTTGTGGCCTTGATCATCATTGGCCGAGAAATCGCCATTTCAGCGCTGCGCGAGTGGATGGCGCAGATCGGCGCGACCAAGAGCACCGCGGTGCATATGGTGGGCAAACTCAAGACCGTGGCGCAGATGGTGGCGATTCCGTTTCTGCTGTTCGATGGAAATCTCCTTGGCATCCTTGACACCCGGGTCTGGGGGACCTGGCTGATCTGGATCGCCGCTGTGCTGACCGTCTGGTCGATGGCTTACTACCTGAAAAGGGCCTTGCCCGAAATCCGTTCGCGAGCCCAATGACGCAGACGGACGCGCCGAGCGCCTGGATCAAGGCCATGCCCTGGGTCTTTGTGCTGATCTGGAGCACCGGATTCATCGTTGCGAGATACGGTATGCCGCATGCCCCGCCGCTGAAGTTTCTCGCTCTGCGCTTTGCCCTGTCGATCCTGTGCTTCTTGCCATGGATCATGTATGCCCGAGTGGCTTGGCCGGTCTCGCGCAGCCAGTGGCTGCACCTGGGCGTGACCGGCGCATTGATGCATGCTGCCTACCTTGGTGGCGTCTGGGCCGCGGTGAAGGCCGGCATGGGATCAGGGCTGTCCTCACTCATCATTGGCCTGCAACCGGTATTGACGGCGATCTGGCTGTCGCAATATGGTGCCCGTGTGACTGCGCGGCAATGGCTGGGCCTCTGGCTCGGTTTCGCCGGATTGCTCATGGTGGTTTCGAGCAAGCTCGGTGCGGGTGGCGAGGCCACGCCGGTCAATCTCTTGCTTGCCATGCTGGCGTTGGCCAGCATCACCGTGGGCACGCTGTACCAAAAACGCTTCGTCAAAGCCTGCGACGTGCGCACCGCCAGCGTGATTCAACTTGCCGCTGGCGTCGCGCTCACCGGTCCTCTTGGGCTGCTGATTGAAACCGAAGGCATGTCATGGAACGCCGAATTGCTCGGCGCGATGGTCTGGTCGGTGCTGATCATGACACTGGGTGGCAGTTCCCTGCTCTACCTGCTGATTCAGCGCGGCGCTGCCGCTTCGGTGACCAGCCTGATGTATCTGGTCCCTCCCGTGACGGCGCTGCTGGCCTGGCCGCTGTTTGGCGAGGTCATCAGCCTCATGGTCCTGGCAGGCACCGCGCTGACGGCCTACGGCGTCAGCCTCGTGCTTCGAGGCGGCGCCCCAGTGACCGAGCCAGGCGCAACCAGGTAAGACCTGGAATGACCCGATCGTTCAAACCCGAATGGAAGGAAAACCATGAGCAAGAAGCGCATCGCCGTCATCGCCGGCGACGGCATTGGCAAGGAAGTCATGCCCGAGGGCATTCGAGTGGTCGATGCGGCGGCGCGCCAGTTTGGCATTGACCTGTCGTTCGATCATTTCGATTTTTCCAGCTGGGATTACTTCGAAAAGCACGGAAAGATGCTTCCTGACGACTGGAAGGAGCAGATAGGAGGCCACGACGCGATCTTTTTTGGCGCGGTGGGCTGGCCGGAGAAGATTCCCGACCACGTGTCGCTCTGGGGCTCGTTGTTGCTGTTCAGGCGCGAGTTTGACCAGTACGTCAATCTGCGACCGGCCCGCTTGATGCCCGGGATCATTGCGCCGGTGGTGCGTCGTGATGGCAGTCCCCGCGCAGCGGGCGAGATCGACATGTACATCGTGCGCGAGAACACCGAAGGCGAGTACTCAAGCATCGGTGGGCGCATGTACGCCGGCACGGCGCGCGAAATCGTGATGCAGGAGACGGTGATGTCGCGAGTTGGCGTCGACCGCGTTTTGAAGTTTGCCTTTGAGCTTGCCGCTGCCCGCCCACGCAAGCACCTGACCAGCGCCACCAAGTCCAATGGCATCGCCATCACCATGCCCTATTGGGATGAGCGGGTGGCGCTGATGGCGCTCGACTATCCTGGCGTGCGGCTCGACAAGTTTCACATCGATATCCTCACCGCGCACTTCGTTCAGCGCCCGGAGTTCTTTGACGTCGTGGTCGCGAGCAATCTTTTTGGTGACATTCTGAGCGACTTGGGCCCGGCCTGCACCGGAACCATAGGAATTGCACCGAGCGCGAACCTGAATCCGGAACGGCTTGCGCCCTCGCTGTTCGAGCCCGTTCATGGTTCCGCGCCGGATATTGCCGGGCGCTCCATCGCGAATCCGATCGGTCAGATCTGGAGCGGGGCCATGATGCTCGAATTTCTGGGGTTCAAGAATGCGCATGATGCGATCCTCAAGGCGATCGAGACTGTGCTGAGTCCGGGTAGTGGCGCAGCGCGGACGCCAGACCTGGGCGGGACCGGAACGACCCGCGATCTGGGCCGGGCGATTGAGAGTGCGTTGCAGTCCGGACATTAAATCCGCGACCCGTCCGGGCTGGCCTGCGAGCCGCGTATTGACACCACCCGAGGCAATGGCTCTAATGACGGCAGATGGTGGCAAGCGGCGCCGCGTCGATCCGCACCCGGTTAGGCACACCGCGCAGGCTTCCCGATCCGCTGAATGTTTTTCCTGAACCTTCCCTTCCACGGAGATTCCATTGAACAAGACCGAACTCATTGAACATATCGCCAAGCACGCAGATATTTCCAAGGCTGCCGCAACACGCGCGCTCGACTCGACGATTGCAGCGGTCAAAACGACATTGAAGAAGGGCGGTTCGGTCTCGCTCGTCGGTTTTGGCACTTTTGCGGTGAGCAAACGGGCCGCTCGCATTGGTCGCAACCCGAGGACCGGGGCAGCGATTAAAATCAAGGCCGCCAAGGTTCCCAAGTTCCGTCCCGGCAAGGCATTGAAAGACGCCTTGAATTAGGTTTTCAGGTGGGGTGCTTAGCTCAGTTGGTAGAGCGGCGCCCTTACAAGGCGTAGGTCGGCGGTTCGAACCCGTCAGCACCCACCACCGATAGAGAGGCGAACGAACTGTTCGCCTTTTGTCATTCTTGTCATAGAGAGTTCGCGCATGTTTGACTTCGTACGCAAGCACACCAAGATCATGATGGCCTTGTTGTTCCTGCTCATCATTCCGTCCTTTGTGCTGTTTGGCATGGAGGGTTACATGCGCTTCAACGCCGCCGACGAGACCGTTGCCAAGGTCGGCGGCCAGGACATCACCCAGGCCGAATGGGACGCGGCGCACCGTCAGGAGGTTGATCGCATCCGGGCCTCAATGCCGACGCTCGATCCAGCGCTGTTCGACTCGCCGCAAGCGCGCTACGCCACGCTGGAGCGCCTGGTGCAGCAGCGCGTGCTGCAGTTTGCCGCGGACAAGTCGCGTGTCTACGTCAGCGACGCGCGGCTGGCCAGTGAGCTGCAGGAGAATCCGACCATCGCCGCTTTGCGCAAGCCCGATGGCTCGCTGGACGTCGAGCGTTACCGTCAACTCCTGAGCAGTCAGGGCATGACCCCGGAAATGTTCGAAAGCCGCATGCGCAACGAGCTCTCGACCCGGCAGCTGATTGGGTCGGTCACGAACTCGGCCACGGTGGCGCCGAGCGTGGCCGACGCGGCGCTGCATGCGTTTTTCCAGAAGCGCGAAGTCCAGGTGGTGCTGTTCGAACGGGCCGACTTTGCGGCTCGCGTGACTTTGAGTGACGCGGATCTGGAAACCTATTACAAGGCCAACCCGTCGCTGTTTCAGTCGCCGGAGCAGGCCGCGATCGAATATGTCACGCTGGATCTGGCTGCGCTGCAGAAGGGTGTGGTTCTGAATGAGGCCGACGTCAAGACCTACTTTGAGCAAAACGCAGCGCAGATGGCAGGCAAGGAAGAGCGGCGCGCAAGCCACATTCTGATCAATGCGCCGAAGACGGCGGCCGAAGGCGACCGCCAGAAAGCCAAGACGCTGGCGGCTGACCTGTTGGCACAACTCAGGAAATCCCCCGACGGCTTTGCCGAGCTGGCAAAGAAGCACTCACAGGACTCCGGGTCGGCCGCTTCCGGCGGCGATCTGGACTTTTTCTCCAAGGGGGCGATGGTCAAACCCTTCGAGGACGCCGTGTTCTCCATGAAGAAAGGGGACATCAGCGAACTGGTCGAATCCGAGTTCGGCTACCACATCATCCGGCTGACCGATGTTCGCGCGCCCAAGCAACCTAGTTTTGCCGAGGCAAGGCCTGAAATCGAAGCCACGCTGAGGGCACAACAGGCCCAGCGCAAGTATGCCGAGGCGGCAGACACATTCACGAACACCGTCTACGAGCAGTCCGACAGTTTGAAGCCCGTGGCCGACAAGCTCAAGCTGCAAATTTCCACGGCGACACTGGTCGGGCGCAACCCTGTAGCCGGCGCCAAAGGGGCGCTGGCCAACGCCAAGTTTGTTAAGGCCATCTTTTCGCCTGACGCTACTGAAAAGAAGCGCAACACCGAGGCCATTGAGATTGGCTCGAACCAAATGGTCTCCGGTCGCATCACCAGCTATTCGCCGGCACGAACCCTGCCGCTGGCCGAGGTCCGTGATCGGGTGCGGGAGCGGCTTACAGTCGTGCGCGCGGCCGAGTTGGCGAAGAAGGAGGGCGAGGGAAAGCTGACTGCATGGAAAGCCAATTCGGCTTCTGCCACCCTGCCTGCCGCGATCGTGGTGTCACGCGACGAACAACAACAGCAACCGGCTGAACTTGTTGCGGCAGTTCTGCGCGTCGATCTGTCGAGCGCCCCGGCCTGGGTCGGCGTGGACCTGGGTGAGCGCGGCTACGCGCTTGCAAGAGTCAACAAGATTGTGCCCAGGGCCGCGCTGGCGGCGGATCGCGTGCAACAGGATCGCAACCAGTACAGCGAATGGTGGAGCGCGGCCGAGGGACTGGCCCAGTACAACCTGCTGAAGGAGCGGTTCAAGGCGCAAATTACCGTGGCCAAGCCATCGGCCGACCTCGCGTCCGGCGCTTCGACTCAGTAGTCGGACCGCTATAATTTCGTCTCTGCGGTGGCTGTAGCTCAGTTGGTAGAGTCCCAGATTGTGATTCTGGTCGTCGTGGGTTCGAGTCCCATCAGCCACCCCAATAAACATGCGGGGTCCAGTCTGAAAGACTGGATGCACATATAGCCGAAATTTCCCATATGGGAAATGGAACGCTTCAAATGGACCGCCGCTTGACCTCTTTTGTGCGGTCATAAACCCGCGCCGTGGTGCCTGGATTGGCATGCAGATCAGGCAGCAGACCAGTCTCGGCCTTGTACTGCGTGACGAAGTAGGCGCGCAGGTCGTGGAAAGTGAAGCGGCGCTCGATCACTTTCTTTTCGATGGCCAGATTCACCAGACGGCCCCATACAGCCTTGAACCCCTGGTCGGTGTATGGATTGCCGTGCTTGTTCGGAAAAACAGCGCCAAGGGTCGGATTTGAGGCCGTGGCGCGCAGTTTGGACAGCAGGGCATCCAGCGCGGGGCTGATGGTCAGGGATTCGACCACCTGGCGCTTGCGCTGCTTGGCCCGCACCAGCCGCACCACATCCTTGCCGACCTGGGGCCAGTGAAGGTGCAGGAACTCGACGCGACGACTACCGGTCAGCGAAGCGAATTCCGCCATGCTGGCGATGATCTTGGCTTGGCCGGGCCGGGCATGCGCCCATTCAAGGAACGGCGCCAACGCCGTGGGATCGGGGGTGTAGTCCCTTGGCGCTTCGAAGTTGCGCCGGGTTTGCTTGCACGGATTGGCAACGATGTCGCCGCGCTCGACGGCAAGATTCATGAGGTTGGACAGCAGAGCCATTTCCCGATTGGCACGGATCGGCGCAGCGGCCCGCTCGACCCGCAGATATCGGGCGCAGTGTGACGGCAAGATTGCAGCGGGGTTGTTCTTCCCGAAAACCTTCAGCAGTTCCTTGGCGCATTGCCTGTAATCGGCCTGGCTGTTCGAGGCGAGGCGCTTCCACTCCGGCGAATCCTGGTACAGCGTCCACAATCCCTCGACCGTTCCCCGTTCAGGCGACTCGTCGTTCATGTCCAGCACGCGGCGTATCGCGGCCTGCTTTTCCTGACCAAGATTGATCGGCTTGTCGCCAATGGGGTGGTAACGGTAGGTGGCCGTCTTTCCATTTTTCCAGAGGCGTGCTTCCATCAGCGGCAGAAGCCCCGATGCGCTGCTTCGATCCTTTTGGCGTGTCATGTTGGCTGACTCCAGTTCGGCTCGTTGAACATCCTGCCTGGGACGGCAGGTTGACCGCCGTTCATCACCGCATCGTAATGCCTGCGGTTCACCAGCGGCCTGCCGTTGGGTTTGACGCGCACCGTCAAGCACATGCGCCGCAGGAAGCGCACCTTGGCATGGTTCTGGACATAGCCCGCGCAAATGCCGTCGATCTCGTCGTCCGATAGATCAGCGGGCAGCGCGTTCATGGCTATTTCCAGGAACAGGCCCAGCCGGCGCTTCTGCTTTCGTCCTGCCACACAAAGCCCAGCGAGCCGGTGCGCTCGACCAGCGCGCTCAGGACAACCGTTGTCACCTGTTCGCGCATGTCCTCCGGGATCGGGATCGACTCATGCGGAATGGTCATGCCCAGCGACGAGCGATAGCGGTGCCCGTTCAAGTCGCGCAGCCCGAGTTCGATTCCCTTGGCCAGGTACTTGCTCAGGTACTTGACCAGGGACACGCGGCGATTCTGGCCGCCCTTGGGTTTCTGAACATCGATGTTGCCTTCGACCACCACATGCCGCCAGAGCTTGCGCAGCAGGTCCACGTCCTGCCGACCCTTGACCGCCAGGTGCCAATGCCAGGCGCCGCGTTCCTGCTTCTCCGGCACGGCGACGTAGTGGAAGTCCTTGCGCTGTTTCTTCAAGAGCCGCAGGAAGCGCGCCAGGTCGTCGTCGGCCTTTTGAAAATCGGTGACGTTCTCCCGATAGGTGAGGGTCAGCAGGTGATCCAGGCCGTAGGCCAGCACCTTTTTGCGGATGGATGAGCGCGCTCGGCGTGCGGCGCGGTCTTCGTTTTGTTGTCGTTGTTCCGACTCGCCACGGCCCGAGACCTTGAAGGGTCTGCTGGCCTGAACGAAGGACCATCCGACCTCGGCCAGCCCCTCGCCGTAATCGATCAGATTGGCCCGGTAGTGCCCTTGTTCTCTGTCGAGATATGTCCTTTTGTCAAGTCTAAGGGGAGCCTCGCCGGGCGGGGCAGCGGGGCGCTGCGCGCCCCCGCTGTCCGCTCCGGCTTCGGCTCCCTGCGGTGACGTTCCAGGTCCATCTTTGCAATCCATGCCGTCCGGCGTCAGCGATTCACGCGCTGCTGTGAGGACTTCAAGAGGAGGAAAAGGGGCTTTCATATTCCCGTACTGTACGGGAATATGAAATGCCAGTCAAGGGCTTTGGTGTTCCCTTATGCGAGCTCGCGCCAGTTGGTCCGGTCGACCTTCTCTTCGCCGGAGACAACCTTCCAGAAGTTGGAGAACCTCTTGGCGATCCTGTAGCCTATCGAACGATCCGCGTCAGGGCCTTCCTTGGGAAACTCCTCGCGGAAGTTGACGCCGAGAATTTCTTCGTACTTTTTGATGGTCCTCTTGCTGTGGACGATGTACAAGACCCGCCACCCCACATGGCGACCAATGGCCAGGACGCCGATCGCGGATTCCAATTCGTCGATGCCGCCGTGGAAGTCCTCGATCGCTTTGTCGATGATCTGGCTCATTCGCTGCGCCTCTTTCGAAGTCAAGGGCGGGGCGCTGGGCGTTTTTGGTGACTTGGCCATCGTTTGAGCATAACAGGGACGGGAACTTGGTCAACCCTTGGCTCATACTTTTAGCCCCCCGTGTTACTTCAACGGGTGGCGCTGCTGGATTGCGCGGCGGTTTTGGGCTGCCAGTTGCGCGCGGAGGCTTGGGCGGCGGCGCGTTGCTCGGGTGACAAGCGGGGCTCCAAAATATCACGACCTTCTACCGCAATTTGATTCCCCTGAGCGCTGGCCAGCAACAACCAGAAATAAGCTGATTGGTCGTCCTTGGGCATGCCTTGGCCGATGATATACATCACGCCCAGGTGGTTCTGCGCTTTGGCATCCCCCTGCTCGGCGGCTTTGCGGAGCCACGCCACCGCCTGTTGGTCATCCTTGGGCACGCCTCGGCCGTTGGCATACATCCCGCCCAGGTTGTTCTGCGCCATGGCATTCCCCTGCTCGGCGGCTTTCCTGTACCACGCCACCGCCTGCTGCTCGTCCTTGGGCACGCCTT
>JBCKPH010000042.1:0-20463 GCA_038901755.1 Burkholderiaceae bacterium | reverse complement strand
GTGGTCACCGGGCCCAGCGGTTCCGGCAAATCAAGCCTGGTGTTCGACACGCTCTATGCCGAAGGGCAACGGCGCTACGTCGAGACCTTTTCGGCCTACGCCCGCCAGTTCCTGGAGCGGATGGACAAGCCGGCGGTGGACCGGGTCGAGGGGGTGCCGCCGGCGATCGCGATCGACCAGACCAATCCGGTGCGGTCCTCGCGTTCCACCGTCGGCACCATGACCGAACTGAACGACCACTTGAAGCTGCTGTTCGCTCGTGGCGCGCAACTGTTCGACCAGGTCACGGCGCAGCCGGTGCGCCACGATTCGCCCGAAACCATTTACCGGGAACTGATGCAACGTTGCCAGGGCCAGGACCTGCGGCTGGCGCTGACCTTTCCGGTTGAACTGCCGGCGTCGGCGACGGCGCAGGAGGTCGAGCAGTGGCTCTCGGTCAGCGGCTTCACCAAGGTCCAGGCCGAGCGTGAAGTCGAGGGACGAAAGGTGCTGGATGTGGTGGCCGATCGTTTTCGGCCGGAGGCGGTGGAAAAGGCAAGGGTCATCGAGGCGATCGAGGTGGCGATGAAGCGCGGCTCAGGGCGGCTCAACGTCTATGTGCTGCAGGCCGAGCAGGAGGCGCAGATCTGGCGCTTTTCCAGCGGCCTGCATTGCCCGGAAAGCGACATCCGCTACCCGGAGCCGCTGCCCTCAGCCTTCTCCTTCAATTCGGCGGTCGGCGCCTGCGAGACCTGCCGCGGTTTTGGCCGCGTCATCGGCGTCGACTATGGGCTGGTGATTCCGAACGACAAGATCACGCTGCGCGCCGGCGCCATCAAGACGATACAGACGCCGGCCTGGTCCGAGTGCCAGGACGATTTGATGCGGCACGCCGAGACCGCGGGCATTCCGCGCGACACGCCCTGGGGCAAGCTGACCGAGGAACAGCGGCATTGGGTGATTCACGGTTCGCCGCACTGGAAGGGCAAGTGGAAGCAGCAGTGGTACGGCGTCAAGCGCTTCTTTGAGTACCTCGAGACCAAGGCCTACAAGATGCATATCCGGGTGCTGCTGTCCAGGTACCGCAGTTACACCCGTTGCGAGGTCTGTGGCGGTGCGCGCCTGAAGACCGGCAGCCTGCTCTGGCGCATCGGCAGCAAGGAGCAGGCCGACGCGGTGCTGGAGCCCGAGGCCTCGCCGGGCCGTTCCCAACAGGACTCGCCCCCCTCGGGGGGCGGACCGGCGCATGGCGACGGGCCAGGGGGCCAACGGTACAGCCGCTTCATGCCGATTGGTGTGAACTGGAGCCGCGCGCAGCTCGAAGCGCTACCCGGGCTCTGCCTGCACGACCTGATGGGTTTACCGATTGAGCGACTGCGGCAGTTTTTTGACCTGTTGTTGCCCTCACCCCAACCCTCTCCCGCAAGCGGGAGAGGGAGTTCTTTGCCTCAAACCCTTTCTTTAAGCGGGAGAGGGAGCACTTCATCTCAAGCGCTTTCCGTGAGCAGGAACGGGAGCTCTTCACTCCCTCTCCCCCCGAGCGGGAGTGGAATCTCTTCACTCCCTCTCCCGGCGGGAGAGGGCAGGGGTGAGGGTGAGGCGCAGGCTTTTCGGCTGCTGCACGACGAGATCGCGACGCGGCTGAAATACCTGTGCGACGTTGGCATCGGCTACCTGACGCTGGACCGGCAAAGCCGCACCCTGTCCGGCGGCGAGGTGCAGCGCATCAACCTCACCACCGCGCTCGGCACCTCGCTGGTGAATACCCTGTTCGTGCTGGACGAGCCGAGCATCGGCCTGCATCCGCGCGACATGCAGCGCATCAACCAGGCCATGCTGCGGCTGCGCGACGCCGGCAACACGCTGGTCGTGGTGGAGCATGACCCGGCCGTGATGCTGGCGGCGGATCGCATTATCGACATGGGGCCGGGGCCGGGCGAACGCGGCGGCTCGATCGTGTTTGACGGCAGTTGCGAAGCGCTGCGCGATGCCGATACCCTGACCGGGGCCTACCTCGGCGGGCGCAAGCAGATCGGCATGGGCCTGCGCCGCATGGTGACTGAGAACACGCCGCGTCTCGTGCTGGAAGGCGCGCGCGAGCACAACCTGAAAAACATTACGGTGGAGTTTCCGCTGTTGCGCCTGGTTTGCGTCACCGGCGTCAGCGGATCCGGCAAGTCGACGCTGATCCAGGACCTGCTGGCGCCAGCCCTGCTGCGCCAGCTCGGCAAGTCGACCGAAACCCCGGGCCAGCATGAGCGCCTGCTCGGCGTCGACTACCTGGGTGACGTGGTGTTTGTCGATCAATCTCCGATCGGCAAGACGGCTCGCTCGAACCCGGCCAGTTATGTCGGCGCCTGGGACGCGGTCCGCGCGCTGTTTGCCAACGCGCCGCTGGCGCGGCAACGCGGCTACACGGCGGGCAAGTTCAGCTTCAACAACGGCGACGGCCGTTGCCCGACCTGCGGCGGCTCCGGCTTTGAGCATGTCGAGATGCAGTTCCTGAGCGACGTCTACCTGCGCTGCCCGGACTGCGATGGCCGGCGCTACCGTCCGGAGATTCTGGAAGTGACGATCGACCGCGCGCTGCCCGGTTCGACACCGCGCGCGCTGAGCGTGGCCGATGTGCTGGACCTGACCGTGAGCGAGGCGCTGGCGCTGTTCGCCGCCGATGCTGACGTGGTGCGCGCGCTGCGGCCGGTGGTCGAGGTCGGCCTGGAGTACGTCAAGCTGGGGCAGCCGGTGCCGACCCTGTCAGGCGGTGAGTCGCAGCGGCTCAAGCTGGCCGGGTTCCTGGCCGAAGCGTCGCGCTCGGCGCCGGCGGGCCGGCAGGCGTTGGCCAAACGCGGCACCCTGTTCATGTTCGACGAGCCCACCACTGGCCTGCATTTCGATGACATTGCCAAGCTGATGCGGGCGCTGCGCCGGCTGCTCGACGCCGGGCATTCGATCATCATCATTGAACACAATCTGGACGTGATTCGCGCCAGCGACTGGCTGATTGACCTGGGGCCGGAAGGGGGCGACGCTGGCGGCGCGGTGGTCGCCGTCGGCACGCCGGAAGACCTGCGCCGGCACCCGAGCTCATTCACCGGCAAGGCGCTGCGCGACTATGACCGGTCGATGGGGTTCGGCGCGCATGTCGCCGCGGAGAAATCACCTGACTCCCTCTCCCTTTGGGAGAGGGCAGGGGTGAGGGGTGGGCTTGGCACGCTGGGCCGCCCTCACCCCAACCCTCTCCCGCTGGCGGGAGAGGGAACAAGGAAGAACGTGATCGAGATCGTCAACGCCCGCGAACATAACCTGAAAAACCTGTCCGTCGAGATCCCGCGCGGCAAGTTCAACGTGGTGACCGGCGTCAGCGGTTCAGGCAAGTCCACGCTGGCCTTCGACATCTTGTTCAACGAGGGGCAGCGCCGCTACCTGGAGTCGCTCAACGCCTATGCCCGCAGCATCGTGTTGCCGGCGGGCCGGCCCGAGGTCGACGCCGTGTACGGCATTCCGCCGACGGTGGCGATCGAGCAGCGGCTGTCGCGCGGCGGGCGTAAATCCACCGTTGGCACCAGCACCGAGATCTGGCATTTCCTGCGTCTGCTGTTCGTCAAACTCGGCGTGCAGCATTGCACCAGGGACGGCACGGCGGTGCAACCGCAGACGCCCGACAGCATCACGGCGCAGTTGCTGAAGAGTTTTCGTGGCCAGCATGTTGGCCTGCTGGCGCCGCTGGTGCTGAATCGCAAGGGTGTTTACACCGAACTCGCTGACTGGGCCCGGCCGCGCGGCTACACGCATCTGCGGGTCGACGGCGAGTTCCTGCCGACCAAGGGCTTTCCCCGGCTGGACCGCTTCAAGGAGCACATGATCGAGTTGCCCGTGGCCAGCCTGGACATCGTGCCGGAGCAGGAGGCTGTATTGCGTGAGGTGCTGGCCAGCGCGTTGCAGCATGGCAAGGGTGTGCTGCACCTGTTGAGCAACCTGACCGGCCTGCGCGCCGCGATGCGTTCGGGCAGCTCGACCAGCGCAATCGGGACGCTGACCCGGTTTTCCAGCAAACGCGCCTGCCCGCTCTGCGCCAGTTCCTACGCCGAACTCGATCCGCGCCTGTTCAGCTACAACAGCAAACATGGCTGGTGCCCGGACTGCGTCGGCACCGGGCTGGCCCTGACGCGCGAGCAGCGCAAGGCGCTGGACGATTCGCTGCCGCGCGACGACAGCAAGGGGCGCGAGCGGCAGTTTGCCGAGCCGGAGCTGGAACAGGTGTCCGGTATCTTTTGCAGCAAGTGTGAAGGCACGCGACTCAATGCCACGGCGCGCGCCGTGCGTTTTGGCGGTGTCGCCATCACCGAGGTGGCGCGCATGTCGGTCAGCGAGGTGCGGCACTGGCTCGACGGCCTGGCTCTGGCCGGGCGCGATCTGGAGATCGCGCGCGACTTGATACCCGAGATCCGCGGCCGGCTCGATTTTCTGCAGCGGGTGGGCCTGCAGTACCTGACACTGGACCGAGGCGCACCGACGCTGTCGGGTGGTGAGGCGCAGCGCATCCGACTTGCCGCGCAGCTCGGCAGCAACCTGCAAGGCGTCTGCTACGTGCTGGACGAACCGACCATCGGCCTGCACGCGCGTGACAACCAGATTTTGTTGGGAGCGCTGAACAGCCTGAGCGAGAAGGGCAACACGCTGGTGGTGGTCGAGCATGACGAGGACACGATCCGGCGCGCCGACCACATCATCGACATCGGCCCGGGCGCCGGCAAGCGCGGTGGCCGACTCGTCGCAACCGGGTCGGTGGCTGACCTGTCGGCGGCGTCCGAGTCGATGACCGGGCGCTACCTGATGCACGCGATGCGCCATCCGCTGCAGCCTCGGCGTGTCGTCACGATTGCCCCTCACCCCAGCCCTCTCCCCGCCAGCGGGGCGAGGGAGTTGAAGGCACCGCCAGGCAGCGGGGCAAGGGAGCAGAACGCGCATGTCACTGCCAGCGGGAAGTTGGTGTCGGCTCCCTCTCCCGCCGGGGCGGGAGAGGGTAGGGGTGAGGGTGGGACCCTTCTCACGCTGTATGGCGCGTCGCTGCACAACCTGCGGGACATCGATGTGACCATCCCGCTGCGCCGCCTGGTCGTGGTGACCGGCGTATCCGGTTCGGGCAAATCGACGCTGGCGCGCGATGTGCTGCTGGCGAATGTGCAGGCCATGGTGACGCAACGCGCCACCCGTTCCGGGCGCGAGGCTCTTGCCGCGGGCAAGGGCCCGGCCTGGATCGGCTGTCGCGCCTTGACCGGCTACGAAACGATTGAGCGGGTGCTGGAGGTTGACCAGACGCCGATCGGCAAGACGCCGCGCAGCTGCCCGGCGACCTACATCGGTTTCTGGGATCAGATCCGAAAACTGTTCGCCGAGACGCTGGAAGCCCGGGCGCGCGGCTACGCGGCGAACCGCTTTTCCTTCAACACCGGGCAGGGGCGTTGCGCCAGTTGCGAAGGGCAGGGCCTGCGCACCATCGCGATGAGTTTCCTGCCCGACGTGAAGGTGCTCTGTGAAGCCTGCCACGGCGCCCGCTTCAACCCCGAGACGCTGGCGGTGACCTGGCGCGGGAAAAGCATTGGCGACGTGCTGCGCCTTGAGGTGGACGAGGCGGCTGACTTCTTCGCTGCCATGCCCGCCATCCGGCACCCGCTGCAACTGCTGAAGGAGGTCGGCCTGGGCTACCTGACGCTGGGCCAGCCGTCACCCACCCTGTCCGGCGGCGAGGCGCAGCGCATCAAGCTGGTCACCGAGTTGAGCAAGGTGCGGGACGAGCTACCCTGGCCCCCCATCGCCTCCGGCGAAGGCCCCCCCGAGGGGCGTGCGGCCTTGCTTGGGAGCGGCCCGGCGCAGCGGCCTGCTAGACGCGGCCAGAGGGCGCCGCACACGCTCTATGTGCTGGACGAACCGACCGTCGGCCTGCACATGGCCGACGTCGAGAAGCTGATCCGCGTCCTGCACCGGCTGGTCGATGGCGGCCACAGCGTGGTGGTGATTGAGCACGACCTGGACCTGATCGCCGAGGCCGACTGGATCATCGACCTCGGGCCGGGCGGTGGAGCCGCCGGCGGCCGCGTCGTTGCGGCGGCGGCGCCGGAGGA
Source organism: Burkholderiaceae bacterium (assembly GCA_038901755.1). Taxonomy (GTDB): domain Bacteria; phylum Pseudomonadota; class Gammaproteobacteria; order Burkholderiales; family Burkholderiaceae_C; genus JBCKPE01. Next base: position 14,362 of record JBCKPH010000042.1, on the reverse strand, counting down.
GGTGGTGCGCCTGGGCACCGCCACTGGGCAGGCGCTGGCGGCGGTGCTGGCGAGGTAGAAATACCGTGGCTGGCACTGGCCTACGGCGTGCCTACAATGAATCGGCGCCAATTCAAAATCGAGAGCGGCGCGCTCAAGCGACGACGGGCTTGAGTAAATCAAGCACTCGCCAACACGTGCGTCACGGGAGTTGCCATGACTGAGCCCACCATCACCTGTCCGAATTGCAGGACGGAGATTCGCCTCACCGAGTCGCTGGCCGCGCCCCTGATTGCCGCCACGCGCATGCAGTTCGAGCAGCAGATTGCGCAAAAAGACGAAGACATCGCAAAGCGTGAACAAGGCATCCGAGAAAAGGAAAGACTCGTCGCCGAGGCCAGACGCGCATTGGATGAGCAGGTTGCCGACCAGGTAGCCGTGCAGCTCAAGGCCGAGCGCGCGCGCGTGGTCGCCGAAGAGTCCAAGAAGGCCAAGCTGGCGAGCGCGACCGAACTGGAAGACAAAGTGCGTGAGATCGCTGACATCCAGGCCATCCTGAAATCACGCGACGAGAAACTGGCCGAGGCGCAGAAGGCACAGGCCGAATTCATCAAGAAGGAGCGCGAGCTGGACGACGCCAAGCGGGAAATCGACCTTACTGTCGAAACACGCGTCCAAGAAGGTTTGAGCGACGTGCGCGCCAAGGCCAAGCGAGAGGCAGAGGATGGACTCAAGCTCAAGGTGGCGGAAAAGGACCAGACCATTGCCTCGATGCAGCAGAAGATCGAGGAACTCAAGCAGAAAGCCGAACAGGGCTCGCAGCAACTGCAGGGCGAGGTGCTCGAACTGGAGCTGGAAAACCTGCTGCGCGCCAAGTTTCCCTTCGACACCATCGAGCCGGTGCCCAAGGGCGAGTTTGGCGGTGACGCGCTGCAACGGGTGGTCAGCCCGGCGGGCCAGGCCTGCGGCACCATCTTGTGGGAATCCAAGCGCACCAAGAACTGGAGCGACGGCTGGCTCGTCAAGCTGCGCGAGGACCAGCGCACCGCCAAGGCCGAGGTAGCGGTGCTGGTCAGCCAGGCGCTACCCAGGGGCGTGGAGTCGTTCGACGTGGTGGACGGCGTATGGGTTACCAGCCCCCGCGCCGCGCTGCCGGTGGCCACCATGCTGCGGCACTCCCTGCAACAAGTCAGCATGGCCCGGGCCGTCTCCGATGGCCAGCAGACCAAGACCGAGATGGTCTACCAGTACCTGACCGGCCCGCGCTTTCGCCAGCGGGTGGAAGCCATCGTCGAGGCGTTCTCGGCCATGCAGGAAGACCTGGACAAGGAACGCAAGGCGATCATGAAGCAGTGGGCCAAGCGCGAGGCACAGATCGAGCGCGTGATGGGGGCCACGGTAGGGATGTATGGCGACTTGCAGGGGATTGCGGGGAAGTCGCTTCAGGAGATCGAAGGGCTTGAAATGGAGTCGATCGGGACGGACAGCACCGTTTTGCCTGCACTACCCAATCCATGAACGGTCGTAGTCCCGTCGAAGTACAACTGCAGGGAGCACATAGATGAAGTTGATCGAAGTCAAGCTCACGAACTTTCGTGGCTATGCGAATGAGACAAGCGTATTGATCGACGCGCTGACCGTATTGGTTGGCCGCAACGACGCGGGGAAGTCCTCGGTTCTTGATGCGCTCGACATCTTTTTCAACGACTCAACTATCGAGCGAGATGACTGCTGCGTTCGGACGGCGTCAACCGAGGTGCGGATAGCCTGTGTGTTTGAGGACCTTCCCGCTGCGATCATCATCGACGAGCAGCACCCCACTACCCTACAAGCCGAGTACCTGCTGAGGGCGGACGGTAGGCTGGAACTGGTCAAGACCTATGACTGCGCAGCGGCAAAGGGAAAGTTTTCGGGCGCACTTGCTCGAGCCGTCCATCCATCTGCCGCGGGAATAGACGACCTGCTCTCGCTCAAGCTTCCGGAGTTGAAGACCAAGGCGCAGCAGCGAGCCGTGGCTCTCACCGGGGTCAATCAAACTGCAAAGGCACCGATGCGCCGAGCCATTTGGTCAAGCGCGGACGACTTGCAGTTGGGCCTGCGCGAGGTGAGTTTGAAGAAGGAGTCGGCGAAGGATGCGTTCGACCAGATTCAGAAGTACATGCCAATCTATGCACTGTTCAAGTCCGACAGAGCTAGCACAGACCAAGATGCCGAAGCACAGGATCCGCTGAAGGCGGCGATCAAAGAGGCGATACGCCGCCGCGAGGACGAACTCAACGGAGTTATCGCAGACATTCGAACTGAGCTTGCGCGTGTGGCCTCGCGTACCGTCGAGAAGATTCGAGAGATGAGCCCCGATCTCGCGAATCAATTGCATCCTTCTGTCAAGAACAAGCCATGGGATTCGTTATTTACCGTAACACTCACTGGCGAAGAGGACATTCCGATCAATAAGCGTGGCAGCGGAACGCGCCGACTGGTCCTATTGAATTTCTTCAGAGCCAAGGCTGAAGACGCTGCACATGAACGAAACACTGGAGTCATTTACGCCGTCGAAGAGCCCGAGACCAGCCAGCACCCGAATCACCAGCTCATGCTTCTAGATGCGTTTGAGCAGCTTGTCGAGCAAGGTCAGTGCCAAGTTCTTCTAACCACGCATACGCCAACACTCGCCCGTCGGGTCAACCAAAACTGCTTGCGGCTAATTACTCTGAACAATGGTGTGCCGACGATTGAAAATGGTTCGGTTGACACAACACTTCAGAAGATCGTTGACACGCTGGGAGTTCTGCCGGACCACGACGTCAAAGTCTTCTTTGGAGTAGAGGGCAAGCACGACATTAGCTTTCTGCATCACCTATCTGCCGCGCTCGCATCGGCGGAACCTGACATTCCCGATCTGATGGCGGAAGAGGCGAACGGGCGCCTTGTCTTCGTGCCGCTGGGCGGCAGCAGCCTTGAGCTTTGGGTTACTCGCCTCCAGGGTCTGAATCGACCGGAGTTCTACCTGACGGATCGAGACAATCCGCCGCCGCAACAGCCCAAGTATCACCAGCAAGTTGCCGCTTGGACCGCGCGAGGCTGCACGGCGTGGGTGACAACCAAGCGCGAACTCGAGAACTATCTGCACCCGAGTCTGCTGGCGACGGCTGCTGTTGGCTACAGTGGCAATGGCGCAGACTTTGACGATGTTCCCCTCCTCTTCGCAGAAGCAGTGCACTCTGCGGCGCCCGGCGCGCCGCCGTGGGCGCTAGTGCCCGATGAGAAGAGGAAGGACAAGGCGTCGTCGGCCAAGAGCCGCCTGAATAACGAAGTCGCGCGTCAGATGACGCCGGCCCTGCTCTCGCAGATAGATCCAGCAGGCGAATTGCGACAGTGGCTACGAGAAGTGGGTGCGGCACTCAACACCTGAACCGGAACCCAGATGACAAAGAAGCAGAAGCTAGAGCTCACCTGGATCGGCAAGGACGTGCGTCCCAAGCTTGAGCCGCGCATCCTGCTGGAGGACCCGGCCAGGAGCTACCACGCGAAGCATCGGGTGACGGAGAGTGACCTCTTCGACAACCGGCTGATCTTTGGCGACAACCTGCTGGCGTTGAAGGCGCTGGAGCAGGAGTTCGCGGGCAAGGTGAAGTGCGTGTTCATCGACCCGCCGTACAACACCGGTAGCGCGTTTGAGCACTATGACGATGGCGTTGAGCATTCAATTTGGCTGGGGCTCATGCGTGACCGCCTTGAGATTCTTTCACGTCTGCTTGCCCGCGACGGCGCGATTTGGATAAGCATTGACGATCACGAAGGCCATTACTTGAAGGTTTTGTGTGATGAGGTCTTCGGCAGGACATCGTTCGTTTCGACTGTTGTTTGGGAGAATTTTTACGGCCGCAGCAATGCAGCGGCTATTTCCCCCGCTCACAACTATCTGCTGGTCTACTCAAGTCTAGGTGTCGATTGGAAGCGTGTTAGGCGATTGCTTCCCCGCGACGAGAAGAGTGCAAGCAAATACACGAATCCGGACAACGATGTGCGTGGACCTTGGAGGCTGGGTCCAATCTTTGCAGCTGAGGAGCGGCATGAGGGTCTGATGTACGAAGTAACGACGCCGTCTGGTCGCAAAGTTAGGCCACCCAAAGGCAGTCATTGGCGAATGACCGAAGATGATTTCTGGAGGCTTTTTAAGGATGGACGGATCGCCTTTGGTGCCAAAGGCGACAACGTACCGGCAGTAAAGCTTTTTTTGAACGAGGTGCAGGCCGGTTTGGTTCCTCGAACTTGGTGGCCACATACGGAGGTCGGCCATACCCAAGAGGCCAAGAGGGAAATTCAAGCTCTTTTCCCGGGAGTGGTCCCGTTCGGCACGCCCAAACCAGAGCGACTTCTGCAGCGAGTGATCGAGATGTCAAGTGAGCCGGGCGACCTCGTCCTCGACTCCTTCGCCGGCTCGGGAACTACCGGCGCCGTGGCCCATAAGATGGGCCGCCGCTGGATCATGGTCGAGTTGGGCGAGCATTGCCACACGCACATCATTCCGCGCCTGAAGAAGGTGATCGACGGTGAAGACAAGGGCGGCGTCACCGACCCCGTCGGCTGGAAGGGTGGTGGCGGCTTTCGCTACTACCGCCTCGCGCCCAGCCTGTTGCAGCAGGACCGCTGGGGCCAATGGGTCATCAACAAGGCGTACAACGCCGAGATGCTGGCAGCAGCGATCTGCAAGCTAGAAGGTTTTACCTACGCGCCAAGCGAGGACTTGTATTGGCAGCAAGGCCACAGCACCGAGAGCGACTTCATCTATGTCACTACGCAGAGCCTGAACGCCGAAGCTTTGCATGCCCTGTCTGAAGAAGTGGGGCCGCAGCGTACCTTGCTGGTTTGCTGTGGCGCGTTTCGCGGCGACGCCAGCCGCTGCGCGAACCTGACCGTCAAGAAAATTCCCAAGATGGTCTTGCAGAAGTGCGAATGGGCGCATGACGATTACAGCCTGAAGGTCGAGAACCTGCCGCAGGCGCCGAAGCCAGCCAAGCCCGCGCTGCCGCAGGCGGGGCTGTTCGATGGGGATGATCCCGGGGGCGGCCAGTGAACGGCGGGGAGTTCCTGCTCTATCAGACGCCGGACGGCCACGCGCGCATCCAGTTGCGCGTGCAAGACGGTACCGTGTGGCTGACACAGAAGCAACTGGCCGAGCTGTACCAGGTCAGCGTGCCGACCATCAACGGCCACCTGCGAACTCTGTATCAGGACGGCGAGGTGCCGGCGGATCGAACTATTCGGAAATTCCGAATAGTTGCCCGGGAAGCCGCGCGGGACGTGGAAAGGCTGGTCGACCACTACAACCTGGAAACCATCCTGCATATCGGCTACCGCGTGCGCTCGCACCGGGGCACGCAGTTCCGGCGCTGGGCGACGCAGACGCTGAAGGACTTTCTGGTCAAGGGCTTCGTGCTCGATGACGAGCGTTTCAAGGCAGGCAAGGACGACGCGTACTTCGCAGAGTTGCTCGCGCGCATTCGCGACATCCGTTCTTCCGAGAAGGTGTTCTGGAGGAAGGTGCTGGCCATCTATGCGACCAGCATCGACTACGACCCATCCGCCGAGGCGTCCGAGCTCTTCTTTTCCACGGTGCAGAACAAGATGCACTGGGCTGCACATGGGCATACGGCAGCCGAGCTGATTGCCATGCGCGCGGATGCCAAGGCGCCAAACATGGGCCTGACGACTTGGGCCGAAGCGTCCAAGGGTGGGGTCATCCGCAAGGCGGACGTGAGCGTGGCCAAGAACTACCTCAACGAGGAGGAGCTGGGTACGCTCAACCGGATCGTGAATGCCTACATCGAAATCGCCGAGCTGCAGGCGCAGGCGCGGCGACCGATGACGATGCGCGATTGGGTTGCCCGGCTGGACGACTTTCTGCGCATGACCGAACGCGAGGTCCTCGCGCACGCGGGCAAGGTGGCGGCAGAGGTTGCGCAAGCCAAGGCGGACGCTGAGTTTGATACCTTCCGGCAGCAGCGACTGGCGGCGGTTTCTCGTGCCGAGCAGGATTTCGAGGCGGCGATTGGCCAGCCGGTCAAGCGGATCGAAAACGCACGCAAGCCACCCAGGCTGCCGGCGAAGAAAAAGGGAGGCGGCGCATGAGTCTCGACAATATCGTCCGCTCGGTCACCGGTCGCCTGAGCCTGCGCGAGCCACAATCCGAAAGCCTGCGCAGGCTTGCCGCGGCGCTGGAGGAGGTGCCGGCGCTGCGTGACCACCGGGCGCGTTCACCGGAGGAACTCGCCGCCATGGTCGAGGCGCTGAAAGCGCGGTTCCCCAAGCTGTTGGACTTCGAGCGCGACTTTCCGTCGATGTGTTTCGCGCTCGCCACCGGCGTGGGCAAGACGCGGTTGATGGGCGCTTTCATCAGCTACCTGAACGCGGCCTACGGCTACAAGCACTTCTTCGTGCTGGCGCCCAACCTGACCATCTATGACAAGCTGATTCGCGACTTCACCCCCAACACGCCGAAGTACGTGTTCAAGGGCGTCGCGGAGTTCGCGGCGACGCCCCCGGAAGTCATCACTGGAGAGACCTATGAGCAGCGCGGCGACCTGGTGTCGCGGGCCATCGACGCGCCGGTGCAGATCAACATCTTCAACATATCGAAGATCAACACGGAAGTCCGGGGCGGCAAGTCGCCACGCATCAAGCGCTTGTCGGAATACCTGGGTCAGAGCTACTTTGACTACCTGGCCGGGCTGCCCGACCTGGTGCTGTTGATGGACGAGTCGCATCGCTACCGTGCCAGCGCGGGTGTGCGGGCGCTGAACGAGCTGAAGCCGGTGCTGGGCCTGGAGCTGACCGCCACGCCTTTCACGGAGTCGAGCAAGGGGCCGGTGCCCTTCAAGAACGTGGTGATGGACTATCCGCTGGCGCGGGCCATCGAGGACGGCTTCGTCAAGGAGCCGGCGGTCGTCACGCAGCAAAACTTCGACCCATCGGCGCACAGCCCCGAGCAGTTGGAGCGCATCAAGCTGATGGACGGTGTGCGGGTGCACGAAGAGACCAAGGTGCATCTGCTGACCTACGCGCAGCAAAAGGGCGAGCGGCCCGTCAAGCCCTTCATGCTGGTGATTGCCCGCGACATGACGCATGCGAGCCAGTTGATGCAGTTGATCTCCAGCGAGCTGTTCGATGGGCGTTATGCCGGGAAGGTAATCCAGGTCGACAGCGGCACGACCAGCGGCGCCGAGGGCGACGAGATCGTACAGAAGCTGCTGGCTGTGGAAAGCTATGACGAGCCGACGGAGATCGTCATCCACGTCAATATGCTGAAGGAGGGATGGGACGTCACGAACCTCTACACCATCGTGCCGCTGCGGGCCGCGAATGCGCGCACGCTGATTGAGCAGTCCATCGGGCGCGGCCTGCGCCTGCCCTATGGTCGCAAGACCGGGGTGGAAGTGGTGGACCGGCTCAACATCATCGCCCACGACAAGTTCCAGGAAGTGGTGGACGAGGCTGGCCGTGGCGATTCACCGATACGGCTGAAGCAGCTCAAGCTCAGTCCCGTTGGCGACGAAAGCGGCGGTTTGCGTAGCGTGGCAGTGACGCCGACGATCAACGCGCTGCTTGGGATTGGTGCGCCGGGCGTGGCAGTGGATGCAGGCGCACTGGCGCAGAACATGGTGAATGGAACGTACGTGGCGGGGTTGGCTCCCGCGAATGTGTTCTACACCGGGGAACAGGCCAGGGTAGCGCAGCTTGCCATGGACGTGATCAACGACATGAGCCGATTGAACTTGAGTGCAGGCGACGCCAAAGTCATTCTGCCGACCAGTGCGGCGCTGGCGCGGGCTGACGTGCAGGCGCAGATCCTCCGGCGCGTCGAAGAGCTGGTGGCGCCGGCCCAAGCCGAACTGCTGCGTAGATTGGACGATGGGAACGGACCGACCATCGCGGACATCGTCAACAAGACCATGGCCATGGTGGCCGAGCACAGCATCGATATTCCGCACATCCAGGTCAAACCGAAAGGGGTGGTGCAAACCGGATATAGGCCGTTCACGCTTGACCTGTCGAAGATGAACTTCCAGCCGCGGGACCAGCAACTCGTGGGCCGGGGCCTGCAAAGCGGCAAGGATGTACTGTACGGCCAGCCGTCGGCCAACGCCGAAGCGCGGCTGGAGGACTACATCGTCCGTGATCTGATCGGCTTCGACGACCTGTCCTATGACGAGCATGCGGATCTTGTCTACGGTCTTGCAGCGCAGGCGGTGACGCATTTCAAGACCTACTTGAAGACCGAGGCCGAGCTGCGCAACGTACTGGCGAACCAGGGCAAGGCGATTGCCGAAAACATCCACGCGCAGATGGCGCAGCATTACTTCGAGGACATCGGCGAGTTCGAGGTGGTGGTGAGCCGGGGCTTCACGCCGCTGAAGCCCGGCGCGGTGACGACCGAGGGCGAGGCACTGCCTTTGCACCAACCGCCGGCGGACAGAAGCCGGATTACGTCCGTCGTCTACGGCGGCTTTGCAAAGTGCTCGTATACCTATCAGAAGTTCCATTCCGACACCGAGCGCGTGCTGGCGCAGATTCTGGAGCGCGATGTCCTACGCTGGTTCCGGCCGTTGCAGGGACAGCTCAACATCTACTACCGGCGCGGCGCCGAGCAACCGGAGTACGTGCCCGACTTCGTGGCGGCGATGGCAGAAGCCAATTTTCTGATCGAGATCAAGAAGGCCATGGATGTCGATTCCGACGAGGTGACGGCCAAGGCCAAAGCGGCAGCGGCCTGGTGCGTCCATGCGTCGGACTACTCGGCCAAACACTCCGGGAAGCCGTGGCGGTATCTGCTGATCCCGCATGACGCGGTAGCAATAAATAAGACCCTGGATTCACTGGCCACGACCTACCTGGTAGCGATCAGGTAGGGCGGCTTTTGCGAGCTGCCCGAAGTACCCCGGATGCCGGGGTACCCGAGCTAGCTGAGCGGCGCCCTTATCGCCCGTAAATCTTTCCGAAAAGTTCCCAGGTCTTGCCGGTGAAGCGCGCCAGCTGACCGCGCTCGACCGGATAGAAATCGTCCGGCCCGGTCTTGACGTTGACGCCTGGCAGCAGCATCGGCAGTGCCATGTCCAGACTGGCGGCCTGCTTCATGATGTTGTCGCGCGTCAGGTTGTCACCGGCCTGCTTGATGACCTGCGCCAGGGTCTGCGCCACGCTGTAGCCATAGACGTTGAAGCCGTCCTTGAGATCCCCGGCCGGGTAGTACTTCTTCATCCAACCCAGCCAGTCGTCCCATTCCTTGCCCTTCTGGAACTGCGGGTCGGTCGGATCCTTGACGTAATTGACCGTGATCGCCCCGACCGAGTAGTCGAGCCCGGCGGGAACCAGCACCGCGCCCACCGAGGAAGACACGTTGTTGAGGTAATGCAACGGCTTCCAGCCCAGTTCGCCCGCCTTCTTGATCGCCTGGGCGGCGGCTTTCGGCGTCGTGATGTTGAAGAACACGTCGGCGCCCGAGGCCTGCAGCGAGATGATCTGGCTGTCCACTGTCGGGTCGGTGACTTCGTAGGACACCTTCGAGACAATCATCGAGGCCGCCCTCGCTCCAAGTCCATCCTCGAAGCCCTTCAGGTAATCCTTGCCGTAGTCGTCGTTCTGGTACAGGATCGCCACCTTGCCATTGGGCCTGGTCTCCAACAGGTGCGCGGCGTAGATCTTCGCCTCGGACTGGTAGTTAGGTTGAAAGCCCATGGTGTAGGGGAAGTTCTTCGGGTCGCCCCACTTGGTGGCGCCGGTGGCGACAAGCAGTTGCGGCACCTTCTTGCTGTTCAGGTACCTCTGGATCGCGGTATTGTGCGCAGTACCCAGGGGATTGACGACCAGCAGCACCTCGTCTTCCTCGACCAGCTTGCGCGCCTGCTCAACCGTCTTGGCCGGGTTGTAGCCGTCGTCCAGCGTGATGAACTTGATCGTTCGGCCATTGATGCCGCCTTCGGCGTTGACCTTGTCGAAGTAGGCGCCAATCGCCTTGCCGATGGTGCCGTAGGCCGAGGCCGGGCCCGAATAGGGGCCGATATGTCCGACCTTGATCTCCTTGTCGGTGGCGCCAGGGTCGTATCTCTTCTGTGCCAGCGCAGAGCCAGCCGACATCGCGGTGGCGAGCGCCAGCGCGGTAAAGCCAAAGTGTTTAAGGTTCATGACTGAAGGTCTCTTGTGACTACTAACTGACAACCCGCCGACCGGAATCAATGCGCGCCGGTCGACCCCGCAAAACGCGCGCGCAGCCGCGTCCACGTCTTGTTCAACATGCCCATCATGCCGGTGGGCATCAAAAACATCAAGCCGATCAGCAGCACGCCGTAGATGGCGGCGGGCGCTGACTTGGAAATCTGCTCCGAAATGTTCGGCACGAACTGGATGAAGATGGCGCCGAAGATGGCGCCAGGAATCGACGCCAAGCCGCCCACCACCGCGCCCACCAGCAAGAATATGGAGAGCGACACGGTGAAGCTGTCGGGCGAGACGAAGGCGACGACGATGCCGCCCAGGGCGCCGGCGACGCCGGTGTAGGCCGCCGAGACGCCGAACGTCAGCGACTTGAACATCGGCAGATTGATGCCCATGGCGGTGGCGGCGATCGGGTGGTCGCGAATCGCAACCAGCGCCCGGCCGACGCGCCCGCGCAGCAGGTTCCAGGCCAGCAGGAACAGCAGCACCGCAACGGCCAGCGTCACAAAATAGAGCCAGCGGTCCGGGCTCAGCGGTTGGCCAAACAGGCTGAAAGCGAACGGCGGCTCCGGTTTGGTCAGCACGATGCCCTGGACGCCGCCAGTCAAGCCTTCGATCCGCTTGTACTTGAGCAATTGCGGCACCGCCAGCGCCAGCGCAAGGGTCGCCAGCGCCAGGTAATGCCCCGCCAGCTTGAGAGCCGGGAAGCCAACCAGGAAGCCAAACGAAAAACACATGAGTCCGGCCAGCGGCAGGGTCAGCCAGAACGGCATGCCCAACTTGTCGATCAGCACCGCCGCGGTGTAGGCGCCCAGCGCGTAGAAGGCGCCATGTCCGAGCGAGATCTGGCCGTTGAAGCCAGTCAGTATGTTTAGTCCCAGCACGGCGATCGCATAAACCAGCACCAGGTTGAACTGGAACACGCGGTAGTTCTTGACCAGGAAGGGCAAGACCAACAACACGAGCAGCAGCAGACAGCCGGCAATGATCCAGCGCCGGTCGATACGCTCGTTCATGTCCTGGCTCCGATGCTCATACCCGCGTCACCACGGTCTTGCCGAACAGGCCGTTCGGACGCAGCGTGAGCGTCAGGACAATCAGCACCAGCGCCACCGAAAGCTTCAATTCAGTGCCGATGACATAGGCGCCGAGCAGGTTCTCGGTCACGCCGACGATGAATCCGCCAACGACGGCGCCCAGCGGATTGTCGATGCCGCCCAGCAGCGCGGCGGCAAAGCCGTAGATCAGAATGCCGGCCATCATGTTCGGGTCCAGAAACACGATCGGGGCCACCATCATTCCGGCCACGGCGCCGACCGCCGCCGCCAGTCCCCAGCCCAGCGCCAGCATCCAGGAGACGCGGATGCCGACCAGCCGCGCCGAATCCGGGTTCTGCGCCGCCGCGCGCATGGCCAGCCCGAGCGGCGTGAAGCGGAAAAACGCAAAAAGTCCAAACAGCACACAAAGCATGACGGCGACTGAGCCCAGGTCATGCGCGCTGAAGAACTTTGTGGCCAGCACTGAATCCTTGGGAAATGGACTGGGAAAGGACTTCAGCGTGTGGTCGAAGATCCAGCCTGACAGGGCGTTGAAAATCAGCAGCAGACCGATGAACACAATCACATTGGTCAGCACGGGCGCCTTCTCCAGCGGTCGCAGCACGATGCGCTGCACCAGCAGGCCGCCCAGGAAGGAAAGCGCGACCGTCGCCAGGAACGCCCACCAGTACGGCCAACCGGCTTGCACCATGGCCCAGGCGACAAAGGTGCTGAAGGTGGCCATCTCGCCCTGCGCGAAATTGATGTGATGCGTGGCGTGGTAGATCATCACCAGCGCCAGCGCGACCGAGCCGTAGATGCAGCCGCTGGCCAGGCCGGAGAAGATTTGGTGCAACAAGGCTTCCATGGTTTCTATATCAGTGATCCATTGCGCTTCGCGCCACCCGCGCCGCATGAAACTGAGCAGCCAAGCGGCCGCCGCGGAACCGGCTTTGCCGGGCCGCTGGCGGCGCCCCCTTGAGGGGAAGGCGGCGAAGCCGCTTCGGGGGTGGGTTCATCCTAATAGCCGAGGTAGGCGCGCCGCACCGACTCGTTGTTCTTGATCTCGGCGCTGGGCCCTTGCAGCGCGACGCGGCCCGTCTCCAGCAGGTAGGCGTGGTCGGCCAGGTCCAGCGCCAGGCTGGCGTTCTGCTCGACCAGCAGCATGCTGACCTGATCTTCCTTGTTGATGCCGCGCATGATGTGGAAAATTTCCGCGACGATCAGCGGCGCCAGCCCGAACGAGGGCTCGTCCAGCAGCAGCAGTTTCGGTCTGAGCATCAGCGCCCGGCTGATGGCAAGCATCTGCTGCTCCCCGCCCGACAGGGTGCCGGCCTGCTGATGGCGCCGCTCCTTCAGGATCGGAAACCGGGTGAAGGTTTTTTCCATGTCATACGCGGCCTCCGTCTTGTTGTGCCGCACGTAGGCGCCAAGCTGCAGGTTCTCCTCGACCGACAGCGCGCCGAAGGTGCCGCGCCCGTCGGGCACATGGGCGACGCCGGCGCGCACCACGGTCTCGGTCGCCTTGCCTACCAGTTCCTGGTCCATGAATCGGATGCTTCCGGTGGTGCGCACGGTCTGGCACAGCGCGCGCAATGTGGTCGTCTTGCCGGCGCCATTGGCGCCCAGGATGGCGGTGATATGCCCGGCTTGCAGCGAAAAGCTGATGCCGTGCAACGCCTGCGTCGGGCCGTAGAAGGCGCTCAGGTTGCTGACTTCGAGCAGCTCAGCCATGCGCTGACGTCCCCAGGTAGGCTTCGATCACGGCTGGGTCGCGCTGGATGTCGGCCGGTGCGCCCTCGGCAATCTTGCGGCCGAAGTTGAGCGCGACGATATGGTCGGACACCCCCATCACCAGTTGCATATGGTGCTCGACCAGCAGCACGGTGATGCGCAACCGATCCCGGATGTCGCGGATCAATGCAGCCAGGCCCGCCAGTTCCTCGTGGTTCAGGCCGGACGCCGGTTCGTCCAGCATCAGCAGCTTGGGCTCGGCCGCCAGCGCGCGACCAAGCTCGACACGTTTTTGCGTGACGAAAGGCAGGTCGGCGACGGCGCGGTCGCGGTGCGGCGTCAGTCCCAGGTAGTCCATGATCTCGTTGGCGCGCCGGGCCATCCGTTGCTCCTCGGCCCCGACGCGCGGCAGGCATAGCGCGCTCGACAGGAAGCCGCAGGAAGAGCGGGAGTGCGCGCCGACCATGATGTTCTCGCGCACCGACATGGTGGCGAACATGGCCAGGTTCTGGAACGTGCGCCCGAGGCCGAGTCCGGCAATTCGATGCGTTGGTGTGCGCGTGATGGAAGCGCCGTCGAACAGGATGTCGCCGGACTCGTAGTTGTAGAGCCGGCTCATGCAATTGAACAGGGTGGTCTTGCCGGCGCCGTTCGGTCCGATCAGTCCGCAGATGCTGCCGCTTGCAACGTCCAGACTCACGGCGTCCAGCGCCACGATGCCGCCAAAACTGACCGACACCTCGCGCACGCTCAACAACGGGTTGGCGTGGTCGTTCATCGGAGGCGTTGCGGTCTGGCCGGGCGCTGGCGGGTCGAAGACGGGTTCATGGGCCGTTGCATGATAGTGAACTCGCCGCCCCGTTTCCTACCGGAAAACCCTTGCAGGGAACGCGCCACAGCAATCAGTACACCGACTTGTGTCGGGCCTGCACCAGCGCGCCGAGGCTGGCCAGCGCCACCAGGATCAGCAACGCGGGGAAACCGTAGACCGGCGCGAACTGCAGCATCGCGCTGGCGCTGGCCGAGGCCAGCACGCCGCCCAGGGTGTAGGACAGCACCAGCACGGCCGTGCTGTTGACCAGCTTGATGCCGGCTTCGCGCGAGCCGATGTCGATCATCGCCAGTGTGTACAGGCAGCCGCCGCTGCCGCCCCAGACGAACACCACCGGCCAGGCCAGCCAGGGGTGCGCGGCGACGAATGGAATGACGCAGGTCGCCAGCAGCGTGATGGCGGCGAACACCACCATCATGCTGCGGCGTCCCTGCGCCGGATTGCGCCAGCGGTCCGCCAGCATGCCAGCCGGCAGCATCATCAAGGCGCTGCCGAGTCCGCTGGCCGACACCAGCAGGGCGGCTGCCGCCGCGCCCAGCCCGAGCGCCAGCCCGTACAACGGAAGAAT
>JBCKPH010000041.1:0-20816 GCA_038901755.1 Burkholderiaceae bacterium | reverse complement strand
CGACGTTCCGTCAAAATAGCCGGGCGGCGATCCGTACAATTTGTTGCGATTGACCTGACGCATGGTCAGCGTGACAGCGGCTCGATCCGTTGCAGGGGCAGTGGCGAATAAAAATTGGAGATTGATCAGATGCACCTTCGTTACATGGCTCACCGGTTCTGGCTCATGGTTGCGCTGGCCTTGTCCAGCCTGCTGACGCTGGCCCAGTCCGCCGATGAGGCTCCCGATGCCTTTGTGAAGCGCCTTTCGTCCGAAGTGGTCGAATCGATTCGCTCCGACAAGTCAGTCCGCACCGGTGATCTGGCCGGCATCATGGCGCTGGTTGAGAGCAAGGTGATGCCCAACATCAATTTTCAGCGCATGACGGCCTCGGCCGTAGGTCCGAGTTGGCGCCGCGCGACGCCCGAGCAACAGGCGCGGTTGCAAGAAGAGTTCAAGATCCTGCTGGTGCGGACCTATTCGGGTGCCCTGGCGCAGGTGAACGACCAAGTGGTGACGGTCAAGCCGCTGCGCTATGCGCCGGATGACAAGGAGGTCGTGGTTCGCACCGAGGTCAGGGGTCGAGGCGATCCGATTGAGCTGCACTACAGGCTTGAACGCACTCCGGGCGAAGGCGCGGGCTGGAAGATTCTCAACCTGAACGTGCTGGGGGTTTGGCTGGTGGATACCTATCGCACCCAGTTTGCCCAGGAAATCAATGCTAATGGGGTTGACGGCCTTATTGCGGCGCTGACCGAACGCAATCGGCGCAACAGTCGCAAGATTTGATCGTGCTGACCCTGCCGGCGACCCTGACCCTTTCCGAGGCAGCGCATTGGGTGGGCCGACTCGACATGGAACTGCGCGACCCGGCACGGGGAGAACTCGTGGTCGACGCCGCTGCATTGACACATTTTGATTCGTCCGTTCTGGCGCTGTTGCTTCAGGTGCGGCGCGAGGCAATTCGCCAACAAAGACCCTTTGCCGTGCGCGGTGCCCCGGCCAAGCTGATGGCGCTGGCCCAAATGTACGGCGTGAAGGATTTGCTCGGCGTGATGGCCTAGCCAGGCCCAGGTCTGCGTTCCCGCAGCACTCTCGACGTTCCGCCGCGAATTGGTGACTGGAGCGCGCTCCGCAGTCGGTAAAATCGGCGTTTCCCATGCCTGCCGTTTCGTTTCGATCTGTCTCGAAGATCTATCCCTCCAGCCGAAACGCGACGATCAACCCCATCAAGGCCCTGGACGATGTAAGCTTTGACATTGGCGAGGGCGAATTTTTCGGATTGCTCGGGCCCAATGGGGCTGGAAAAACTACCCTTATCAGTATTCTGGCTGGATTGTCCCGCGCTACCCACGGGCATGTGACCGTACTTGGCCACGATGTCGAAAGGGACTACGCAGCCGCCCGGCGCAGTATTGGCGTGGTTCCGCAGGAACTGGTGTTTGATCCGTTCTTCTCGGTCAGGGAGGCTTTGCAGATTCAGTCTGGTTATTTTGGCCTTCGCAAGAACGACGCATGGATTGACGAGCTGCTGACGCGATTGGGACTTGCCGACAAGGCTGACGCCAACATGAGGCAACTGTCGGGCGGCATGAAGCGGCGCATGCTGGTGGCCCAGGCCTTGGTGCACAAGCCGCCGGTGATCGTGCTGGATGAGCCTACCGCCGGGGTCGACGTCGAACTGCGTCAAACCTTGTGGCAGTTCATTGCTTCGCTGAATCGCCAAGGCAATACCGTGCTGCTGACGACCCACTACCTTGAAGAGGCTGAGGCCCTGTGTTCGCGAATCGCCATGCTCAAGCAGGGGCGGGTGGTCGCCTTGGCTGATACCGCCACACTGCTCCAATCCGCCTCCAGCAACGTGCTGCGCTTCAAACTGGACGGCGACCTGCCCGACGAAATGGCCAGCCGGGCTCGGGTGACCGGCCGCATTGTTCAGCTTCCAGTCCACAATGCGATCGAAATTGAGCAGCATTTGTCTGCGCTGCGCCAGGCCGGATTGACGGCCGAGGATGTGGAGGTAAGAAAGGCCGACCTGGAGGACGTGTTTCTTGAAGTCATGGCGCGGGAGACGTCGTCATGACCGGCTGGCAGACGCTTTTCTACAAGGAAGTCCTGCGTTTCTGGAAAGTCATTTTCCAGACCGTGGCGGCCCCGGTACTCACCGCCGTACTCTATTTGTTGATTTTTGGCCATGTGCTCGAAGGGCGCGTCAGCGTTTACGGCGGCATCGCGTATACCGCTTTTCTGATTCCTGGCCTCGTGATGATGAGTGTGTTGCAGAACGCTTTTGCGAACAGTTCCTCCTCAATGATTCAGAGCAAGATCATGGGCAATTTGGTGTTTCTGCTGCTGTCCCCTCTGTCGCACTGGAGTTGGTTCCTGGCCTATGTCGGCTCATCTTTGGTCCGCGGACTTGCCGTTGGCGCTGGCGTCCTGTTTGTCGCGTCATTTTTTGCGACGCCTTCGTTTGAAGCGCCGGTCTGGATTCTGGTTTTTCTGGTCCTCGGCGCAGTGCTGCTGGGATCGCTGGGACTGATTGCCGGCCTATGGGCGGAGAAATTCGATCAGATGGCGGTGTTCCAGAATTTCGTGATTCTTCCCATGACCTTCCTCAGTGGCGTCTTCTACTCGATTCATTCACTGCCGCCGTTCTGGCAGACGGTAAGCCATCTGAATCCGTTTTTTTACATGATTGACGGCTTCCGCTACGGCTTTTTCGCCGTCAGCGATGTATCGCCATGGTTGAGCCTGGCTGTGGTCGGGTCGGCCACGCTGTTGGTCGGTGCGATCACCGTACACCTGCTGCGTATTGGTTACAAGATCAGACTTTGAAGCGATGCGTTGCCGACATCCAGACCCATGACATCAGAACAACTTACGCACATCATCCGGGCCGGCCTGCGCTGTGAACACCTTGCGCTCGAAGGCGACGGACGGCATTGGTTTGCCACCATCGTTTCAGCGGAGTTCGAGGGAATGCGCTTGATCCAGCGGCATCAGAAGGTCTATCGGACCCTGGGCAGCAAGATGGATAGCGACGAAGTGCATGCGCTTTCAATGAAAACCTTGACCCCGGCCGAATGGGCCAATCAGGGGCAATGAGCTCGCCATGGACAAACTATTAATTCGAGGCGGTCGCAGCTTGCACGGAGCCCTGGGCGTTTCGGGCGCCAAGAACGCCGTGTTGCCCGAACTCTGTGCGGCCCTCTTGACGGCAGAGCCAGTCACTCTGACTAACGTTCCGCAGCTGCAGGACGTTGCAACCATGCTCAAGCTCATTCGCAGCATGGGGCCACAGGCCGAGCGGATGACAAGCGACGATGCCGGCGAAATTCGCTTGCATGCGGCGACTATTGCCGAGGCGAGAGCACCCTACGAACTGGTCAAGACGATGCGTGCCTCGGTTCTGGTTCTGGGGCCGCTGTTGGCGCGACTTGGCGAGGCCAAGGTGTCCTTGCCAGGAGGGTGCGCCATCGGTACACGCCCGGTTGACCAGCATATCAAGGGGCTGCAGGCCATGGGCGCCGACATCGCGGTCGACCATGGTTACATCGTGGCCAGACTTGGTAAGGGCATGAAAAGGCTGCGTGGCACACGAATCACAACCGACATGATCACGGTGACCGGGACCGAAAACCTGATGATGGCGGCCTGTCTTGCCGACGGCGAAACCATCCTGGAGAATGCGGCCCGGGAGCCCGAAGTGGCCGATCTCGCCGAGATGCTGATCAAGATGGGCGCCCGGATCGAGGGGCATGGCAGCAGCACGATCCGGATACAGGGTGTGGCGCGGTTGCGTGGCTGCAGTCATCGTGTGGTTGCAGATCGCATTGAGACCGGCACCTTTCTTTGCGCTGTCGCCGCGGCCGGCGGGGACGTCACACTGAAAGGGGCAAGGGCGGATCATCTCGACGCTGTCATCGACAAGCTGCGCGATGCCGGCGCCCATGTTGAGGCCGTTGCGGAAGGGGTTCGCATTCGGGCCCAGGGCCGACTCAAGGCGCAGAGTTTTCGTACCACCGAGTACCCAGGCTTTCCGACCGACATGCAGGCCCAATTCATGGCGGTCAATTGCATCGCCAACGGCTCGTCCAAGGTGATAGAAACCATTTTCGAGAACCGATTCATGCATGTCAATGAACTGGTCCGCCTGGGTGCCGATATCCAGATCGACGGCAAAGTGGCGTTGCTCAAGGGCGTGCCCCGCCTCTCCGGTGCGACCGTGATGGCGACCGATCTTCGAGCCTCTGCCTCCCTGGTGATTGCCGGATTGGTTGCTGAAGGCGAAACGACGGTCGAGCGCATCTACCACCTTGATCGCGGCTACGACCATATGGAGAAGAAGCTGCGCGCCCTGGGCGCCGACATCGAGAGAATCCGATGACTCTTGCGCGGTTTCGCTGGAACAGAGCATGATCACCCTGGCCCTGTCCAAGGGGCGCATCCTTGACGAGGCGCAGCCCTTGCTGAAGGCGGCGGGCATCGAAGTGCTGGATGATGCAGAGACGTCGCGCCGGCTGATTCTGAGCACCAGGAATCCCGAAGTTCGAGTCATTCTTGTCAGGGCTTCGGATGTCCCGACCTATGTCCAACATGGCGGTGCCGACATGGGCGTGGTTGGTCGCGATACGCTGCTTGAGATGGACCGTGACGGGCTGTACCAACCGCTGGACTTGTGCATCGCGAAGTGCCGAGTCAGCGTGGCAGTGCGCGAGGGCTTTGACTATGCGGCGGCCGTACGCCAGGGCAGCAGGTTGCGAGTCGCAACCAAGTACGTGGAGATTGCACGGGAATTTTTTGCCGCGAAGGGCGTCCACGTCGACCTGATCAAGCTCTATGGCAGCATGGAGTTGGCGCCCTTGACCGGTCTGGCCGACGCCATTGTCGATCTGGTTTCCACCGGGCATACGCTGCGGGCGAATCACTTGCTGGAGGTCGAGAAGATCATGGACGTGAGTGCCCGATTGATCGTCAACCAGGCGGCGTTGAAACTCAAGCAGCAACCCATTCGGGCCATCATCGACGCCCTGGCGCAGGCCGTCGGGCCGCTTGCGCACGTGGAGCGATTGTGACGCTGGCTGCGCGGCCACGGCGGCTTGACACCTCGTCGGAGAGTTTTGAGTCCGACTTTCGAGAGCAGTTTCGGCGCGCTGTACCGACCGATCCGGCGCTCGTCAGCAGGGTGGCGGCAATCCTCGAAGACGTTCGACTCCGAGGTGACCAGGCTGTGCTGGACTACACGGCGCGCTGGGATCGCCTGCAGGCGTCATCGATGCAGGAATTGGAGATTGGGCGCTCCGAATTGGCGCGGGCGCTTCAGTCGCTCACGCTGGCGCAGCGCGATGCGCTCGAATCTGCAGCGGCTCGCGTGCGCAGATTCCATGAAGAACAGCAACGAGCGATTGGCTCAAGCTGGAGCTACCGCGATGGCGATGGGAATCGTTTGGGCCAAAAGGTGACAGCACTGGATCGTGTCGGTGTCTACGTCCCCGGAGGTCAAGCGGCCTATCCGTCCTCGGTCCTGATGAACGTGATACCCGCACGTGTTGCGGGGGTGGGAGAAGTCCTGATGGTTGTCCCCACGCCGGACGGTGTGCGAAACCCCCTGGTGCTGGCCGCAGCCTATCTTGCCGGAGTTGATCGCGTCTTCACCATCGGCGGGGCGCAGGCCATTGCGGCGCTCGCCTGGGGCACGCGATCGATACCCGGAGTCGACAAGATCGCCGGACCAGGGCGCGACTACGTGGCAGAGGCCAAGCGGCAGGTGTTTGGGCGGGTCGGGATCGACATGATTGCCGGTCCAAGTGAAATACTGGTGTTGGCCGACGGCAGCACCGCACCGGATTGGGTAGTCATGGACCTGTTCAGCCAGGCCGAGCACGACGAGCAGGCGCAAAGCATACTTCTCTGCCCTGACGCCGATTACCTGGACCAAATTCAAGCCACCATCGAGCGATTGCTTCCCGCGCAGCCAAGGGCTGCGATCATCGCCAAATCGCTGAACAATCGCGGCGCCCTCATCCGCACCCGGAATATGGAGGAGGCCTGCACTCTAAGCAATCGGATCGCCCCTGAGCACCTCGAAGTCTGCAGTCTGGACCCGGGCCGGTGGGAACCCTTGCTGAGTCATGCCGGTGCGATCTTTCTTGGCGCATTCAGCAGCGAAAGCCTGGGTGACTACTGTGCTGGGCCCAACCATGTGTTGCCGACCGGCGGCACGGCCCGTTTCAGTTCTCCGCTGGGGGTCTACGACTTCCAAAAGCGATCCAGCTTGATCGAGGTCAGCGCGAAAGGAGCCCAGGTATTGGGTCCGATCGCGGTGGAACTTGCGCTGGGCGAGGGCTTGCCGGCCCATGCGGCCGCCGCTCGGATGCGTCTGCGGGATGACGCAGACACCGGGTCGACACCATGAAGTCAGTCGCAAACCTGATCGAGCGTTTCATTCGCCAGGACATCCAGTCGGGCCATGCCTATGCGGTTCAGCCCGCACGGGGCATGGTCAAGCTCGATGCGATGGAGAATCCGTACCGCTTGGAGCAGGAACTGCAGCAGGAGCTTGGGCGGCGTATCGGCGCCCTGCCGATCAACCGCTATCCGGCACTGCAGGTGCAGGAATTGCACCGGGCCCTTGCCCGCTATGTCAATCTTCCCCCGGGCTACGACATCATGTTGGGCAACGGATCCGGCGAACTGATCGCCCTGCTGGCGATGGCCTGCGATAAACCGGGCGCAACCATCGTTGCGCCTGAACCCGGCTTTGTGATGTACGGCATCAGTGCCCAACAGCAGGGGCTGGGTTTCAAAGGTGTTCCGCTCACGGCGACGTTTGAACTCGATGCGCCGGCCATGCTGGAGGCGATTCGGGTCGTGTCTCCTGCCATCGTCTTTCTGGCTTACCCGAACAATCCGACCGCGAATCTGTGGGACGTCGAAGTGATGCGCAGTATCATTGCAGTGGCGCCAGGCTTGGTGGTGCTGGATGAGGCCTACCAACCGTTTGCCAGCCGAAGTTGGTTGGACGAAATACGCGTGCATCCGCAAGATAACCAAAACGTGCTGTTGTTGCGCACCCTGTCCAAGTTTGGCCTCGCGGGGGCGCGGATTGGCTACATGTTTGGGCCCGAAGCCCTGATCCGGCAAATCGACAAGCTGCGTCCACCTTACAACATCAGTGTATTGAATGCAGAATGTGGCTTGTTCGCTTTGGAGCACAGGCAGGTCTATGAACGTCAAGCACGCGACATTTGTCTGGAGCGGGAACGCCTCTCCCGACTCCTGTATTCCGTGGTCGGGGTGCAGGTATTCCCAAGCGAAGCCAACATGGTGCTGGTTCGTGTGCCGGACGCAAACGCGATGTTCGATCAATTGATGCGGCGCTGCGTGCTGGTCAAGAATGTTTCCATGATGCATCCCTTGTTGACCAATTGCCTGCGCCTGACGGTGGGAACACCCGCCGAGAACGATCAGTTGCTGCAGGCGATGAGGGATTCTCTGTGACTTCGACCCTGCCCCCCCGCGTTGCTGAGGTGGAGCGCAAGACCGCCGAAACGCGAATCCTGGTCCGAGTCAACCTGGACGGCACTGGTACAGCCCGGCTGCGGACCGGGATCGGTTTTTTCGACCACATGCTCGATCAGGTTGCGCGGCATGGACTGATCGACCTTGAGGTGGAAGCTGATGGTGACCTGCATATTGACGGGCACCATACCGTGGAGGACGTTGGCATCACGCTCGGTCAGGCGGTGCTGAAGGCGCTCGGCGACAAGAGGGGGATCCGCCGCTTTGGCCATGCCTACGTTCCACTGGACGAGGCTCTGAGCCGGGTCGTTATTGACTTTTCCGGGCGGCCGGGCTTGACGATGAACGTTCCATTCAAAGGCGGAATGATTGGAGGCTTTGACAGTCAGCTCGCCCACGAATTTTTTCAAGGTTTTGCCAATCACGCCATGGTGACGCTGCATATTGACAACCTTCGAGGTGAGAATGCTCATCATCAGGCAGAAACGGTTTTCAAGGCGTTCGCAAGAGCACTGCGGCAGGCGCTCGAACTGGATCCGAGGACCGGTGCGACGATACCGTCCACCAAGGGTTCGCTCTAGATGGAACACGCCGCGCCATCCCTGGCTTGAATTAAAGTGAGTCGCAAGAAACTGGTCGCGGTGGTCGACTACGGCATGGGAAACCTGCGCTCGGTTTCGCAGGCGATCTGCGCAGCGTCTGAAGGTACGTCCTGGGAGGTCATGGTGACGGGTCGAGCGGAGGTCGTCATGGATGCCGATCGGGTGGTGCTGCCGGGGCAGGGCGCGATGCCAGACTGCATGCGTGAGCTCCGAGTCTCCGGGCTGCGGCAGGCGGTCCTGGAAGCGGCCGCAAGCAAGCCGATGTTCGGAGTCTGCATCGGCATGCAAATGCTGCTTGATCACAGTGCCGAGGGGAGCGTAGCGGGTCTTGGTCTGATTCCAGGGCAGGTCCTGAAGTTTGACTTGACAGGTCAGCTTCAGCCCGATGGCAGCCGCTACAAGGTCCCGCAAATGGGTTGGAATCGCGTTTGGCAGACCAGCAAACACCCGGTCTGGAAAGGGATTGCAGACGGCTGCCACTTTTACTTTGTGCACAGCTACTATGTTCAACCGTCTGATGTGCACCACAGTGCGGGGGAGTCCGACTACGGCTCTCGCTTCACCTCGGCCATCGCGCGCGATAATATTTTCGCCACGCAGTTTCATCCCGAGAAAAGTGCTGACAACGGGCTGGCTCTTTATCGTAACTTTCTTTCCTGGGCGCCTTGAACGAATTCCTGGTTGAGCGTTGAGTGGCCGCTCCCTGCACAAGATGCTGTTAATCCCGGCGATTGATTTGAAGGACGGCCAGTGCGTCCGGCTCAAGCAGGGCGACATGGCTCAGTCCACCACGTTTGCCGACGACCCAGTTGGCGTCGCCCGCGAGTGGCTGCGGCTGGGCGCCCGGCGCTTGCACCTGGTGGATCTGAACGGTGCCTTTGCCGGAAAACCCCAGAACCACCTGGCGATTCGTGCCATTCTTAAGGCCGTAGGCGATGACATACCGGTCCAACTCGGGGGTGGCATCCGGGATTTGGACACGATTGAAAAATACATCGATGGCGGCTTGCGCTACGTCGTTCTGGGAACAGCAGCGGTCAAGAATCCGGGCTTTCTGAAAGACGCTTGCAGTGCGTTCGGTGGCCATATCATCGTCGGGCTTGACGCACGGGATGGCAAGGTTGCGACCGACGGATGGAGCAAATTGACCGGTCATGAAGTCGTTGACCTGGCGCGAAAATTTGAAGACTACGGTGTCGAGGCCATCATCTACACCGATATTGGCAGGGACGGCATGCTCAGCGGGATCAACATTGATGCCACCGTCCGGCTCGCCCAGTCCATCAACATTCCGGTGATCGCCTCGGGCGGTCTCAGCGGGATGGCTGACATTGAAAGTCTTTGTGCTGCCGCCGATGAAGGCATCGAGGGCGTCATTTGCGGCCGCTCGATCTATTCGGGAGCCCTTGATTTTCAGGCTGCGCAGGCGCGTGCCGACGCCCTGCGCGGCTGAGCGGCCGGCGCCGGCTTCAATTTCATGCTGGCCAAGCGAATCATTCCCTGCCTTGATGTGACTTCGGGCCGGGTCGTCAAGGGAGTCAAGTTCCTTGAACTGCGCGATGCCGGCGATCCGATCGAAATTGCCGCGCGTTACAACGAGCAGGGTGCTGACGAAATCGCCTTGCTCGACATCACAGCCAGCAGCGACGGACGCGACCTGATCCTGCCCATCATTGAGGCGGTGGCCGCGCGTGTCTTTATTCCGTTGACGGTGGGGGGCGGCGTAAGAACAGTGGCCGATGTGCGGCGACTGCTCAACGCCGGCGCGGACAAGGTCAGCTTCAACTCTGCGGCGATCGCGAATCCTGAAGTCATTGCTGCGGCCTCGACAAGGTATGGAGCGCAATGCATCGTGGTTGCCATTGACGCGAAACGCAGAACCGGTGCCGATCTCAGTCAGCGGGGGCCGGGATGGGACGTCTATTCGCACGGTGGCCGACGCAACACCGGGATCGACGCCGTACTATGGGCGCAGGACATGGCGTCGCGCGGCGCCGGAGAGATTTTGCTTACCAGCATGGACCGGGACGGAACCCGCTCAGGATTCGATCTTGAGCTGACCCGCGCTGTGAGTGACCGAGTCGGGATTCCGGTCATTGCTTCCGGTGGGGTGGGGAGCCTGGATGATCTGGCGGACGGAATCCAGCTCGGCGGTGCTGATGCCGTGCTTGCCGCCAGCATCTTCCACTATGGCGAGTACAGCATCGCCCAGGCCAAGGCGCACCTGGCAAAGCGCGGAATCCCGGTGCGAATCGAGCCGGAACGACAGCTGACTGAAGCTGCGCAGTGACTGATCGAGCCAGTGCCAGGTGGTGCGATGGCCAGCCAATGGCCCCTTCGATGCCGGGTGGAAAATCGGGGACAATGCCTCGATGGATTGGCTCGATCAGGTGAAATGGGACGCAATGGGCCTTGTTCCTGTTGTGGCCCAGGAGGTGCGCAGCAACGATGTGTTGATGCTTGCCTGGATGAATCGGGAGGCCCTGAGACTTACCGTCGAGCTTGGCGAGGCGGTGTACTTTAGCCGTTCCCGAGGGCGGCTTTGGCGCAAGGGAGAGACCTCGGGTCATGTGCAGAAAGTGCATGAATTGCGCCTGGATTGCGATCAGGACGCCATCCTGATCAAGGTGACACAATCGGGGCACGAGCCGGGAATTGCATGCCACACGGGGCGCCACAGTTGCTTCTTTGACTTGCTGCAGGCGGGTCGCTGGGTGACTACCGAGCCGGTGCTGAAAGACCCGGCGAATTTTGCCAAGGATGCCTGATGCCTCCGGACGGTGTCGACGCTTTGGCCCGGCTCGCCTCCGTGATCGAGAGTCGGAAGCCGGCCTGCGGCGGAAATCCCCAGACCAGTTACGTTGCAGATTTGTTGGCTCGTGGACCGGACGCGATTCTGAAGAAAATTGGCGAGGAGGCGACCGAAGTCGTGATGGCGGCCAAGGACGCGGAGCACGGGTCAGGGCGGCAGCGTCTGGTTGACGAAATGGCCGATCTCTGGTTTCACTCGATGATTGCGCTGGCGTATTTCGACCTGCGCCCGACGGACGTGATTGCTGAACTCGAACGGAGGGCAGGGACCAGTGGCCTGGATGAACAAGCCTTGCGCAAGGCTGGCGGCCACGGCGGAGCAGCGCAATGAACGTTGTGAACACGAGCAAAGGGGCAACCGGGGCAGCGAACCCGCGCAAGGTCATGCGCCTGCTCTGCGCCCGTCATACACGATGACGGCTACCGATTCAAGTTGCATTTTCTGCAAGATCGTTGCCGGACAGATTTTGTCGCGCAAGGTCTTTGAGGATGACGAACTGTTCGCGTTTCATGACATTCACCCCTGGGCCCCGGTCCATTTCCTCGTCATTCCGAAGGCCCACATTCCTTCAATGGCCCAAATCGAGCCGGCTCACGCAGGTTTGATGGGAAGGATGATGACCTTGATTCCCAAGCTGGCTTCCGAGCAGGGCTGCGAGCCTTACCCGGAAGGCGGTTTCCGCGTCCTGTGCAATTCCGGCGTCCAGGGTGGCCAGGAAGTCCGCCATTTGCACCTGCATGTGATGGGAGGACCCCGTCCCTGGCTTCGTGGCTAGGTGATTGCTCCCTTCGCGAACCCCCGCTTGGCACCGATGCAACTAAAATTGCGGCAAATCGTTAGGAGAAACTGATGGGAACATTTTCCATTTGGCACTGGTTGATAGTGCTGTTGATCATTGTCTTGATCTTTGGTACCAAGAAGCTGAAGAATATTGGTGCTGATTTGGGCGGAGCCGTCAAGGGATTCAAGGACGGCATCAAGGAAGGCGGGGCATCGGCGGAGGAAAAGGCCGCTGCGGTTGCCCAAGTCGGCCATGCCAACCCACCGGTGACCGCTGACAAGACCACGATCGACGTTGAGGCCAAGCCAAAGACGTGAACGAGCTCGCCCGCGTTGATCTGTCCGGAACAGGGCCAGTCTCGGAGCGGGCGAGAATTCGACACAGGTTGAATCCTTCATGATCGACCTTGGCATATCGAAATTGGCATTGATCGGCGCCATTGCGTTGATCGTCATTGGGCCCGAAAAGTTGCCCCGTGTTGCGCGCATGGTTGGCACCATGCTGGGCAAGGCGCAGCGTTATGTGGCGGATGTCAAGGCCGAAGTGAATCGATCGATTGAACTTGAAGATCTCAAGAAGATGAAGGACGAGATGGAAAACGCGGCACGCGATGTCCAGACTTCAGTTCAGACCGGTACCGCCAGCTTCGAAAAGCAGTGGGAAGAAGCGACCAGCGACGCGTTGTCGCCGGCCCTGAGCAACGAACCTCTGATCACCTACCCGGAATACAAGCACCCGAGAAAAAAATGGCGCCTGAGGCAGGCGGCCGTGCCCAATTGGTTCAAGGCTCGAAGTGGCGTGCGGACCAAGGCTGCGTCGGGCGCGGCGCGGGTCGCCAGGCATCGGCCGCGGCCTCAACTGCGGGCCTAGCATCATCTTGCTTGCTATCACCACCGTGGGACAGATTACCCTTCAAGTTCGCCATGTCTGAGCCACCGGCAGACAAGGAAGACGAGCTGGCCGGCACCGAGCAGCCGTTTGTTCAACATCTCGTTGAACTGCGGGACCGGCTGATTCGCGCGGCTTTGGCAGTATTTGTGGCGACCGCCGTCCTTGCGCTGTTTCCTGGCCCGGCTGCACTCTACGATGTCCTTGCGGCCCCGCTGGTGGCACATCTGCCTGCGGGCTCAAAGCTGATTGCGACCTCTGTGATTTCGCCCTTCATGGTGCCCCTGAAAGTGCTGTTGATGACGGCGTTCCTCTTTGCGCTTCCGGTCGTGCTCTGGCAGGCTTGGGCCTTCATCGCGCCGGGCCTTTACTCCAAGGAGAAAACGCTGGTTCTCCCACTGGTCATTTCAAGCACGATCCTATTCCTTGTCGGCATCGCGTTCTGCTATTTTTTCGTTTTTGGACAGGTGTTCAGTTTCATCCAAAGTTTCGCCCCCAAGAGCATCACCGCCACGCCTGACATTGAAGCCTACCTGAGCTTCGTCTTGTCCATGTTCCTCGCGTTTGGCCTCGCTTTTGAGGTGCCCGTAGTCGTCGTTGTGCTTGCCAAGATGGGTGTCGTCAGCATCGACAAGCTCAAGGCGTTCAGAAGTTATTTCATCGTGCTTGCCTTCATCATCGCGGCCATCGTGACGCCGCCCGACGTCGTGTCTCAACTCGCTCTTGCCATTCCCATGTGCCTGCTCTATGAAGTTGGCATCTGGGCGGCTCAATTGCTGGTCGGGAAGCCAGCGCCGGGAGAGAGCGCCGGCGAGAAAGAGCAAACCCTATGATTCCGGCCGGGATCACCGACGTTCTGGGTCTGAACCTCAACGTGCCGCGGCACCTGGCCGGGGCCTGGTTCCCGGGGTAACGATCACAACCATCTGCGCGGTCTGGCGGATCAGGTCGACGTTGACCGGATCGCCCGGACGCAGGGCAGCAACCGAAGCAAGGAGCTGGCTGACGTTGGCGACGGGCTTGCCGGCAACCCTTTGAATGACGTCGCCAGGCTGCAAACCGGCAAGGGCTGCCGGGCCGCCCCGAAGTACGCCAGTGACGATGACACCCTGCGACTCGTTGCTGTTTCCCTTGGGCGGCTTGATGCCAAAAGTCTGGGCCAACTCCGGCGACAGGTCTCGCGGTTCGACCCCGATCCAGCCACGGGTGACCTGACCGTTCTTGACAATGGCGTCCAACACCATCTTGGCCGTTGATACCGGAATAGCAAAACCGATGCCGAGGCTTCCGCCCGATTGCGAGTAAATGGCGGTATTGATGCCCAGCAGGTTGCCGTGGATATCAACCAGGGCGCCGCCAGAATTCCCCGGATTGATCGCCGCGTCGGTTTGAATGAAGTCCTCGAAAGTGTTGATTTGAAGCTGGTTGCGCCCCAGCGCGCTGACGATCCCGCTGGTCACCGTCTGCCCGACGCCGAACGGGTTGCCTATCGCGAGAACCTGATCCCCGACCTGCAGCGCCTCCGAGTTTCCGATTGTGATCACGGGAAGCCGGTCAAGATCAATCTTGAGCACCGCCAGATCGGTGTCTGGGTCGGTTCCGACCACCTTGGCGCGCGCCTGCCGCCGATCGTTGAGCGTGACTTCAATTTCGTCCGCACCGGCTATCACATGATTGTTGGTCAGGACATGCCCTTGTTGGCTGACCACCACGCCGCTACCCAATCCAGTACGGGTCTGATTCTCCTGATCCCCAAAGAAAAAGCGGAACCAGGGGTCTGAAGTCTGCGGGTTGCTGGATGCAACCTTGCTGGTGTTGATGCTCACGACGGCGGCGGAGGCCTTGGCCGCCGCCAGGCGGAAACTGCCGATTGCCGCCGCTCCCTCGGGAGCCAGCGCCATCGTCCCAGGCATCGCCTGCTGCACCTTGCCAGACCACTCGGGCTTGAGCGTCATCAGCACGAAGTACGTTGCGAGAAGTACCGTGACGACTTGTGAGAACAATAACCAAAGTTGCTTCATGACGTGGCTTGGGACGGATGCCGGCGCCGGACCGACAATGCCCGGAGCAGGGTGATTGTAGTTTTCAACGGACCGCCTCGCGCCTTCGACACGACGGTTTGGCATGCCGGAGTCAGGTTTCCCTGGACCTGCGCCAGCGAGCGCTACGCAGGATTGCATTTCGTCCACAATGTGCGCTCATTCACTTGATATCAATCCGAACCGGCGATGGTGCTCCGTCAACAACTTCTTCAGGCTCTCGACGAGCTGCTGCAACCCGAGCGGTTTCGGGATGTGGCGCCGAACGGACTTCAAGTCGAAGGGCGGGCAGAAGTTGCAAGCATCGTTTCCGGCGTGACCGCTTCACAGCGGCTGATCGAGTCGGCCATCGCGCGACATGCCGATGCCATCCTTGTGCATCATGGACTTTTCTGGCGTGGCCAGGACGGGCGGATTACCGGATGGATGAAGCGGCGCCTGGCCCTGCTGCTCCGACATGACATCAACCTGTTTGCATACCATCTTCCGCTGGATGCTCATGCCGAGCTTGGCAATAACGCCCAGCTCGGGCTGCGCCTGGGTTTGCAGCCGACGCATCGCTTTGGCGAGCAGGAACTTGGATTCCTCGGTGTTCGCGTTGATGGCGGTGAATTTGAGAATCCCGCTGCTTTTCGGACCCATGTCGAAACGGTGTTGGGGCGATCCGCCCTGCTGGTTGGAGACGGCTTGCGGCCGATACGCCGCATCGCCTGGTGCACGGGCGGCGCGCAGTCGTATTTTGAGGCGGCCATCACTGCCGGCGCCGACGCCTTTCTTACGGGAGAGATTTCTGAGCCGCAAGCCCACTACGCAAGGGAATGTGGTGTGGCTTATCTTGCCTGTGGCCATCATGCGACGGAGCGCTATGGTGCGGCAGCGGTGGCCGCCCATGTTGCTTCATCTCTGGGCCTCGCGCATGAGTTCGTCGATATTGACAATCCTGCGTGAGTCTTGATGCGCAAGGCGATAGCGATCACGGCAGGCGACCCAGCGGGGATTGGCCCCGAAATCGTGGTGAAGGCCTTTCTGGAACGGCCGGACCTTGTTCGCGATTGCTTCATAGTCGGCAATGTGAAGATCATCCGGGAGGCGGCCGCTATCGTGGCGCAGGGGGGCATCCAAGCGCCGACCGCTCGCATCAATGCGCCGGCCGACGCGCTCGATCTGCCAGCGGGGTGTCTGCCGGTCCTTGAGGCTGCCACCTTTCCTGGCACGGTTCACAAAGGTCACCTAAGCGCAGCTGCGGGTCGATTCGCCGGGGACTGTGTGGTGGCGGCAAGCCGGCTGGCGCTGGCCGGCGAGGTTGCGGCGATCGTGACGGGTCCCCTGAACAAGGAAGCGCTGTCGCTCGCTGGCTTGCCGTATTCCGTGTTCCCCGGGCATACCGAACTGCTGCAGGCGGAAGCTGCGAAATGGTCGGGCGTTTCTCTCGAGGGAATGCCCGTACGCATGATGTTGGCGAACCGGGAGCTGCGTGTCGTCCTGGTGAGTATTCATGTCTCGATGCGGGATGCGATTGCTGCCGTGACGCTGGACAACGTCCTGCGAACAATACGCATTGCACATCAATCACTTGAGCCCATGCTGAGGCGCAAACCTCGCATTGCGGTGGCCGGGCTGAATCCCCATGCGGGAGAAGGCGGAATGTTTGGCGCCGAGGAAATTGACATCATTGGGCCGGCGATCGTTGCGGCGCAGCAATCAGGCATCCATGTGACCGGTCCGTTCGCCCCTGACACGGTGTTCATGCGGGCCCGAAGCACGGCGCAGAAAGCCGGTGAGTTCGACGTGGTGGTTGCCATGCACCACGACCAGGGGCTCATTCCGGTCAAGTATCTGGGCCTCGAACATGGGGTCAACGTGACATTGGGCCTGCCCTTTGTGCGCACGAGTCCGGACCATGGCACCGCGTTTGACCTGGCTGGCACGGGGCGTGCCAGCGCCGCAAGCTTCATCGCTGCGCTCGAGCTTGCGAGTGAGCTCGCTGGCCTGGGCTGACTGCAGGCCCCCGGGCCGGGACGCTGACCTACTTGCGCAGGCTGTCGCGGATTTCCCGCAGCAGCAGGACGTCCTCCGCTGGCGCCGCAGGTGCTGCCGGAGCTGCTGCGCGGTCCACTCTCTTGAGCCTGTTGATCTGCTTGATCATGATGAAGATGATGAAGGCGAGAATCGCAAAATTCGCCGCCACCGTGATGAAGGAGCCGTATGCAAACACTGGGATGCCAGCCTTTTTCAAGGCGTCCAGCGAGCTGCCGACCCCAGGCGGAATCGATCCCAAGACCAGAAAGAGATTGGAAAAATCGAGCTTCCCGATCACCGCCCCCAACACTGGCAAGATCAGGTCTCCGACGACCGAATCGACAATCTTGCCGAATGCCGCGCCAATGATGACGCCAACCGCAAGGTCAACGACGTTGCCTTTAATCGCAAATTCCCTGAATTCGGTCAACATACCCATGACATGCTCCTGTTCCTGATGGTGGCGGATGCGCAAGTATTGCCGTGCACGCCGGCCCGTCAAGCCCGTCATCAGGCATGGGTTGGCGCAAGGGGGGTCAGCTACAATTCCCGGTGGATTCGGGCCGGGCGGACCGTTGAGGAATTTCATGAGTGAAGCAGCAGTTGACAATAGCAAGAGGACCTGGTTGATCGCGTCTGGTTGTGCTGGTGCCATAGGAGGGATTGGCGCCGCGGTTCCCATGGTGGCATCGTTCCAGCCATCCGAGCGCGCCAAGGCGGCAGGGGCTTCGGTTGAGGTCGATATCAGCGCGATGAAGGCGGGCGAAAAGCTCACGGTGGAATGGCGTGGCAAGCCGGTCTGGATCATCAAGCGAACACCCGATCAGCTCGCGACGCTGGCCAAGGTCACAGCGCTGCTGGCCGATCCAAAGTCGGCGCGCAAGCCCGACGAACTGACACCCCTGTACGCTCGCAATGAGCATCGCTCGATCAAGCCCGAGGTGATGGTGGCGGTCGGAATCTGCACCCACCTTGGGTGCTCGCCATCCGATCGATTCACGCCCGGCGCACAGCCTTCCCTGCCCGATGACTGGGCCGGCGGCTTCCTGTGTGTCTGCCATGGCTCGACTTTTGATCTGGCCGGGCGGGTCTACAAGAACAAGCCTGCGCCTGACAACCTGGAGGTACCGCCGCACATGTACCTGTCGGAGAACCGGTTGTTGATCGGCGAAGACAAGAAAACTTGAGGCGGGCAACAGATGGCTGAGTTCAAAGAGATATCACCGAATGCGGCTTGGCCTGAGAAGCTGCTGAACTGGGTGGACAACCGCTTCCCGGCGAGCAAGCTCTTCAAAGAGCACATGAGCGAATACTACGCTCCGAAGAATTTCAATTTCTGGTATGTCTTCGGCTCGTTGTCGCTGCTGGTACTGGTCATTCAGATCGTCACCGGAATCCTGCTGACGATGCATTACAAGCCCGATGCAGACCAGGCGTTTGCCTCGGTTGAATACATCATGCGCGATGTGCCCTGGGGTTGGCTGATACGGTACATGCATTCGACCGGCGCCTCCGCGTTCTTCATCGTCGTCTATCTGCACATGTTTCGCGGCCTGCTGTATGGTTCCTACCGCAAGCCGCGCGAGTTGATCTGGATCTTTGGCTGCGCCATTTTTCTTTGCCTGATGGCCGAAGCGTTCTTCGGCTACCTGCTGCCATGGGGACAGATGAGCTACTGGGGCGCCCAGGTGATCGTGAATCTGTTCTCGGCGGTGCCGTTCATCGGCCCGGACCTTGCCCTGCTGATTCGCGGTGACTTCGTGGTCGGCGATGCGACGCTCAATCGCTTCTTCGCATTCCATGTGATTGCGGTTCCGCTGGTCTTGCTCGGCCTGGTGGCGGCGCACATCATTGCGCTGCACGAGGTCGGCTCAAACAATCCTGACGGCGTCGAGATCAAGGCGAGCCCGGGCCCCGACGGGCAACCCCTTGATGGGATTCCGTTTCATCCCTATTACACGGTTCATGACATTTTTGCCGTGTCGGTGTTCCTGCTGGTGTTTTCCGCCATCGTGTTTTTTGCCCCCGAGATGGGCGGCTACTTTCTTGAGTACAACAACTTCATTCCAGCGGATCCGCTGAAAACGCCGTTGCATATCGCGCCTGTGTGGTACTTCACGCCGTACTACTCGATGTTGCGTGCCATCACAGCCGAAATGTTGCTGGCGCTGATTGTCATCACGTTGGGTGCCGCTCTATGGACGGCGTTCAAGTCCGCGCTGCCGGCGATCATCAAGGGCCTGATTCTTGCTGCTGCGCTCGGCTTGTCGATCCTGATGCTCAACATTGACGCCAAATTCTGGGGCGTGCTGGTCATGGGCGCCGCCGTCATCATTCTGTTTTTCCTGCCCTGGTTGGACCACAGCCCGGTCAAATCCATTCGTTACCGTCCGCGCTGGCACCGGTACATGTTTGCGATTTTTGTGCTGGACTTCTTTGTCCTCGGTTATCTGGGTGTGTTGCCACCGTCGCCGATTGGCGAGCGCGTGTCCCAGCTCGGCACGT
Organism: Burkholderiaceae bacterium; assembly: GCA_038901755.1. Classification (GTDB taxonomy): domain Bacteria; phylum Pseudomonadota; class Gammaproteobacteria; order Burkholderiales; family Burkholderiaceae_C; genus JBCKPE01. The sequence goes on along the minus strand of JBCKPH010000041.1, from coordinate 1,670 downwards.
TGTTTTACTTCGGCTTCTTCCTGCTGATGCCTGTTTGGAGCCGCATGGGTGAGCCCAAACCGGTGCCCGACCGCGTGACGTTCGCTGCCCATTGAGAGCCGGAGACGAAGAATGAAAAAATTCATCTTGATGATGATGATCATGGCGTTTGGCGTCGTTGCCGGTGCGCAGGTGGTGGGCGGAGAAGGTATCGCGTGGGACAAGGCGCCGGCGAAGACCAATGACCTCGCTGCCCTGCAAAACGGGGCGAAGATTTTCGTCAACTACTGCCTCAACTGTCACTCGGCCGCTTATGTGCGCTACAACCGCTTGCAGGACATCGGCTTGACAGAAGCGCAGATCAAGGACAACCTGCTTTTTGCCACCGACAGGGTGGGGGCCACCATGAAGATGTCGATCGATCCGAAGCAAGCCAAGGAATGGTTCGGGGGCAACCCGCCGGACTTATCCCTGGTTGCACGCTCCCGTTCGGCCGCTGGAAAAGGCACGGGAGCGGACTATCTCTACACTTTTTTGCGAAGCTTCTACCGGGATGAAACCAAGGTCACAGGCTGGAACAACCTCGCCCTGCCCAATGTGGGGATGCCCCACGCACTTTGGGAGTTGCAGGGTGAGCGCCGGCCGATCATGGGCGCCGGGCATGGTCCGAGCGCCGTTTTCAAGGACTGGGAAGAGGTGTCACCCGGAATGCTGGCGCCCTTGCAGTACGACCAGGCCGTTGCTGACCTGGTCGGCTTCCTGCAGTGGATGTCGGAACCTTCGCACAATCAACGCATCCGGATTGGCGCCTGGGTCGTCCTGTTCCTTGGAATATTTGTCTTCATCGCCTGGCGTTTGAATGCGGCGTACTGGAAGCATATCAAGTAGCCACAAGCCGCTGAGCCTTCTTTCGGGCCTGATGTTCGCGCTTGCGGTGCGGCCGCACCGGGATATGGATAGGCACCCCTTTCTTCTCAATTTTTAGGAGTCTTCCCCATGATGGTGCTGTATTCAGGAACCACCTGCCCGTTTTCCCATCGTTGCCGTTTTGTTCTGTTTGAGAAGGGGATGGACTTCGAGATTCGGGATGTCGACCTGTACAACAAGCCCGACGACATCGGTGTCATGAACCCGTATGGGCAGGTTCCCATTCTGGTGGAGCGTGATCTCATTCTTTATGAGTCCAACATCGTCAATGAGTACATTGACGAGCGTTTTCCGCATCCGCAGTTGATGCCCGGAGACCCGGTGGATCGCGCACGTGCCAGATTGTTTCTGCTCAATTTTGAAAAGGAGCTGTTTGTGCATGTGTCAACCTTGGAGTCCCGCGCGACAAAAACCAACGAGAAGGTTCTGGAGAAGGCACGAGCCCATATCCGCGATCGCTTGACGCAGCTGGCGCCCGTCTTCCTGAAGAACAAGTTCATGCTCGGCGAAAACTTCTCGATGCTGGACGTTGCGATTGCACCGCTGCTGTGGCGCCTGGATTTCTACGGCATTGACCTGAGCAAGAACGCTGCGCCGCTGCTGAAGTACGCGGAGCGCATTTTCTCCAGACCGGCCTACATTGAGGCGCTGACGCCATCCGAAAAGGTGATGCGCAAATAGTCGTCTGCCAATTTGGAGCCGCTATGCAAGCGTCAGACGTGACGTCCACCAGACCCTACCTGATCCGGGCACTCTACGAATGG
>JBCKPH010000040.1:0-21277 GCA_038901755.1 Burkholderiaceae bacterium | reverse complement strand
ACTCGGGAGAGCCGGACCTTGCTGGCCTGCCAATGAAAGCATGACACGCGAGCAGCGACCAACACCATGGACAAGACCACAAAAATCGAAACTGCCGCAGCAAGCAACCCAGGCAACCTGGGCGCCGAGGACGTCATCCTGCTGGCCATTGCGTCCCTGGCCGCGACCCGTGTATCGGACACCAGCAACCACACGCATCGCATTCAACGCTACGTTAAGGCGCTGGCCAAGCAACTGCGCCGTGTCCCTCAGTTTGAACCGGAGCTCAGCGATGAGGTCATCAACCTGCTGTTCAGGGCGGCACCCTTCCACGATCTCGGCACCATCGGCATCCCGGACCGCATCCTGCTCAAGCCAAGCAAGTTTGAGCCGCAGGAGTTCGAAATCATGAAGACCCACACCACCCTGGGGCGGGATGCCATCGTGGAAGCCGAGAAAGCACTTGGCGTCACGAGTGACCTGCTGAAAATGGCCAAGGAGGTGACCTACGCCCATCAGGAAAGATGGGACGGCAGTGGTTATCCGCTTGGACTGGTGGGCTACGACATTCCGCTGGCGGCGCGTCTGCTGGCGGTGGCCGACGTCTACGACGCGCTGATCAGTTCGCGCGTCTACCGAGACGGCATGCCGCACCCCGACGCATTCGCCATCGTTGTCGAGGGCAAGGGCAGCCTGTTTGACCCGGACATCGTCGACGCCTTCATGGCCGTTGAAGCGAAGTTCCAGGACATCGCCAGACGCTTTCCCGATACGGACGCTGACAACGTCAGGAAAATTGATTACCTGGCCACCGCAATCGCCGAGGACTACTAGGAACGCCCGGCGTGCGTGCTCCTTCTTCGGAAACGATCCACCACGCTATGCCGTGGGCTGATAACTGATCTTGTAGGCCGTGATCTCGATCCCTGACATCGACAGGTTGAGCGTTGTGCCGGTGATCCCGGAATCCGGCGGCAGCTGCTCGAACGCCCGCTGCGTCAACAGAATCTCGCCGGCGCTGGCCGTGTCCTCGCCCAGCTTGCAGGCGGTATTGACCGGGTCACCAAAGTAATCTGGGCCGCCAATCAGCAGGATCGGCCCATAGTCGATGCCGATGGCGATGCGAATATCGTATTCGTCCGCCGTCTGCTCGTTGATCCGGTTGAATGTCTGGTTTAGCGCGATCGAGGCCTGGACCGCCTCGGCCACATCGGAGAAGGCGGCGAAACAGTTGTCCGCCTCGAACTTCACCACCTCGCCGCCCCGTTCGACAATGACCTCCTGCGCGGTGAGCTGCATGCGCCTGACCATCGACAGGTAATGCACCACACCGTAGCGCCGCGACAGCAGGGAAAAGCCCGACATGTCAAGCACCAGCACGGCACGGGTGGCGCCAAACCGGTCCCACAGGGCCTTCTCGATTTCTCTCAGCTTCGCGCCCTTCTTGGCATGGGCGTATTCAAGCAGCAGTTCCTGAAAATGCGGGTCCATAACGACACTCCATCTGATTGGCGACAAAGCTCAGCATGGCCGGCCAGCGCCCCCTCTGCCCGACCCTCTCCCCCACGTACGGTGGAGAGGGAGCCACATGCCTCCCTCTCCCGCTTGCGGGAGAAGGTTGGGGTGAGGGTCGATGCGGGCAGCCGGGAAACTGTAGCATCGTCCACTGGCGCGGGGCCGGCGGTCCAGGCTGTTTGGGCAGGATTCGCAGCGGACCGCGCCCGTCATCCACGCAAGAGACTTGCGGCTTCGAACTCGCGATACTGGCATGAACGATCAAGCGGCGAACGATCTCGCGGAGGCCAGGCGATTGGCCGAGCAGGTGGCCGCCTGGGCCGGCGCGTCGATTGAGTTGCGGCCGCTGCCGGGCGGCATCACCAATCGCAATTTCGTCGCCGCCGTGCGCGGGGCGCAGTTTGTGATTCGCCTGCCGGGCGAGCGTACTGATCTGCTCGGCATCGACCGCAGCCACGAGGCAAGCGCCGCGGCACGGGCAGCGGCGCTGGGCATCGGTCCCGCGCTCGCGGGCGAGTTGCCCGGCGCCGGCACCATGATCACCGAACTGGTCAGCGGCACCCATCCGACCCAGGCGCAGTTGGTCGAGCGCCTGGCCGAGGTGGTGGCCCTGCTGCGCCGCTTTCACGGCAGCGGCCCGCTCGCTGCAAGTTTTCCCATCCACCGGGTCGTTGAACGGCACGCGCGCGACGCCAGCAAACACGGCGTGCCACCGCCTCCACTGTACGAGCGGCTGCGGCGGCAAAGTCTGCGCATTGAGAACGCGTTCAGTCGCGCGCCACAGCCCGCCGTGCCCTGCCACAACGACCTGCTGCCGGCCAACCTGTTGTTCGCCGCAGAACGCATCTGGCTGCTGGATTACGAGTACGCGGGAATGAACGACCCGTTCTTCGACCTCGCCAACCTGAGCGTCAACGCCGGGCTGGTTGCCGGGACCGAGGAGCTTCTGCTGCGCCATTACTTCGGGACTGTCTCGCCTTCGGCCTGGGCGCGCCTGCAGTTGATGAAGATCATGAGCGAGTTTCGCGAAGGCATGTGGGCTGTGCTGCAGCAGGCCATCAGTCGCCTGGACAACGATTTCGCCGCCTATGCCAAGCAGCGCCTGAGCAACTGCGCGCAGCTGATTGCCTCTGCGCAATTTGAACTCTGGCTGGAGCAGGCGAGCGAGCCGCCAGGCCCGGCCGGCTAAAACAATTGGCCCCGTGACTGCGACCTCTGCCGTTTTGCGCTAACCTTGCGCCCCTCCCCGGTTATTCAGCCTGCGCGCACAGAACGCGGCGGCAACCATGCACCACCGATTGACCCCCTTGACTCCATCACTCGCCAAGCGCCTCGCGCTGCTGTCACAAGACGCTCATCGTCCCCTGCTGTCCCAGGGACTGCGCGGCATTGAACGCGAGACGCTGCGCGTCACCGGCGAAGGCCAGCTCGCGCTGACGCCCCATCCGGCGGCGCTGGGCTCGGCGCTGACGTACGAGCAGATCACCACCGATTACTCAGAGTCACTGCTCGAGTTCATCACGCCGGCCCAAGCCAACATTGCCGACGCCCTGCGCCAACTCGACGCGGTGCATCGCTTCGCCAGCGCCCGAATTGGCACGGAGCTGCTGTGGAGCCAGTCGATGCCCTGCGTCCTGCCTGCTGAAGCAGACATTCCGATTGCCAGTTATGGCCGGTCCCATATCGGGATGCTCAAACACCTGTACCGGCGCGGCCTGGCGCTGCGCTACGGCAAGACCATGCAGTGCATCGCCGGCGTCCACTACAACTTTTCCCTGTCCGAAAGGCTCTGGCAGTTGTTGCAGCAGGCCGATGGCGCAACCGGCTCGGCGCGCGACTACCAGTCCGAAGGCTATGTCGGCCTGATTCGCAATTTCAATCGCATTGGTTGGCTGCTGATGTACCTGTTCGGCGCCTCGCCTGCCCTGCTGACCCAGTTCCTGCGCGGTCGTCCGCATCAGCTCGAACGCCTGTCCGACGACACCCTGTACCTGCCCTACGCCACCAGTCTGCGCATGAGCGACCTGGGTTACCAGAACAGCGCGCAGGCGAACCTGATGCCGCCGTTCAACAACCTGATGGGCTACATGCAGGGCCTGGCGAGTGCGGTGCAAAAGCCATACCCGGCCTACCAAAAGGTCGGCCTGAAGAAGGACGGTGATTGGCTGCAGATCAGCACCAACATCCTGCAGATCGAGAACGAGTACTACGCCACCATCCGCCCCAAACGGGTGATTCGCAGCGGCGAGCGCCCGCTGGAGGCGCTCTGCACCCGAGGCGTCCAGTACGTCGAAGTGCGCTGCATGGACATCGACCCGTTCGAGCCGGCTGGCATCAGCCTGCAGACTTCGCGCTTCCTGGATCTGTTCCTGCACTACTGCGCGCTGTCGGCGAGCCCGTTCACCGACGAGTCCGAGGACAGGGAGAACCGCAGCAACTTCGCGCGCACGGTCAAGGATGGGCGGCGCCCGGGCTTGAAACTGCAGCGCGGGGGCCAATCCGCGGCGTTGCGCGACTGGGGTCTGCAGCTCCTTGCCGAGATGGAGCCAATGGCGGCCCTGCTTGACCAGCAACTTGGCAGCAGGGAACACGCCGAGACGCTGAAAGTACAACGGCAACGCCTTGAGGCGCCCGATCTGACGCCCTCGGCGCGCCTTTTGCGTGGTATCCAGCAAAACGGCGGGTCATTCCAGGCCTACGGCCTGCAGCAAAGCCACATTCACTGCGCCGCGCTGCGCGAGCGGCCGCTCGGCGCGGATCAGATCGTGATGTTCGAGGCGCTGGCCAGGGCATCGTTGGCGGCGCAGTGCGAGAAAGAGCAGAGTCAGAGCGGCAGCTTCGACGAATTCATCGAAGACTACCGAAAGCGCACACCGGCGCAGTTGTGCCAGTAGTTTTTGGTCAACCCGACTGGACAATTCTTCCCTGCGAGTTTGCCCAGTGACGGCGAGTTTGGTTGGCACGTCAAACTTCTACTGCCACCCCGGCAAAGCCGGGGGGTCTCCCAACGGACTAGAGCAGGCGTGCTACAGCATCATCTGCGCGAGACTGCAAGCGACACGGCGTGGACGCCCGGCGCGCTGGCCAGGCAGTCTCAATATCCGACGCTGGAGCGTGCATGCCTACACGCTGGCCAGACCGCGTGCAACACCAGGTCGCTACCTAGGCTCGCTTCGAGCCGGGACGCCGCAGACCAGACCACCCGGATCGTTGACGGCGGCCGCGCGATCATTCTTCGCCTGCGCCACCTCCAATTCGCGTGGCAACTGCACGCCATTCTTGACCGCCAGGATTTCAGCCATCACGCTGACCGCAATCTCCGGTGGCGTCTTGCTGCCGATGTAGATGCCGATCGGGCCACGGAGCCGCTCGAGCGAAGCCGCGCTCTGCTCAAAATGCTCCATCATGCGCTGCCGTCTCGCGCTGTCGTTGCGCCGTGAACCGATCGCGCCGACGTAGAAGGCCTCGCTCTGCAACGCCTCCAGCAGCGCAAGGTCATCGAGCTTGGGATCGTGCGTCAAGGCGACGACGCAGCTGCGCCGGTCCGGCCTGAACTGCGTAACCACGTCATCAGGCATGTCGCTCAGCACCGTGACGCCGGGAACCGACCAAGCGCCGCGGTATTCCTCGCGCGGGTCACAGACAGTGACTGCAAAGCCGCTGAACAGGGCCATGGTGGCGAGGTACTCGGTCAACTGGCCGGCGCCAATGAGCAGCATGCGGTACTCGGGGCCGAAGGCGTTCACCAGTTCGCTCTCGCTCAGCAGCAGTTCCTCCGGCGCCAGGGCTTGCGCCAAAGTGACCCAGCCGTCGGCCAGCCGCACTTTTCGCCGCATCAGCTGCCCGGCCTCGAGCGCCGTGACCAGCTCGGCGAGGCTGGCCGCATCAGGGTCGTACTCCAGCAGCAGTTCCAGGGTGCCGCCGCATGGCAGCCCAAAACGATGCGCCTCGTCCGCGGTCACGCCGTACTTGGCAAAGCTCGGTGCCCCCGAGGGTATCTGGCCGGCCACGTCGGGCTTTGTGCCAGCCGCCGCATAGGCCGTGGTGTGGCGGTAGATCAGGTCGTCCTCAATGCAGCCGCCCGACACCGAACCCACCACAGAACCATCTTCACACAGCGCCATGATCGAACCGACCGGACGCGGCGACGAGCCCCAGGTTCGCACCACGGTGGCCAGCAGCGCGCGTTTTCCTTGGCTGCGCCAATTGCGCAAGGTGCGCAACACCATGACGTCAAGGTTTTCCATATCAGCGCAACAGCCACCAGGCGGCGAGCAGCAGCACGCCAGCGCCCGCAATCCAGACCCACGGCGGCAGCGCGCCGCGATGGTCCTGCGGCGGTCTGGCCGCGCCGCTGTGGTCGGACGGAGTCAACAGGAACTGCGTATCCGGAATCGCCGGGAAGCGGTGTTGCATCTCCTGGTCAAAGCGTTTGAAGAAATCTTCAGCCATGCCCTTGGCGGCGTCGTCGATCAGGCGTTGCCCCAGCTGCGCCACCTTGCCACCGACCTGGGCATGCACGGTGTAGGCGAGCTCGCAGCCGTCGTCGTTGCGGCTGAGGCGCACCTTGGCATGGCCCTTGCCGAATCCGGCCGGCCCGCCCTGGCCCTCGAAACTCAGCGTGTAGCTGTTGGGCGGATCGAGCTCGCTCAATACGATCTTGCCATTGAACTTGGCAGCAACCGGGCCAATTTTCAGCGTCATGCCGACGCCAAACTGTTGCGCTCCGGTTTCCTCGATCCGTTCACAGCCGGGAATGCAAGCCTTCAAAACGTCGGGGTCGTTCAACGCGTCCCAGGCCTGCTGCTGGGTCACCGTCAATTGCCTGCTTTCTTGCATGTCCATGGCTAGAAATCCTCCGAGTTTGAGAGATCGACTTTGCGAAACATTGGACCTGAAAGCCGTAGAAGTGGTGTGAACAGGCCCTAACGCCGCATTAACGCCGCATTAGCGCCGCCAGGCTGGCCGCCAAGTCTTCGAGTTTTTCCAGATTGTGAACCGCCAGCATTCCATCCGCCACTGCGTGCAGGACGACGGCCCCACGCGCCAATGGAGCATAGCCGTCAAAGCGCAGCAGCGGATTGAGCCAGAGCAGACGGTGGCAACGCCGTCGCAACCAGTCAAGCTCGTGTTGCAGTTGCTGTGGTTCGCCGGTGTCAAGCCCGTCCGTGATCAGCAGCACCAGCGTGCGCCGCCCGACCAAGCGCCGCGAGTAATGCTCGCGCAGGCTGGCCAGCGAGGCGCCCAGTTGCGTGCCCCCGGCAAAGTCGGCAATGGCCAGACCGGCGGATTTCAGCATCAGATCGGTGTCAGCCAGGCGCATGGCGGGCGTCAGGTCGGTCAGGCGCGTGCCAAAGGCGAACAGGTCGCGCCGCCTCAGCTGTCGCGTCGACGCATGCAGGAAAGCGAGCAGCAAGCGCGCGTAGCGCTCCATCGACCCCGACACATCGAGCAGGACCAGCAACGGCAGGGCCTGGCGCTGCCTTTGCATGCGCGGCAGGCGCAGCACCTCGCCCCCCGTGCGCGCGGCCTGACGCATGACGCCGGGCCAGTGCATGCGGCCGCCGCGTGCTCCGGGGCGGACCCGACGCGCGGCAAATTCAGGAATCGGCAGGCGGATCTCGCGCGCCAGCCGCTCAACCAGGCGGTACTCGGCGCCGCTCAAGGCATTGAAGTCGGCGTGCTTGAGGCGCTCCAGATCGCTCGCCGTCATGGCCGCGTCGAACTCGATCTTCTGCTCCGGCGGGGTCTGCGCCCGACCCGCCGCCAAGATTGGCGCCAGTGCCTCGCGCACCCTGGGACGACGCGACTTCGGCTCGGCCTTGCCCTCGGCACTTGGCAACATCTGCGCCAGCAGCTTGTTGGCAAGTTCCGGATCGCGGAAATAGGCGTCGAACAGTTCGCGAAACACCATCCGGTCCTGCTCGCGGCTGACCATCACCGCTTCCAGGGCGGCGCCGACATCCTCGCGCCGCGCCAGCCCGACGGCGAGCGCCGCCTGCGCCGCCAACGCCATGCGCGCGCTGTCGGTGCTCACGCCAGCGCGGCGCAGTGCGCGCCCAAAGCCGGTCAGGTTGTCAGCGAACTTTCCGCTTCGTGCGTCACCGAGTTGCATGGTGGGGATCTGTGCTTCCCTATGCGTCCGTGGTCTCCGGCTGCAGCAATGCAGCAACCATTTCGCCGCTCAGCGCGGCCACATCCTCGCGCTGCTTGAACAGGATGCCTGCCGTATCGGAAATGACCTCGGGATCAAGCGCCAGCGTATCGAGCGCGACCAGCGCCCTGGCCCACTCGACGCTCTCCGCTATGCCCGGTGCGCGCTGGAAAGCGTCGGCAAACGGCGCGCTGCGCAAGCGCCCGATGATGGCTGCCACCTGGGCCGACAGCGCGGCCGACGCCTGCGGCACCTGGGCGCGGACGATGGCGAGTTCACGCTCGCGATCGGGGTAATCGAGCCAGTGGTAAAGGCAACGCCGCTTGACCGCGTCGTTGAGTTCGCGGGTGCGGTTGCTGGTAAGAATGGTGACGGGCGTGGCGACGGCGCGAACCGTGCCCAATTCAGGAATGCTGACCTGGTATTCACCGAGGTACTCGAGCAGGAAGGCCTCGAACGGCTCGTCGGCCCGGTCCACCTCGTCGACCAGCAGCACGGCCCCGGGGGCAGGTGCTTCCAGCGCCTGCAGCAGGGGACGGCGGATCAGGTAGCGCTCCTGGTAGACCTCGCGTTCCACATCGCTGGGCCGGCGCCGCCGCTCGCTGCTGCCTGCGGTTGGCGCGTGAATCTCATGGTGCAGTTCGGCCGCCCGCATGTGCAACAGTTGCGCCGCGTAATTCCATTCGTAAAGGGCCTCGCGCTGCTCCAGGCCGTCGTAGCACTGCAGGCGCAGCAGGGGCCGCTCAAGTGCCAGGGCCAGGGCCTTGGCCAGCTCGGTCTTGCCGACGCCGGGCTCGCCCTCCAGCAGCAGCGGACGCTCGAGCTTCAGCGCCAGAAAAACGGCGGTCGCCAGCCGCCGGTCTGCGAAGTAACCCACCTGTTGCAAGGCATCGGTCAGCGCAGCGATGGTGGGTGGAAGCATCCCTAAGCGGCCAGGCAGCGGCTCACGGCGCGCTGCGTCATGACGCTGATCAGGTTGGCGCGGTAGGCGGCGCTGGCGTGGATGTCCGAACTGAGATTTGAGGCGTCGATCTTCACCGCCGCCGCCGCTGCTGCCGTGAAGTTGGCGGCGAGCGCCGCTTCCAGCCCCTTGTGGCGGAACACGCAGCTTGCCGCCCCGGTGACGGCAACCCGCACACCGGCGTCATGCTGCGCAACAAACACGCCCACCATGGCGAAGCGCGAGGCCGGCTGCTTGAACTTCATGTAGGCCGCGCGCTTCGGGATCGGAAAACTGATCGCCGTGATCAACTCGCCATCCTTCAGCGCCGTGGCGAACATGCCGGTGAAGTAGTCCGCCGCGGCTATTTTGCGCTGGGTCGTATGCACCGTGGCATCCAGCGCCAGCACGGCGCTCGGGTAGCAGGCGGCCGGATCGTTGTTCGCCACCGACCCGCCCAGCGTCCCCATGGCCCGCACCTGCTTGTCACCGATATGCGCCGCCAGATCGGCCAGCGCCGGAATGGCTGCGCGCAACTCTGCGTTGTCGGCGACTTCGCGATGCCGGGTCATGCTGCCGATGACGAAGCTGTTGCCTTCGCGCTTGATGCCGCGCCATTCGCGCACGCCGCCCAGGTCGGCGAGGACACCCGGATTGGCCAGGCGCAGCTTGATCGTTGGCAGCAAGGTCTGGCCGCCAGCCAGCACCTTGGCGCCAGAGGCCGCCAACTTCGCCGCGTCAGCCGCGTTGGCAGGGCTTTCGAGAGTGAATGCGTACATGTGTTTCTCCTTGCTGTCCTGGGATGCTAGGGCTTGGCCGACTGAATCGCCTGCCAGACACGCGCCGCCGAGGCCGGCATGTCGAGTTCTCGCACGCCGAGCGGCCGCAGGGCGTCGAGCACGGCGTTGATGACAGCCGGCGGCGAGCCGATGGCGCCAGCCTCACCGCAGCCCTTGGCGCCGAGCGGATTGTGGCTGCAGGGGGTGCAGACCGTGTCGAGCTTGAAGGTTGGAAAGTCGTCGGCGCGCGGCATCGCATAGTCCATGAACGAGCCGGTCAGCAATTGACCCGATTCCGGGTCGTAGACACATTGCTCCAGCAGCGCCTGGCCGATCCCCTGCACCAGTCCGCCATGCACCTGCCCCTCGACAATCATCGGGTTGATGATGTTGCCAAAGTCATCCACGGCAGTGAAGCGGTCAATCCGCACTTCGCCGGTGGCCACATCGACTTCGACCTCGCAGATGTAGGTTCCGGCCGGGAAGGTGAAGTTGGTCGGATCGTAGAACGCCGTCTCGTCCAGCCCTGGCTCGAGCTTGTCCAGGGGATAGTTGTGCGGCACGTAGGCGGTCAGCGCAACCTGGCCAAAGGTGACTTTCTTGTCGGTGCCCTTGACGGTGAATTCGCCGTTGGCAAACTCAACGTCGGCGTCGCTCGCCTCCATCAGGTGCGCGGCGATCTTCTTGGCCTTGGTTTCGATCTTGTCCAGCGCCTTCATGATGGCGGTGCCACCGACCGCCAGCGAGCGCGAACCGTAGGTGCCCATGCCGAACGGCACCCTGCCGGTATCGCCATGCACGACGTCCACAGCGTCGACGGCGATTCCCAGCCGCGCCGCCACTATCTGGGCAAAGGTCGTCTCATGGCCCTGGCCGTGGCTGTGCGAGCCGGTGAACACTGTGACGCTTCCGGTTGGATGCACGCGAACCTCGCCACACTCGAACAGGCCGGCCCTGGCGCCGAGCGCACCGGCGATGTTGCTTGGCGCTATGCCGCAGGCCTCGATGTAGCTTGAGTACCCCATGCCGCGCAGCAGCCCCTTGGCCTTGCTCGCGGCCGCTCGCGCGCCGAAACCAACGACGTCCGCCAGTGCCTGCGCCTTGTTCATGCAGGCGTGGTAGTCACCGACGTCGTATTGCAGCGCGACCGGCGTCTGGTACGGGAAGCTGGTGATGAAATTGCGCTTGCGGATTTCGTCCTGCCCGAGTCCGGTTTCCCAGGCCGCGCGCGTCACCAGACGTTCCAGCAGATAGGTCGCTTCGGGCCGTCCCGCGCCACGGTAGGCGTCGACCGGCGCCGTGTTGGTGAACCAGGCGTCCACTTCGACATAGATTTGCGGCGTCGTGTACTGACCCGCCAGCAGGGTCGCGTACAGGATCGTTGGCACCGCGGTCGAGAAGGTTGACAGGTAGGCGCCCAGATTCGCGTCGGTATGCACACGCAGGGCGAGAAACTTGCCGTCCTTGTCCAGCGCCATTTCGGCGTGTGACACATGGTCGCGGCCATGGGCGTCGCTGACAAAGGACTCGCTGCGATCGGCGGTCCATTTGATCGAGCGGTTCAGTTGCTTGGCCGCCCAGGTCAGGCAGACGTCCTCGGCGTACAGATAGATCTTCGAGCCAAAGCCGCCGCCCACGTCAGGCGCGATCACCCGCACCTTGTGTTCCGGCAGCCCGAGCACAAAGGCCGTCATCAGGAGCCGCTCGACGTGCGGATTCTGGTTCGAAACATACAGGGTGTATTCCTCGCTGCCGCGGTCGTAGCAGCCAATGGCGGCGCGCGGCTCCATCGCGTTCGGGATCAGGCGGTTGTTCACCAGGTCGAGCTTGGTCACATGGTGCGCTTTGGCGAAGGTGGCGTCGACCTGGGCCTTGTCGCCCAGCACCCACTTGTAGCAGTGGTTGTCCGGCGCCGCCTCATGCAGCGCCGTCGCCTTCGCCGCGTCGGTCACGCGCACCACGGCGCTCAGGACCTCGTAATCGACTTCCACCGCTTCAGCGGCGTCGCGTGCCTGCTGCAGCGTCTGCGCCACCACCATCGCCACATGGTCGCCGACGTAACGCACCTTGCCCTGCGCCAGGATCGGGTGCGGCGGCTCCTTCATTGGCGTGCCGTCCGGATTCTTGATCAGCCAGCCGCAGGGCAGCCCGCCCATCTTGCCCTCGACGTCCTTGCCAGTGAAGATTTCAATGACGCCAGGCATCGCCTTGGCGCGGGCCAGTTCGATGCTCTTGATCACGGCGTGCGCGTGCGGGCTGCGCACAAACACGGCGTGCGTCTGGTCCGCCATGTTGATGTCGTCGGTGTAGCGTCCCGCGCCGGTCAGGAAGCGGTAATCCTCCTTGCGCCGAACCGACTCGCCGATGTGTGGCAGCTTGGAAAATTCGGAAGCACCCATATTCATTCTCCTGTAACAGTTGCAGGTCTTGCCGCCAGGGGTTCAGGACGAAGCCATCGCGGCCTGGCCCTGCAGCACGGCACGCACGATGTTCTGGTAACCGGTGCAGCGGCACAGATTGCCTTCCAGCAGTTCGCGGATCTCGGCCTCGCTCGCCTTCGGATGATGGTTGCAAATGTCCACTGCATTCATCACCATGCCGGTGGTGCAGAAGCCGCATTGCAGCCCGTGGCATTCCTTGAACGCAGCCTGCATCGGATGCATGGTCCCATCGGGCTTGGCCAACCCCTCGATGGTGGTGATCTGCGCGCCCGCGGCCTGGGCCGCCAGCACGTTGCAGGACTTGACGGCATGTCCGTTCATGATGACGGTGCAGGCGCCACACTGGGCAGTGTCACAGCCGACGTGGGTGCCGGTCAATCTCAGGTTCTCGCGCAGGGCATGGACCAGCAGCGTATTCGGGGCAAGTTCAAGAGTTGCTGGCTTGCCGTTGACAGTGAATGCAACTTGCATGGGATCGTTCTCCTGTGGTAGGCGGTTTGGCGAATCTGCATTGTTGAACCGCAGTATCGCGACAGACACTAGGCTAAACCCTAGATGCCCGCTACCATGGTGGTGATATTCTCAATTTGCGACAGCGTCGGCGCCGGCGCCGGAACGACTCCTACCCCCTTGGTTACTCATGGCCAATAAGTCAGCTTGACCGCGCCGGCCAACCATGCTGCAGACACTAGCCCCATCGCCCCAGGAACGCCTGCGCCAGATTGAGCGCTCGCGCCAGATGGTGCTGCACGACGGGGTGGCGCCCGAAGGGCGCTTCGCCAGCTCCTGGCTGGCCGATTCCTGGCGCCGTTGCCTGGCGCGCGGACAGCGCCCGGAGCAGCATGTGGCCTTCGACATGCTGCCTAGGCAGGCTTTGAAGCGGGTCGAGGAGGCGAACCATGAGCTGGTCGCGGCCGCGGCACCGGTGCTGGAGCGCCTCGGCCGGGCCATTGCCAACACCCGCTACTTTGCCATCCTGACCAACGAGGACGGCGTCGTGGTCGATGTCAACGGTCCGATTGACCGGAGCGACCGCCGCGTTGACGTGATCGCCCGGGTCGGCGTGGATCTGTCGGAACGCAGCGTCGGCACCACCGCGATCAGCGCGGCGCTGACCGAATTGCGCCCGGTCTGGCTGCATCGCGGCGAACATTTTTTTTGCGACACCTCGGTCTACAGCTGCGCCGGCGCGCCGTTGTTCGGGCCGGACGGCCGTTGCATTGGCATGCTTGATCTGACCGGCGTCGAGGCCGTCGAGCGGCCCGAGTTGAAGCACCTGGTGGCGCAGTCGGCGCGCAGCATCGAGAACGCCTTGACCCTGCGCCAGCCGCACAGCCTGCTGCTGCGGCTGAACTGGCCGGGCAGGCGCCTGGGCGAGGAAGGCGACGGCCTGATCACCCTTGACGCTGACGGCTACATCACGGCAGCGAATCAGGCCGCGCGCGCCATGGTGCCGCAGCTCAGCCCGCCAGGTGGCGCCCGCATCCACAGCCGCGACCTGTTTGCGCTCCCGGTGGAAATGCTTTATGGCTCGGCGCGCCAGCCGGGAACCGGCATCGAGGCGCCGCTCTGGTCCGGCCTGCGCCTGGGCGTGCAGGCCAGCAATGCGCCGCGCGGCATGGTCAGCGGCGAAGCGTGGCCAAGGGTTGCTTCAAATCAGACGCCCCAGCGAGGCAAGACCGAAACGCTGAAGGACCTCGAGACTGCCCTGATCCGCAAGGCCGTCGATGTGGCACGCGGCAACGTTAGCGAAGCAGCCCGCTCGCTCGGTATCAGCCGTGCCACGGTGTACCGAAAACTGGCACGCAAGCGGCTGGCAGCAAGCCACTAAGCGCAGCGGCCGCAAGCGGTGTTAATGGAGCAACCCTCACTGATGTTCGACGTTATCAGCCGGTACCGACGCCAGGGTTTTCGTGCCTTCAAGATCGGCTGGGGCCCATTCGGCCGCGCGCTGGACTACAGGCTGGACGCAGCCATCGTCAAGGCGGCGCGCGAGGCCGCCGGCTCCGACGCCCAGCTGTTCGTTGACGCCGGCGCCAGCGACGCCCACTGGCCGCACGGACTGAAATGGGCCATGCGCACCGCCAACATGCTGGCCGAATACGAGGTGGGCTGGTTTGAGGAGCCTCTGGTTCCCGACGCCATTGACGATTTCTGCCAGCTACGCCGGACCAGCCCGGTACCGATTGCCGGCGGTGAAGTTCTCACCCGGCGCCAGTCTTTTCTGCCCTGGCTCGCGCGCGGCGCGTTCGACATCGTCCAGCCCGACGTGACCAAGGTCGGCGGCATCAGTGAACAGCGCCGTATCGCCAGGATGGCGCACGACTTCGGCGTCAAGTACATCGGGCACGGCTGGAACACTGCCCTGGGAGTGGCTGCCGACTTGCAGCTCGCCAGCGCCTGCCCCGACACCGATCTGGTCGAATTCATTGGCGGCAGCCCCTATGTGGACGGCATCCTGCGCCAGCCCTTCACGCTGGACGCCGAAGGCTACCTGAATATTCCGGACCGGCCCGGGCTCGGCGTCGAACTCGAACCCGACAAGGTGGCGCGCTACACGCCCGACGCCGGGCTGCTGTTCAACGCTTGAGTGCGGAGACAAGGGGCAAGCGATGAGCATGAACCAGCAGATCACCGGCATTGCCCATGTCGGCATCCGCGTCCACGACCTGGCGCGTTCACGTGCCTTCTACGAAAAGCTGGGCTTCATCTTCGTGGCCGGACCGCTCGGGCCCGAGCCAGTCGCGATCATGAGTCACGCTTCAGGCGTCGAGGTCAACTTCATCCTGAACGCGCCCGATCCCGAGGCGCCCAATGTACTGATGGATGTGGCGCAGAAACACCCCGGCTACACCCATGTCGCGCTGTCGGTGCGTGACCTTGCCGAGGTGCAGGCCACGCTCAACGCAGCCGGCATCGCGTTGAGCGGCGGACCGATCACATTTCCCGGCGGGTCCAGGGCCATCTTTGTGCGCGACCCGGACCGCAACGTGATCGAGCTGAACCAGCCCGCGGCGTAGCTGTCGGTTCCGCACGCGGCGTAGCCGCCGGGTTCTCAGATACCAAGAACCTTCTTGGCTTCGGTCAGCGCAGTCATCGACTCAGCATGCTTGCCTGCCTTGTGGGCGGTATCACCGTCGGCGCGCAGTTTGGTCACCTTGCTCGTGTTGTCGGCCGACAGCGCCGGCTTGGTTGCCAGCTTGTCGTCGATCATCTTCATGTGGGTCGGGCAACTGGCGGCTTGGGCCAGCATGGCAGCGCCGAACAGAACCAGTGAGGCAAGGACGGAAAGGGAAGTGCGCATGGAATAACTCCGATGGGTTGGATGAGGGTCGCAGCATAATGCACGCCGGCACAAGAAGGTCTAGGGAGTTTCACCAATGGCGCGCTAACGTCCGCGCCGCAGGGACGCTCCAGTTGCGGCCCAGTGGTGTTGCCGCCGACGTAGATTTGACCAGGGTGCCGATTTTGACTGACCAGGGACCACCGAGCTACAACCGGCACCAATCCTCGCATATCGCGATTCCAAGGGTGGTCATTGACTTTCGGCACTACTGGTCAAATTCACGTCGGCGGCAACAGGTACAGCTCTTTTTCGAC
This sequence comes from Burkholderiaceae bacterium, assembly GCA_038901755.1. Taxonomy (GTDB): domain Bacteria; phylum Pseudomonadota; class Gammaproteobacteria; order Burkholderiales; family Burkholderiaceae_C; genus JBCKPE01. The sequence goes on along the minus strand of JBCKPH010000040.1, from coordinate 5,869 downwards.
GAAGTCGCGGACCGTTTCCACGATCATCTGCTGTTCGGTGCTGAGATCAAAAAACATCGCGTCGCTTGTTCTTCGCCCGATCAGGACGCCTTGCGCCTGACGCCCAGGCTTTTGCCCGCCTGGGGTGGCGCCGGCAACCCTGCGTGCGCCGCGCGAATGGCAAGGAGGTGCTGGAATATCTGCTCGGGAATAGCCGACGCGCGCCCGTCCACCATGTTCACGTGCAGCAGCATCTGCTCGCCGGTGGCCAGCAGGTCGGCGCTGCGGCCATGGTGCATGGCATGAAAAATGTGCATGCGCTTTTCGTCCAGATCAAGCAGTTGCAGCGTCAGGCGCAGCGGCTCGCCCTCGGCGACCTCGCGCAGGTAATGCAGGTGCGTCTGCACCGAGTAGAACGACTGGCCGGCGGCACGGTACGCCTCGTCGATGCCGATGTAGCGAAAAAAGGCATCCGAGTTGTCGCCGAACACCAGCAGGAAACAAGACTCGCTCATGTGGCCGTTGTAGTCGACCCATTCGTGCCGCACCCGGGGTTGGATCAGGCAGAGCGGCGCGGCAATGGGCGCGGCCGGGTCCCAACCACGAGAACCACTGCCTTCGAGCGGCGTGGTGAGTCCGTGGCGCTTTCCGGCAGTGTCCATGGTTCGATATTTTTGCCTGCTATGGCGGGCCATGGCCCGGGTTCAGGGAAAGTCAGTAGAGAGCCGAATCCAGCCGCGTGTCAGAATGAATCGAAGCCCTTTCCCCGTTCCGAGGGGACAACACCAACCATCAGGAAATACCATGAAATCGCGCAAACTTGCCTTGTTCCTGGCCAGCCTGGCCCTGTCCTTGAGCGCCAGCGCACAGAACATATCCATCGCCACTGGCGGCACCGGCGGCGTCTATTACCCGATGGGCGGCGGCATGGCCGCGCTGCTGTCCAAGCATGTGCCCGGTATGCAGGCCACGGCCGAGGTGACTGGCGGCTCGGTTGACAACCTGAAACTGATCGCCACCGGCAAGCCGTATATCGGCTTCAGCATGACCGACGCTGGCCTGGACGCCTACCGCGGCGAGGATAAATTCAAGGGAGCCAAGGTCCCGCTCAAGACGCTGATGATCCTGTACCCGAACCGCATGCATGTCGTCAGCGTCGAGGGACGCGGCATCGCCAAGATGGCGGACCTCAAGGGCAAACGCGTCTCCACTGGCTCGCCCGGCAGCGCGACCGAGGTCATGGCCTTTCGCCTGATCGAGGCTGCGGGCCTGGACAAGGACAGCGACTTGAAGCGCGAGCGCCTGGGCGTGGCCGAATCAGTGAACGCCATGAAGGACGGCAAGATCGACGCCTTTTTCTGGGTCGGCGGCCTGCCCACCGCGGGAGTGACCGATCTGGCCAACACGCCCAACACCAAGATCAAGCTGATTGACCACGCCGACGCCGTGGCGGCAATGAACAAGAAGTACGGCAACCTGTACGTTGAGGACGTGATCACGAAGGACAACTACCGCGGCATGGACAGCGACAACAAGCAGGCGACGGTGATGAACATCCTGGTGGTCCATGAAAACATGGACGAGAAGACCGCCTACAACATCGTCAAGACGGTGTTTGACCGGCGCGACGACCTGATCGCCGTGCACAAAGAGGCGATGAACATCAAGCTGGAAAATCAGAAAACCGCCGCGACGCCGATTCCGTTCCATCCGGGTGCGCTCAAGTACTTTGCCGAAAAGGGCGTCAAGCTCAACTGACGCCCCTGCGGCTCCAGAGGCCACCCCCCAGACCTGCACGCTGGGGGATTTTTTTTCCAGCAAGAATTCCCTGACGCGCCAGGTCCAGCAGCATGAATCAACCCACCTCGGCGCAACCCCCTGACGTCGTCGTCAGTGAGGCGGCGCTGCACCGGGCCGAAGAATTCATCGAGGCCGAGGAGGGAGCCGCCAACAAGTTCAAAGGCTGGCTCAGCATCTTCGTGATCGCGGTCGCCTTCGTGATGTCGGTGTTCCACCTCTACACCGCTTACGGCATCGTACCGACGCAGACGCTGCGCCCGATCCACGTCGGCTTCGTGCTGTTTCTGTGTTTCCTGGTGTTTCCCGTCGCCGCACGGTTTCGCCACCGCGTCATGTGGTGGGACTGGCTGGCCGCGGCCCTGTCGGTGGCAATCGTGATCTACCTGATCCAGGGTGGCGACGACTTCACGGATCGCAACACCACGCCGAATCCCTGGGACATCGCCTTTGGCATCGCCCTCATCGTCCTGGTGCTGGAGGCGATGCGACGCACGAGTGGCTGGGTCATGCCGCTCGTGACCATGGCCTTCATCCTCTATGCCCTGCTGGGACCCTACCTGCCTGCTCCCTGGACGCACAAGGGTTACGAAGTGGGTCGCCTGGTGGGCGTGATGTACATGACGTTGGAGGGTATCTACGGCGTCGCCGTCGATGTTTCGTCGTCGCTGATCATCCTGTTCACGATCTTCGGCGCCTTTCTGCAACATTCCGGCGCCGGCAAGTTCTACATCGATTTTTCCTTTGCCGCGATGGGCGGCAAGCCCACCGGCGCGGGCCGCAGCGTGGTGCTGGCCTCATTTCTTCTTGGCGGTCCCTCGGGGTCCGGGGTCGCCACCACCGTCACTTTGGGCGCCGTCGCCTACCCCATGCTGGCCAAGGTCGGGTACGAAAAGAACGCGGCGGGCGGACTGCTCGCCGCCGGCGGCCTGGGCGCCATCATTTCGCCGCCGGTGCTGGGGGCCGCAGCGTTCCTGATCGCCGAGTTCCTGAAGATCTCCTACCTCGACGTGCTGTTGATGGCAGTGGTTCCCACCCTGTTGTTCTATTTCGCGCTGTTCCTGATGGTCGAAATCGACGCGCGCAAGTACGGCATGGGCAAGCTGGCCTTTCACAGCGTCGACTCGGTCTGGAACCTGGCCCGCGGCTACTGGTTCCATTTCCTGTCGCTGGTCTCCATCGTCGCCTTCATGCTGTGGGGGTTCTCTCCCGTGCTCTCGGTGTTCTGGGCCACCGTGGTGTCCTTCGTCACCAGTTTTCTGCGGCGCGACACGGCGCTCGTTTCCTACGACCTGTTTCAGGGCCGCGGTTCGCTGGTGAGGAATCTGTTCCAGTCGCCCTTTGTCAAGGCTATGGAGGGCGGCTCGATCAGCGTGCTCAACGTGGCAGCCACCTGCGCCGGCGCCGGCATCATCGTCGGCGTGGTGACACTGACCGGCCTGGGCCTGAAGTTCAGCAGCATCGTGATCGACTACGCCGGCGGCTCGCTGCTGCTGACCGCGGTGTTTACCGCGCTGGTGGTGTGGATCGTCGGCCTGGCGGTGCCGGTGACTGCCTCCTACATCATCTGCGCCGTCATCACGGCGCCCGCGCTGATCAAGCTGGGCGTGCCCGACTTTGCCGCGCACATGTTCATCTTCTACTACGCCGTGCTGTCCGAGGTGTCGCCGCCGACTGCGCTGTCGCCGTTTGCGGCCGCGGCCATCACCGGAGGCGACCCGTACAAGACCACCCTGCAGTGCTGGAAGTACACGGTGCCAGCCTTCCTCGTCCCCTTCATGTTCGTGCTGGATCCGAGCGGCCTCGGGCTGCTGCTGATGGGATCGACCAAGGCCCTGGCAACGGCCAACTGGTGGTCGATTGCCGAAATCGTCTTTACCGCTGCCGCTGCCGTGAGTGCCCTGGCTGCCGGCTTTCAGGGCTGGGCGCTAAAGCGCGCGACAACGCTCGAACGCTGCATGTTGATCGTTGCCGGTTTCGCCCTGGTGTACCCGGGGCAGGTGGCCGGATCGATCGGTTTTGGCCTGATCGTCGCGGCCTTGCTTGCGCAGTACCTGCGCAAGGAGCCGCACCCGGCCTAGGAGGCTGTCGGGCCTTGGGTCGGGCCCGACAGCCTCCTAGCGCGCCGACAGGCCAATCACCTTGCCCAGATGGGACGGGCGCGGCCAGGCGGCGTCGGCCAGCGCCATCGCCCGCACGTTTTGCAGCACCTCAGGTTGAAACGGCGCCGCGCGCGGCCCGGCCAGGTCGACATGAAGCAGCAGTTGCTCGGCCGCTGACATGACCGGCTCCTCACCTGCGCAATGCATGCTGCTGTACAGGTGCAGCCGCTTCGCGTCATGCGCCAGCAGGCGCGTGCGCACCTCGACTTTTGTGCCAAGCCGCAGCTCGTGAAAATAATGAATGTGGCATTCGAGCGAGAACATGGAATAACCATGACGTGGCTGCGCCTGCCCGGCCGTTGCGGCCTGGCGCATGCGCTCGGGACGGCCCGGGTGATCCAGACCAATGTCATCCATCAGCGCGTCCGTCGCCAGGCTGTAGAGCAACAGGTAAAAGGCATCGCGCAGATGACCGTTGTAGTCCACCCATTCCGGGCGCACCTGATCGGTGTAGGTCAGCATTAAGAAGCTACCCCCTCACCCCTGCCCTCTCCCCCGCGAACGGGGGAGAGGGTGTGCGCCACCCCCTCGCCCGCTTGCGGGAGAGGGTTGGGGTGAGGGTCCCCCGGCAGGAGCAAGAGAAACCGGACGCCATTGATCACAGGCAGCCATTTCAATCGTCAAACGACATGCCATGTTTTTCCTTGGTGTCGCGGATCGCCTGCATGATGGCGAGCAGACAGTCGTCGCGATAGCGCTCCATTTCGGCGATGGTCTTGCTGCCCAGTTGCTCGGTGGTGCCGTCACCACACGGTCGATCAGGCCTTCGGTCAGCTCGGGCGCGACCAGATGGGTCCAGGGCAGTTTCAGCGCCGGGCCGAACTGCGCCATGAAGTGGCGCATGCCGGCGTCGCCTCCAGCCAGGGTGTAGATCAGGAAGCTGCCCATGAAGGACCAGCGCAGGCCGGCGCCAAAGCGGATCGCGTCGTCGATCTCGCCGGTGCTCGCCACACCGTCGTTCACCAGGTGCAGCGCCTCGCGCCACTGCGCTTCCAGCAGCCGGTCGGCAATGAAACCCGGCACCTCCTTGCGCACATGCAGCGGCCGCATGCCAAGCGAGCGGTACACCTGCATCGCCGACTGCACCGCATCCGGCGCGGTCTTGACTCCGCCAACCACCTCGACCAGCGGCAACAGGTAAACCGGGTTGAAGGGGTGTCCGACGACACAGCGCTCGGGGTACCGTGCGTCGGCATAGAACTCGCTGGGCAGCAGTCCCGAGGTGGAGGAAGCAATCAGGACGTCGGGCCGCGCCGCAGCGCTGATTTTTGCGTGCAGGGAACGCTCTAATTCAAGCTGCTCGGGCGCGCTCTCCTGGATGAAGTCGGCTTTCGCCACGCAGGCCTCGACGCTCGAGGCAAAACGCAAGCGCTCGGGTGACGCCCCTGCCGCCAAGCCCTGCTTTTGCAGAGCCGGCCAGGCGTTGGCGACGCGTGCACGCAACTGCGCCTCGGCGCCAGGCGCCGGATCCCGGGCCAGCACGTCCAGCCCGCGTGACAGCGCACGCGCCACCCAACCGCTGCCGATGACGCCGCTGCCCAGCGCGGCAAAGGTCTTGATGTCGGTCACGAAAATCATGTCATTGATCTCGGTGACAGGGCTTGTTCAATGAACGTCATTTGGCATGGATAGAAAAATTTCATCGCGGTGCCGGCAACTTCATCTTGACCCGTCCCTCGGCCGGAGTGACCGGCCGCGCTCCTATCCGGGTGATCAGCTCGATGACACGCTCGACCAGTTGAGCGTTGCTCGCCGGAACGCCCTTGTCCAGCCAGAGGTTGTCTTCCAGCCCGACGCGCACATTGCCACCAAGCAAGACAGCCTGCGCCGCCATCGCCATCTGCATCCTGCCGATGCCAAAGCCGGCCCAGACCAGCCCCGGCGGCAGGTTGTCCACCATCGCCTTCATGGTCGTGGTGTCGGCCGGCGCC
>JBCKPH010000039.1:0-21294 GCA_038901755.1 Burkholderiaceae bacterium | reverse complement strand
TGCCAAGCATCCTGAAAGCGCTCGAAGAACTGCAACCGCGCACGCTGAAGAAAGTTGCGTGAAGTCAAAGCTCCATTGGCAGGCCGACAAAACGTTACCGTCGATCTTCGGAGGGTGCATGATTCTCATTCGGGCCATGATCTGCGCCGCAGCGGACAAAAGGCGAAGGAGAGCATATTGGATTGCACAAGGAGAGAAAACGTGTTGATCAAGTTCATCGGGCTGATCGCGCTCGCCGCCGGCCTCGTCGTGTCGGTGCCCGCTGGTGCCCAATCTGCGGCGAAGGTTCCGCGGATCGGCGTGCTGTGGCAGACGGCGCCGCCGCCGCCGATCAATGCGAATATTGCGGCGCTGCTCAAGAGCCTCCAGGATCTTGGAAGGCAGGACGGGAAATCGGTCGCGATCGAGTACCGATACGGTGGAAACGACGCGGCGCGGCTCGCCGAATTTGCCAACGAGCTGGTCCGGCTGAAGGTCGACGTGATCACGACCTCCGGAGACCTGTCGACCCGCGCTGCGCAGCAGGCCACCAGCACCATTCCGATTGTGGCCTCGGTCGGGTTCCCGGTCGAGTCGGGCTTCGTCAAGAGCCTGTCGCACCCCGGCGGCAACATCACTGGCTTTGCCGTGATTGCCGATGTGCTATCGGCGAAACGGCTCGAACTGCTGAAGGAGCTGCTTCCCGGGCTGAAGCGCGTCGCCGTGCTTTGGGACCCGGTCACTCACGAGCGCCAGCCGAAGGCGGTTAAAGCGGCGGCACGCACCCTTGGACTTCAAGTCCAGGTCGTCCAGGCGAAATCGGCCGGCGAGCTCGAAGGCGCGTTCGAAGCGGCTACGGCGGCGCGTGCCGAAGCTGTTTTGGTGCTGGTGTCGCCGATGTACGCTGGCAATCGGGCCGTCCTTGTTCGCCTGGCGGCGCAGCACCGGATGCCTGCGATGTACTCCAGCCAAGCTTTCACGGAGGTGGGTGGCCTGATCGCCTATGGACCTACGGTCGAAGAGCAGTCGCGAATCGTCGCAGGCGCGATTGACAAGATCCTCAAGGGCGCCCGGGCCGCCGAACTTCCTGTGCAGCAACCGACCAGGTTCGAGCTTGACGTGAATCTAAGGGTGGCGCGAGAGATTGGCGTGAAAATCCCGCAGTCAATTCTGTTGCGCGCCGAACGGGTCATTGAGTGAACACTTTCGGCCCGCTTGCAGCCAGTGATCGCGACGACCGACGAATTGCGCCTGACCTGCTCGTACGCCGGATTCGTCACCTTTGCCAAGGGTGAACTTGCCGCCATCGACGGCGCCGTGCTGCTGGCGCCGCAGCCCGAGCCCAGGCGCGGGCAGCAGGCGTTTTCGTGGGGCCGCCGGGTCACCTATGGGTTCTAACGCGAAAACGGGAAGGCCGGGTTCCAGCGTGACACGCTTCACTGTTCGCGCTGCCGTGATGCTTGCTGCCGCAATGGGTGTTTCTGGCGAGTCCGCATCGTCGCCTGTGAAGCAGGCAGTGCAGTCGCCTGCGGTGACATGGCGCGAAAAAAATCGAAGTGGCCGCTGGCGCTGGATACCAGGGGCCCTGGCGCATGAACGAGTCGCAGTTCGATTATGTGGACGACCCCACCGTTGCCATCGACGCAACAGGCACGGTGGGGGTCGCCTGGGCCGATCAATCGCGCAAGGACATTTTTTTTCAGATCTTCGGACCCGACGGAAAGCGGCGTTTCGCGAAGCCGGTCAACGTCTCTCGGAGCCCCCAATCCTTCTCCTGGCTTCCGCGCATGGTGATCTCCGGCAGGGATGCGAACGAGGTGTACATCCTGTGGCAGGAAATTGTTTTCTCCGGTGGCTCCCATGGCGGCGAGATCTTTTTCGCGGGCTCGACGGACGGCGGCAGGACTTTCCGCACCCCGGTCAATCTCTCGAATAGCATGGCCGGCGACGGCAAGGGACGCCTGGACGCGCGTTACTGGGACAACGGGAGTCTGGACCTCGCCATCGGGCCGCTGGGCCATCTCTATGTCGCCTGGACGGAGTACGAGGGAGCCCTCTGGCTGCGTCGTTCGACGGACCGGGGCGAGAGTTTCCTCGAACCGACGCGCATCGCCGGCGGGGACGCTGCGAAGCCGGCACGCGGCCCCGCGCTGGCCGTCGGGCCCGGGGGCGCCGTCTATCTTGCCTGGGCTGTCGGAGAAGAGCCGGCAGCCGACATTCATTTCGCTGAGTCGGGCGATGCTGGTCGGTCGTTCGGCAAGCCGCGAATTGTTTTCAGGAGCAGCGGGCATTCCGATGCGCCGAAGATCGCGCTGGGCCGGGACGGAACTCTGCATCTGGTTTACGCGGAAAGTCCCGGCGGCCTGTTCGGGCCATATCACATCCGTTACACCCGATCACTCGATGCGGGGGCGGCATTCGAAGTACCCAGGACCATTTCAGGGCCGCAAACTGCGTTCGAGAGCAGGCATTTCCCGGCGCTGAGCGTGGACGACAGGAACAACCTTTACGTCCTCTGGCATCTCTTTCCCGACCGCGCAAGTCGTCCGCTCGGGCTCGCTCTCGCGCATTCGAACGACGGCGGGTTGACGTTCGCGCCACCCTCGGTTGTTCCGGGCAGCGCCGATCCGGAACGCGGCTTCAACGGCAGCCAGCAGGGTTTGCTGATGAGGAAACTCGCCGTCAATGGGGCGGGAGCGATCGCAATCGTCAACAGCACATTCAAGAGGAACGAGACGAGCGGCGTCTGGCTGTTTCGCGGGCAGGCGGCTGGGCGCTCATCGTCGTCGCGGGATTCACGAAGGTTTTGAGCTCATGATGCAGATCATGACGGCATTCATTCTGGCGAAAGCGGGTTCGTCCTGCGGCATTGCCAAGGTGGGCGAGCAAGCGGATGATCCGGCATGACGCCAAACAAGGGTTTGGCGCGCCACACGAAAGGAGTTCGGTATGGAAATGCTTGTGCAAGTCCTGTTCTGGGCCGGGTTGCTGTCGATCCCGCTTTCCTGGCTGGTCTGGTTTTTCGGTCCGCAATTCGAGGTCAGTCGGCATGTCCTCAGCAAGATCACCGATCCTGCATTGAAGGCTGCGCTGCAGGAAGCTCACGCGGAGCGCTGGGGACTCTTTGTCGGACTTTGGCCGGTGACCCTTTTCGTGCTCAGCTTTGTGCTCGAGAAGAGAATTTGACGCCCGCATCGGGCGCGGCGCCGCCGAGCGAACGAGCCGAAGGCGCCGTGCCACGCTCATGGTCCGTAGCGACCGGCAGCTCAGCAAGAAGTTCGGCTTGCTGAAGAGAGCAGAGATGATGTTTCGGCCAGTTTTGTTGCCCAGCGGTGTTCCCGGGCGTCTGCTGCTGCACAGCATGCCGGGTCGCCGAGAAGCGCTGGAAACCGTCTGGAATCAGGTGTCGAAGGACGCCGTCCGGGTGATCGTCTGCCTTGCGGCCAGCCACGAGGTCCGTGAGAAATCTCCAGCGTACGCCCGGGCGATCGAATCGGGTACCGTGCCCTGTCAAGTGCTTGCGTTCGAGATCCCGGACTACGGAGTGCCCAAGGATCGGGGCGAATTCTGGCAACTTGCGCTTGATGTGGCCACGAGATTGCGCTCAGGCGAAGCCGTACTGATGCACTGCAATGCGGGCATTGGCCGGACCGGTACGGTTGCGGCTGCCGTGCTATTGGCGCTCGGGGAGACGGTGAGCAGCGCCCAACAGGCAGTTTCCGAGGCGGGCTCGGACGCCGAGGGAGCCGCCCAGCGGGAACTCATTACGTGGTGCGCGACGCAGGCGCGCGGCGTCCGGTGACGCCGAGCAAGCCGCTCCATCGGACCGCGGTTCGCGCTGCTCGCGCTGGCCGGTGAAGCGCGACGTCCGGCGGCAGCCCGGGGCTGGTACTTCGCGCTGGACGCTGCGTGCCTCACCCTAGAATGCTGGCTCCAGCATCCCGCAGCGGTTCGCGCCAAGTGTTTCATTCCGTCAGCCTGTTCATCTTTCTCTACCTCTTCTGGCTGTTGCTGTCGGGGTATTTCACGCTGTTCCTGCTGTCTGCCGGGGTCGGCTCGGCGCTCGCCGTGGTGCTGTTCGCGCGCCGCATGGACATGGTCGACGCCGAAGGACATCCGATCCATCTGGGAGGCAGGATCCTGCTGTACTGGCCCTGGCTGCTGCTCGAGATCGTCAAGTCGGCCTGGGCCGTGAGCTTGATCATCCTGCACCCCAAACTGCCGATCAGTCCGACCCTGGCGCGCTTCAAGCCGAGCCAGCGCACCGACGTCGGCCTGGTGATTCACGCCAATTCGATCACGCTGACGCCGGCCACCATCACGATCGAGGCCGGGCCGGATGAATTCCTGGTGCATAGCCTGACGCGGGCTGGCGCCGAGTCGCTGGCGGACAGCGAGATGGACCGGCGCGTCAGCGCCTGCGAGGGCCGGGCCTGATGTTTGCCGCGGCGGCGCTGGCCCTGCTCGTGACGCTGGCATTGGCGCTGGCGCGCGCCGCCCTGGGCCCGACCGTGTTCGACCGGGTGCAGGCCGGCAATACGGTGGGCACTGTGTCCATGCTGCTGCTGGCGGTGATGGGTTTTCTCAACGGCCGGCCGGAGTTTCTTGACTTGGCGCTGGTTTATGGCCTGCTCAACGTGATCAGCACGATAGCCGTGCTGAAGTTTTTCCGGCACGGCAACCTCGGGGACCCGGGGGCGCCGGTCCCATGATGGACTGGCTCGACCTGCTGAGCTGGGTCTGCCTGGTCGCCGGCGGCCTGTTCTGCATCGTCGGTGGCGTCGGGCTGCTGCGTATGCCCGACCTCTACACCCGCATGCACGCGGCAAGTGTCATCGAGACGCTGGGGGCTGGCTTGATCCTGCTCGGTCTGCTGCTGCAGTCCGGCATCACGCTGGTGGCGGTGAAGCTGCTGATGATTGGCCTGTTGATTTTCTTTGCCAGCCCGACCGCGACCCACGCCATCGCGCGCGCCGCCAAGGACCGTGGCCTGAAGCCGTTGCTGGCGGACCAGGGGGAGGCGTCATCGAAGCCCTGATCATCAACGTCTTGCTGACCATGATGGCGCTCATCGTATGCGTGCTGGCGCGCAGCCGCAACCTGTTCTCGGTGGTGATTCTGGCCGGCATCTACAGCTTCCTGATGGCCACCGTGCTGGTCGCGATGGACGCCGTCGATGTGGCGATGACCGAGGCGGCGGTCGGCGCGGGCATTTCCACCGTCCTGTTCCTGAGCGCGCTCTATCTGTGCAAGAGCGAGGAAGCACGGGACCTGCATCGACCCTGGCCGGCGCTGGCGCTGGCGCTGACGGTTGGCCTGCTGGTCGTTTATGGCACGCTCGGGCTGCCCGAGTTCTCCGACCCGCAGGCGCCGATTCATGTCCACGTGGCGCCGCGCTATCTGAACGAGATGCGGCAGGAGGTCAGCATTCCCAATGCGGTGACTGCCGTGCTGGCGAGTTACCGCGGCTACGACACGCTGGGCGAGACGGTGGTGGTCTTTACCGCCGGCGTCGGTGTCATCGCCCTGTTGCGGCGACGCCGCAAGCAGGGCGACGAGGACAAGCCGGGTCCGGAGGGCGGGAAACCCGTGCCAGGCGGAGCGGACAAGGATGCGGCAGCATGAAGCACGATCTGGTGCTGCGGGTGATCGCCAAGCTGTTGATTCCCTTCATCCTGTTGTTTGCGCTGTACGTGCAGTTTCACGGCGATTTCGGGCCCGGCGGCGGCTTCCAGGCCGGCGTGATGCTGGCCGCCGCGGTCATCTTCTACGCGCTGATCTACGGTCTGGCCGACGCGCGCAAGGTGGTTCCCGAACCGCTGGTGGAGGCCATGATGGCGCTGGGCGTGCTGATCTACGGCGGGGTTGGCGTTGCCGGCCTGCTGCTGGGCGGCAATTACCTGGATTACTTCGTGCTTGACCGCGACCCGGTGCTGGGACAGCACCGAGGCATCTTCTGGGTCGAGGTCGGTGTCGCCACCACGGTCTCCGGCGTCATGCTGAAAGTCTTCTACATGTTTGCCGCCCGTGGCCGGGTCGACGAGTGATGGGCAGCGTAGGTTCCATGACGCTGGGCGGGCACTTCGCCTATTTCATCACGGTGTTCCTGATGATTGCCGGCTTGTTCATCGTCATTGCGCGCGGCAACCTGATCAAGAAGCTGGTCGGTCTGAGCATTTTCCAGACCTCGGTCTACCTGTTGTACATCGCGCCGGGCAAGCTGGTCGGCGGCACCGCGCCGATTCTCAGCCCATCCTTCACCGTGTATTCCAATCCGCTGCCCCATGTGCTGATCCTCACCGCCATCGTGGTCGGGGTGGCTACGCTGGCCCTTGGCCTGGCGCTGGTGGTGCGCATTCGCGAGGCCTACGGCAGCATTGAGGAAGACGACATCCTGAGCCGGGACCTGGCAGGCATGGCCGAAGACGAATGAACCTGACACCGCATTTGCCGGCGCTTCAGGTGGTGATTCCGTTGCTGGCCGCTCCGCTTTGCATGCTGTTGCGCCAGCGCCATCTGGCCTTTGCCGCGGTGCTCGCCGCCAGCTGGGTCTCGTTGCTGGTATCGCTGCTGCTGTTCCTGCAGGTGGAGGCGGGCGGCAGTATTTCCTACGCCCTGGGCAGCTGGCCGCCGCCCTGGGGCATCGAGTACCGGGTTGATCGCCTGAGCGCCTTTGTGCTGGTGCTGGTGTCCGCCAGCGCCGCCGTGGTGCTGCCGTACAGCCGCGCCAGCATCGAGTTCGAGCTGCCGCGCCAGCAGCACTATCTTTTCTACACCATGTTCGCCCTCTGCCTGGCCGGACTGCTTGGCATGACGATCACCGGCGACGCCTTCAACCTGTTTGTTTTCCTGGAGGTTGCCTCGCTCTCATCCTACGTGCTGATCGCGCTCGGGCGTGATCGCCGTGCCCTGGTGGCCTCCTACCAGTACCTGATCATGGGCACCATCGGCGCCACCTTCTTCGTCATCGCCGTGGGACTGTTGTACCTGATGACCGGCACGCTGAACATGGCCGACATGGGGCAGCGTCTGGCCGCCGTGCCGGGCAGCCGTCCGGTGCTGGCGGCGCTGGCCTTCCTCACTGTGGGCATCTCGCTCAAGCTCGCGCTGTTCCCGCTGCACCAGTGGCTGCCCAATGCCTACGCCTATGCGCCCTCGGCGGTGGCGGCGTTCCTGGCGGCGACGGCGACCAAGGTGGCCGTTTACGTCCTGTTGCGCTTTTATTACTCGGTGTTTGGCCAGTCGCAGGTGTTCGAGAGTCTTCCGATGCAGGAGATGCTGCTGCTGCTGGCCGTGGCCGGCATGTTCGCCGCATCCACGGTGGCGATTTTCCAGACCGATTTGAAGCGGCTGTTTGCCTACTCCAGCGTGGCGCAGGTCGGCTACATCATCCTCGGGCTCTCGATAGGTTCGCAGGACGGCTTGACCGCCGCCATCGTGCATCTGTTCAACCATGGTGTCACCAAGGGTGCGATCTTCATGTTGCTGGGCGGCGTCGCGTTGTCCATGGGCGGGGTCAGCCTGGCGCGGGTGCAGGGTATGGGCAAGCGCATGCCGCTGACCAGCTTCGGTCTGCTGCTGTGCGGACTGTCGCTGATCGGCGTGCCGGGCACGGTCGGCTTCGTCAGCAAGTGGTACCTGGTGCTGGCGGCGCTGGAGAAAGGGCAGTGGTGGCTGGTGCTGCTGATCCTGCTTTCTTCCCTGCTGGCCCTGGTCTATGTCTGGCGCTTTGTCGAGGCGGCCTACTTTCATGAACCGCGCGCGGATTTGGCCGCTGCCAGGGAGGCGCCACTGTCGATGCTGTTGCCCGCCGGCCTGCTGGTGGCGGCAACGCTGTACTTCGGCCTCGACACCTCGTTCACCGTGGGGTCGGCCAGCCAGGCGGCCCAGGCCCTGTTGGGAGCGCTGCGCTGATGTTCGAGCCGGGTCTTTTGATCCTGTTCGCCTTGTGCGTGCCGCTGGTCGGCGCGCTACTCATCGCCCTGGCTTCGCGCTGGCCGAACCTGCGTGAGGGCATCACGCTGGTCACGGCTGTGCTGCTTTTTTCCTCGGTGCTGCTGCTGTTGCCGGAGGTGCTGGACGGGGCGCGGCCCGAGCGCGCGCTGCTTGCCCTGCTGCCGGGTTTGCAGATTGCTTTCAGCGTCGAGCCCCTGGGCATGCTGTTTGCGCTGATCGCTTCCGGCCTGTGGATCGTCAACGCGCTCTATTCCATCGGTTATATGCGCAGCAACCGGGAGGCGAACCAGACACGTTTCTACGTCTGTTTTGCGCTGGCCCTGGCCGCGACCATCGGCATTGCCTTTGCCGCCAACCTGTTCACGCTGTTTGTTTTCTACGAGATGCTGACCCTCGTCACCTACCCGCTGGTCACGCACCACGGCACGCCCGAGGCACGCAAGGCAGGGCGGGTCTATCTTGGGCTGCTGCTGGGCAGCTCCATCGTTTTCCTGCTGCCGGCCCTGCTGATCATCTGGTCGATTGCCGGGACCACGGACTTCACGCCTGGCGGCGTTCTCAGCGGCAAGCTCGGGCATACAGAACTTGCCGCCCTGTTGGCGCTTTGCGTCTTTGGCCTCGGCAAGGCGGCGCTGATGCCGCTGCACCGCTGGCTGCCGGCGGCCATGGTCGCGCCGACGCCGGTGTCGGCGCTGCTGCACGCGGTGGCCGTGGTCAAGGCCGGTGTCTTCAGCGTGGTCAAGGTCATCGTCTACATCTTTGGCGTGGACAACCTGGCCGGGAGCGGCATCTCCGGAGCCGCCGACTGGCTGGTGCCGGTGGCTGGATTCACCATCATCGCCGCCTCGCTGGTGGCGCTGCGCGCGGACAATCTGAAGCGCCTGCTGGCCTATTCGACGATCGGCCAACTCTCCTACGTGGTGCTGGCTGCTGCCCTGCTCGCGCCCCTGTCGCTGGTCGGCGCCGCGCTGCAGATCGCGGCGCACGCCGTGGGAAAGATCACCCTGTTCTTTGCCGCCGGAGCGATCTACACCGCATCGGGCAAGACCGAGGTCAGTCAGCTCGACGGCATCGGCCGGCGCATGCCCTGGACCATGACGGCGTTTGCCATTGGCGCGCTGTCGATGATCGGGCTGCCGCCGGCTGTCGGTTTCATCTCCAAGTGGTACATGCTGCTCGGTGCCATGGCGGTGCAGCATTGGCTCGCCGTTGGCGTCATCGTGCTCAGCACCCTGCTCAATGCTGCTTACTTTTTGCCGATCCTGTACCGTGCATTCTTTGTCGCGCCGGCCAATGACGGCGCCGGCCAGGCGCATGGCGAGGCGCCGCTGTCCATGTTGGTGGCGCTTGGCGCGACCGCGCTGGCGACGCTGCTGCTGTTTTTCATGCCCGACATCGCGCTGGCGCTGGCGCGGCAGATGATCGGACTGGACGGAGGATGAGAATGGACAGTACTGGCAACGGCGGCCACTGGCTGGACCAGCCGCGCAATGTCAAACGCCTGTGGCGTGGCTTTCTCGTGCTGCTGGGCTTGCTGCTGCTGCTCGAACTGTGGCTGCAACTGCATCCCCAGTTCGGCATTGAAGGCGTATTTGGCTTTCACGCCTGGTTCGGTTTCCTTGCCTGCGCGGCGATGATCTTCGTCGCCAAGGGCCTGGCGCTTTGGCTCAAGCGCTCGGACAGCTACTACGGCGAGCGTGATGACTGAGTTCGCCCTGCATCCCGGCTTGCTGCTGATCGCCGGCGGGCTGCTGCTGCCTTTCCTGCGCGGCGCCCTGCGCAGCGTCGCTGTGCTGGCGCTGCCCCTGCTGGCCCTGGGACTGGTCTGGCTGCTGCCCGAAGGGGCGATCTGGCAGATGCGTTTCCTCGACTATCAGCTTACCCCGTTGCAGGGCGACAAGCTGTCGCGCCTGTTTGCCATCATCTTCGCGCTGATGGCCTTTGGCGGCGGCTGGTTCGCGTTGGCGCAGAAAAGCCGGGTCGAGTTGAGCGCGGCCTATGTCTACGCCGGTTCGGCCATCGGCGTCGCGCTGGCCGGTGACCTGCTAACGCTGTTTGTTTTCTGGGAGTTGATGGCGCTTGGCTCGACCCTGGTGCTGTGGAGCCAGGGGCAGGCCGCTTCCTACCGCGCGGCAAAACGCTATGTGATGATCCATCTGCTGGGCGGCGTGCTTCTGATGGCTGGCATCACTGGCCACATCGCTTCAACCGGCGATGTCGCCTTTACCCGCATGCTGGCCGATTCACCCGCGCACTGGCTGATCCTGCTTGGCTTTCTGGTCAATGCCGGTGCCCCGCCGCTCTCAGCCTGGTTGCCCGACGCCTACCCCGAGGCGTCCTGGAGCGGCACGGTGTTTTTGTCGGCCTTCACCACCAAGGCGGCGGTCTATGTGCTGCTGCGCGGCTTCCCCGGCACCGAACTGTTGATCTGGGTTGGCCTGTTCATGGCGTTCTACGGCATCGTCTACGCCCTGCTGGAGAACGACATGCGGCGCATCCTGGCCTATTCGATCGTGAACCAGGTCGGTTTCATGATCGCCGGCATCGGCATTGGTACCGAAATGGCGCTGAACGGCGCTGCGGCGCACGCCGCCATGGGCGTCATCTACACGGCGCTGCTGTTGATGTCGGCCGGCTCGGTCCTGCTGATGACCGGCAGGCGCAAATGCTCCGAACTCGGCGGCCTGTTCCACACCATGCCGCTGACCACACTGTGCGCCATCATCGGGGCCCTGTCGATCTCTTCGTTCCCGCTCACTTCGGGCTTCATCTCGAAGTCGATGGTCTCGCAGGCGGCGGCCGACGGACATCTGCTGGCGGTGTGGCTGCTGCTCACCGCAGCGTCAGCCGGCACGTTCCTGTATGCCGGCATCAAGTTTCCCTGGTTCGTGTTTTTCCAGAAGGATTCCGGGCTGCGGCCTGCCGAGCCGCCGGCGAGCATGCGCTGGGCCATGGTCTTCTTTGCCTTTCTCTGCATCGCGCTTGGCGTCTGGGCCGAGCCGCTGTACCAGCTCCTGCCCTACCCGGTCAAATACGAGCCCTACACCTGGGCCCATGTGCTGACGCAGCTTCAACTCCTGCTGTTCTCCGGGCTGGCGTTCTTTGTCCTGCTGCCCTACCTGAAGCGGACGCTGACGATCACGCTGGACAGCGATTGGTTATGGCGCGCCCTGTTGCCGGCATGGCTGGGTCGAATTGATCGTCTGTTGCTGGCTGCCGGCTCGACGCTGCAGCGCCAGATGGCTCGCACGGGCGCGGTGCTGCTTGCTCTGGTGGTGCGGCACCACGGAATGGACGCACTGCTGGCCCGCACCTGGCCGACGCGCAGCATGGCGATCTGGGTGCTGCTGCTGCTGCTGGGTTACCTGCTGCTTTACTACCTGTGAAGCGGCCGCCCGCGGCGGCGGTTCCTGCTGCCCGCGATTGCCATGGTCGACCTCAGTGATTCGCGCCGTGCGCAGCGAGCCAGAGCGGCACCTCGTCCGCGGTCATGGGACGTCCATGCAGGTAGCCCTGGATTTCGTCGCAGCCCATTTGCGCCAGAAGATCATGCTGCTCGCGCGTCTCAACGCCTTCGGCGATCACGCTGAGCCCGAGGCTGTGGGCCAGGCCGATCACCGCACCGGCTATTGCCCGGTCCTCCTGCTCGGCGCAGAGATGGCGCACAAAGGACTGGTCGAGCTTCAGGATATCCAGCGGAAAACGCTTCAGGTAGGCCAGGCTTGAGTAACCGGTGCCGAAGTCGTCAATCGCTAGACTGAGCCCCATGGCCTTGAAGCGGCGCAGCAGGTCCAGGGTATGTTGCAGGTCCAGCATGGCCGTGCCTTCGGTGATTTCAAGTTCGAGCCGTTGCGGCGCGAGTCCCGATTCCTGCAGCGCCTTGTCAATGTGACGCGCGAGCTGCCGATCAGCGAACTGCCGCGCCGACAGGTTGACGGCGATGCGAAGGCCAGAGCCGCCTGCGGGGGCTAGCGCCTGCCATGCCGCGGCCTGGTGACATGCCTGCCTGAGCATCCAGGCGCCCATGCCGACGATCTGCCCGTTGTCCTCGGCCAGCGGGATGAAGCCAGCCGGCGCCAGCAGGCCAAGCCCCGGGTGTTGCCAGCGCAGCAAGGCCTCGAACCCCGTCACCTGGCCCGACTTTGCATTCACCTGCGGCTGGAACATGGCGCGCAACTCGTTGCGCTCCACGGCGCGATGCATGTCGTTGTGCAGGCGAAAGGTGGCCGATACCTCCGGGGCCAGCTCAGGCCGGTAGATGCCGATGCGCCTCGGCCGCCGAGCCCGGGCCACGGCCAGCGCAAACTCGAGCCGGCTCAGCATGGTTTCGGCGCTGGCGCGGTCGCCCGTCGCGGGATAGATAGCGATCACGACGCGCGGATACTGCTCGCGCAGGCCGCTCAGCACCGGCTGCTGCATCAGGTCCACCAGGTCCGCCGCTGCCGATTCCAGATCGACCGTTGAATCCCAGTGCGGAATCAGCACTGCGAAGCGGTCGTCGCCGATGCGCGCCACGGTGCAGCGCGCGCCTTGCGAAAAGGGCGGCTGCGCGCTGGCCTGCAGCAAGCGCCGCGATAGCTGGTATAGCCAGTCGTCGAGCTGGCTGGCGCCGAAGATCTGCGCCAGCTCGGGCATGTTGTCGAGCGCCACCGCCCACAGCATCGGTCCGTCCTGCTGCGCCGCCTGGGCTTCCAGCAGGTCGCCCAGCAGCAGCATGAAATGGGTGCGGTTCGGCAGGTCGGTCACGCCGTCGAAGTGCGACAACCTGTGCGCCTGGCGCGCCAACCGTTGCGAAACCTCTCTTTGCACCTTGGACTTGTCGATGCGCGAGCGGATGCAGGCCAGCAACTGCTCGCGCTGAAACGGCTTGCTCAGGTAGTCGTCGGCGCCCAGGTTCATTCCTGCGCGCACGTCGTTGCGGTCGGCTTGCGCCGTCAGCAGCACGGTCGGGATATGGGCCGTCTGGGCGTTGCCGCGAATCTCCTGCACCAGCTGGTGCCCGTTCATTTCCGGCATCATCACGTCGCTCAGCACCAGGTCGGGACTGTGCTGCCGGATCAGCGAGAGCGCGGCGCGGCCATCGGCCGCAGCGAACACCTCGAAGCCTTCCAGCCGCAGCATGCCTGAGAGCTGGTCACGCAGCTCGGCTTCGTCCTCGGCGATGACGATTCGGTCAGTCATGGCGTGGTTCTGGGTTCACCCTGCGTTGCATCGGCACACCCGGACATTGTGTGCTGCCCGATCAACTGCTGCCGGAAGCCGTGGGTGAGAAAATAGCCCCTTTTCTCCAAAACACGCCCGCCATGGAATTTTTCACTTTCGCCTGGATCTCCGATCCGCAAATCTGGTTGTCGCTGATCACCCTGTCGGCGCTGGAGATCGTGCTGGGGATCGACAACCTGGTGTTCATCGCCATTCTCGCCGGTCGCCTGCCGGCGCACCAGCGCGCGCTGGGCCGCAAGATCGGGCTGGCCCTGGCGCTGGTGACACGCCTGATGCTGCTGGCGACTCTGGCCTGGATCGTTGGCCTGACCGAGCCGCTGTTCAGCCTGGCGGGCAAGGGTTTCTCCTGGCGCGATCTGATCCTGATCGGTGGCGGCCTGTTCCTGCTCTACAAGGCGACGGTGGAGATTCATCAGATGGTGGAGCACGAGGAGGGCGTCGACGCCGGGCTCGCGGGCGTGGCCGGTGTCACCTTCCAGTCCGTGGTGCTGCAGATCGCCGTCATCGACATCATCTTTTCGCTCGATTCCGTCATCACCGCCGTCGGCATGGCGGACCAACTCTGGGTCATGGTGGTTGCCGTGGTGCTGGCGATGATCATCATGATCCTGGCGTCCAATCCGTTGGCCAATTTTGTCGCCGCGCATCCGACCGTGAAGATGCTGGCGCTGGCCTTCCTGCTGTTGATCGGCGCCCTCCTGATCGCCGACGGTTTCGGCATGCACGTGCCCAAGGGCTACATTTACTTCGCGCTCGCCTTCTCGATCGGGGTGGAGGCCATGAACCATTGGGTGCGGCGGCGGCGCAATAAGTTGACGGCCGCTGGCTGAACCAGGGCGCTGGCCGGCACAGCACGAAAGTGCGGGCCCGCCCTTGCCTCAGCCGCTGCTGACCGGCGCCTCTGCAATTGCGGCCTGCAAGCCCGCCAGGTAGAGTAAATTCTCGCTCGCGAGCGCTTGAGCGCGCAACGACGTGAGCGTGGCGGCCAACTCGGTGCTGAATTCTCCGCGCCCGACCCGGCCCAGGGCGCGGCCGCGCTTGACGATGAAGTCGGCCCAGGCAAAGGGCTCCGGGGCGGTGTAGTTCTCCAGCAGAGCGCAGTAACGCTCGGCCTCTTCCCATTCGCCAGAGTCGAGCGAAGTCTGAATCGCCGCCTCGCAAAAAATGAAGTAGTTGTGGCTCAAGGCGTGGCTGCCAAGCAGGGCTTCGCCCCGGGCCAGTGCGTCGCGTCGCGCTGCCGGGTCGGTCTCAAGGCGCGCCAGGATGCCATACAACTGCGGGCCGAGGAAACCCAGACTCGATTCACCGCTGATGTCGAATGCCTTCTTCACATGTTCACGCGCCGCCTTGAGGTTGCCGGAACGGATCGCCAGCAGCGCGCGGACCATCCAGGTCAAGCCTTCGAAACGACGGCTGCCCAGGGTGCGCGCGATCTCCAGCGCGATTTCCAGATGGGGCAGGGCAGCCTCGACATTGCCGCGAATCCAGCCATCGAGCATGGCCATCTGCGCCCGCCCCATCATTTCGCCACGCCGATGCGAAACCCGTTTGGCCAGGTCAATCGCAGATGCGCTGGCTCGGATGGCGCCGGCAATATCCATCAGATACAGCGAGGACCAGACGATCATCGTCAGATACGGCACTTCAACCCGCAGGAAGCCTTGCTCACGGGCCAACGTCACGCAGCGGACGAGCAGATCGTGGGCGCTGCGAACCCGGCCCTGGGCGTAGTGGGCGTCGGCGACACCTCCGAGCGCCGCCGCTTCAGCCTCGGCCGAGCCGGCCTGACGCGCCAGTTCCAGCGCGCGTTCATGCTCGGCCTGGCATTCGAGGGGCCGTCCCTGGGTAAACAGCAGGTTGCCGCGCAGATGGTGCAGGCGCGACAGATCGAGCGTGAGGCCGGCCTGTTCGGCCAGCGGCTGGGCCTCGTCCAGCGCGGCCAGCCCTTCGGAAAGACGATCCAGGATGCGCATGCCCGAGGCCACGGCAATCAGGCCGAGCGCGCGCTCAACCCCAGTCTGCGCCGCCATGATTGCTTGCCGGCCGGCCTCAATGGAATCGGCGGCGCGCCCGTTTTCGAGCAGCAGCCGCGCCTGCGCCAGTCGCAGCGCGAAGGCGCTGGAAGCGTCCGTCGTGAGCCCGAGCGCGCGCTCCACCACGGCCAGCGCTTCCGTGTACTTGAACTGCTCCGCCAGGACCTGGCTGGCGCGCAGGTAGGCGTCTGCGGCACGTGCATCCTCGGCCCGTTCGTAGTGCTCGGCGGCCAACGCCACGTCACGCGGCTCGATCCACTCGGCGGCCAATTGGTGCAATTGGCGGCGCCGCGTGTGCAGCAACGATCCATAGGCACCATCACGGATCAGGGAATGGCTAAAAACCAGGTCGTCGCCTTCCGGACGCAACAGAAACTGCTCGACCAGCAGTTGCGCGTCGAACGCTGGATCGCCCAGCAGATGGTGGATCGCCTGCAACGGGACACGCTGTCCCCAGACCGCGGCGGCCTGCAATGCGCTCTTGTCGCCAGGCGAGAGCCGGTCCATCCTGGCCTGGATCAGCGCCTGGATCGAGCCCGGCAGGCTGCTCGAACTCTCGTCGCCGGCATTCAGCAGCAACTGCTCGAGGAACAGCGGATTGCCTTCGGCGCGCTCGACACAACTGCGCAGCAGGGCCTCGGACATCGACGCCGCGCCGGCTGCCAGCCGCAGCGCGTCCTCGGCGGCGAGCGGCCCGAGGTCGATGCTGCTCACCGGCAGGCCATGCAACGACGTGCGCCATTCGCCGATGCTCGGGTCGCCGGCGAAACGCGTGGTCAGCAGCAGCAGCAAAGGTAGCTTCGCTGTCAAGGCGGCCAGGGCGCCGAGCTGCTTCAGGGTCGATAGATCGGCCCATTGCAGGTCCTCGACCAACAACAGCGCAGCCGTGGCTTGCGGCGTGGCAAGGAGGGCCAGCACTTCCAGCGTGGATTTCTGTCGTGCCGCTGCGTCGATGGCCGACAGCAGTGAGCGAACCGAAGGCGGCGGCGTGACGTCAAGCAGGTCGTACAGAAAGGGCGCGAGCCCCGCGCCGCGCGCGTCTTGGGTCGCGACCTCTTGGATCGCCTCGGCGCGACTCGCTTGGTCGGCGTCGGGCGTCAAGCCGAGCAGGCTTTGCGCCAGCTTTCGAATCGCATCATGGCCGGTGCGCGCGCCGAAGTCGAGGATCGAGGTCGCGTGGCAGGCCAGTCCCTGTTCGCGCGCCAGATGCAGCAACTCGGTGACCAGACGGGTCTTGCCGATGCCAGGGTCGCCGCGCACAAAAATGACGCGTCCGCGTTTGCGTTGCAGGCAGCTTTGGACCAGCGCGGCAAACTGCTGCATCTCCTCGGTCCGGCCCACCAGGGGTCGGCTGCCCGCCTTGGGCACGGCGTGTTCCTTCAAGATGCGCCAGGGCACCAGCGGCCGCTCCTTGCCCTTGACCTCGATGGCCTCGCCGGCCTCGGCGCTGAAGTAATCCGACACCTGTTGCCAGGTCTGCGGGCTCACCACCACCTGGCCCGGCTGCGCCAGACCGCGCAGGCGGGCGGCGGTGTTCACCGTGTCGCCGGTCACGGTGTAGTCGCCGGAACGTGAATCGCTGCGCCTTGCGATCACCAGTCCGGTCTGGATGCCGCTGTGCATCGACAGCACGCGTCCCAGCCTGGCGCTCAAACTGGAGGCAATGGTGTCCACCACCGCGTGCAATTCCAACGCTGCCGTGACGGCGCGCCTCGGATCGTCGCGGCGCGTGATCGGAATGCCAAACAGCGCCATCACCTCGTCGCCGACAAACTGGTTGACGCGACCGCCGTGGCGCTCGATCACCGCCACCGCTTCACGCTTGATGCGCGCCATGATCTGCTCGACCTCCTCCGGGTCGAAGGCCTCGTTCAGCGCCGTGTAGCCGCTCAGGTCAGAGAACATCACGGTCGCGTGGCGCCGCTCGGCTTCCTCTTGACCGGACGTGTTGGATGCTGCTGCCGGCAGGCCTGGCCCGGGCGTTGCCCCGGGCGTTGCATGCTGCGCGCTAGCGCTGGCCGGCGTCGCGGCGTTGCCGGCTGTGGCAGCGCCAGCCGCGGGACCGGATTGGGGTGACTGCGCCGCCGCGACCAGTTTGAGCAGCCGTTTGCGGTCGCCAAGCGAGGCGATTCCAAGTTCCTTCAGGTCCGCATCTGTAAGGTTCGGCAGCAGGTCCACGCTGATGTCCTGCGCCAGCAAGGCCTCGGCGTATTTTCCAAGGCCGTGCGACTCAAGCCAGGTCTGGATGTCGGTCATGGTGTTCTAGTATTGCAACCCGGAAATCTCAAAACGTGAAGGCGTGTCTTCGCGCTTTCGGCGTCGTTGCGGATGCTGGCGATAGCACGAAGCATCGCTCGGATTTGCAGCAGGCCGCCAGCCCTCACCCCAACCCTCTCCCGCAAGCGGGAGAGGGGGCAGGGGGCAGGAGGCAGGGGGCAGGGAGCAGGGGGCAGTCAGCTCCCTCTCCCCCGTACTCGGGGGAGAGGGTTGGGGTGAGGGGGCGAAGGCGCGTCATGCCAAACGTCGTCGCTGATCAAGCGTTTCGAGACTTCTGTGTTGATGTACTAGCGCTTGAGTCGGGCGACGGCGTCATGTGCCCATTTTCCGCAGCTACCGGTGGGCAGGCATGGACCGGACCCATTCTTCAGGCGGGCAAGCCGGCCTTCAGCAAGGACTCACGCACATGATCAAGATCGGCCGCATGAAAATAGTGCAGGGTTTTCAGGAACTCGGTGGCGGAGAAGTTCGGCGCCAGTGCCAGCGCCTGCCGCGCCTGTTCGGCGGCGGCAGGCTGGTCGCCCAACTGGGCGTAACAGCCCGCCAGGCTGGCGCGCTGGCCGGCCTCGAGCGTGCTCATGTGCCGCACCGCGTCCACGGCTTCAGCATAGCGTCGCGCCGTGAAGTAGGCGCGTCCCAGGTGGCCCCAGAACCGTTCCGGGTGGTAGGGATTGAGGCGCATCGCCTTGCGCACCCATTCGATGCCGGCCTCGGGTTCGCCCTTCCAGGTCAGTATTTCGCCTTGCTGCACGACCACCAGATCGTCGTTCGGGTTCAGGTTCAACGCGCGCTGTTGATGGTGCAGGCAGCGCTCTTGCTCATGCTGCACCAGGTGGATCGCCGCCAGGATGCGGTGCACGTCGCTGTCGTTCTCGTCCAGCGCCAGCGCGGTTTGCAAGGACTTGACAATTTCGTTGTACGTCGCCTCGCGGTCGGCGCACCAGCCATAGACCCAAGCCTGCCCCAGGGTGCAGCCGCGCCAGGCGTGCGCGTGGGCATACGATGGGTCCAGCGCGATGGCCCGGTCCAGCAGGGCAAGCGCCTTTTCGTTGTCCTCGCGGCGGCTCTGGTGGTGCAGCCGCTTGCCGGTCAGGACGCACTCGTAGGCGGCCATGTTGTCGGTGGTCTTGCGCGCGGCACGCTCGCTGCTGGCAGCGTGCACGCGGCCCGGCAGGATCGAGACGATGGTCGAGGTCAGTTCGTCCTGGATCGCGAAAATGTCGGCCAGTTCGCGGTCGTAGCGCTCGGCCCAGATATGGGTGTCGGTCTCGGCGTCGATCAACTGCACCGTGAGGCGGATGCGGTTGCCGGCCTTGCGCACACTGCCCTCGACCACGTACTGCACGCCGAGCTCGGCAGCGACCTTCTGCACATGGAGCGGCTGGCCCTTGTACTTGAACGAGGAATTGCGTGAAATCACGAACAGGTCGCGAAAGCGCGACAGCTCGGTGATGATGTCCTCGGTGATGCCGTCGACGAAAAACTCCTGCTCGGGGTCGCCACTCATGTTGTTCAGCGGCAGCACGGCGATGGCCGGCTTGTCGACCCGCTTGCTTTCGACGCGCGGCGCCTCGGCGCGCATGGGCTGGGCTTTCGCTTCATCCTGTGAGCGCACATGGAAGGCGCGCACCGGTTCGGCCAGGTTCTTCACCTGCTGCGGGCCCTGGTCCTCGTAGCTCGCGGCAATCTTGCCCTTGACGGCGCTGCGGATCGAATCCGATACGGTGACGCCGCCGGGCTTGGCCAGTCCCTGCAGCCGCGCCGCGATATTGACGCCGTCGCCATAGACGCTGCCATCAGGCTTCTCGATCACGTCACCGAGATGGATGCCGATGCGAAACAGCATGCGCCGCTCGTCGGACTCGGCGCTGGCCGCCGCCGTGAGCAAGCTCTGGATCGCCAGCGCTGCCGACACCGCGCCGCTCGCTGTTTCAAACACCGCCAGCACCGAGTCGCCGGCGGTGTCGATGACACGGCCTTGGTTCGAAGCGACCTCGGTCTGGAAAACGCCGCGCGCAGCGTCAAGCGAGGCCAGGGTGGCCTGTTCGTCGCCGGCCATCAGGCGCGAATACCCGACGGCATCGGCCGCCAGAATCGCCATCAGCCGCCGCCGCAAAACCGTGTCGCTCAAGAATCCTCCTCGTCGTATTGTCGGTCGGGGCGACTCAGGCCCAGAGCACCGGGCTCTTGCTGGCGTACCAGGCGTCAAGCTGCCCTGCCACGCGTCCTTCGATGGCGGTTCGCTTGATCTTCATGGTCGGGGTGAGGCAGGCGTTCTCGATGGTCCAGGGCTCGCGCGCGATGACCAGCATCTGCAACTGTTCGTAACCCGACAGGCCGGCGTTGACGTCCTTCCGTAGTTGCTTCATTTCGGCCTCAACATTGGCCTTGACCGCTGCGTCGCCCAGCTTGGGCCGCAGGTCTTCGGCCAGCACGACCAGGCCGTAGGCTGCCGGGTAGCCGACACCCGACACCATTGAGAGTTCCACCATCGGGTGCTCGTTCAGGCGGTTCTCGATTGGTGATGGCGCCACGTACTTGCCCTTGGCGGTCTTGAACAGTTCCTTCACCCGGCCGGTGAGTTTCAGCAGGCCGTCGGCGCGCCGCTCGCCCTTGTCACCGGTGCGAAAGAAGCCGTCGCTGGTGAAGCTCTCGGCATCCAGATCGGCTCGCTTGTAGTAACCGACGAACTGTCCGGGCGACTTGATCAGGATTTCGCCTTCCTCGCTCAGCTTCACCTCGACGCCGCTGTATGGCACACCGACACAGCCCGGTGCGTTCGCCGCGGCGGTGGAGGCGTGGGAGAACGCAAAGTCCTCGGTCATGCCGTAGCCCTCCAGCAGATTGAGGCCAAGCCTGCGGTACCAGGCGATCAGTTCAGCCGAAATCGGCGCCGAGCCGCTGGCGGCCAGTTGCACCTGATCGAGGCCCAGGCCGGTCAGCACCTTCTTGCCAACGATCCGGCCCAGAATCGGGATGCTCAGCAGCAGGTTGAGTTTCTTCGGCGGCATCTTCTTGAACACGCCCTGTTGAAACTTCGACCAGAGGCGCGGCACCGAGACGAAGACGGTGGGGCGGGCCCGGTTCAGGTCGGCGACGAAGGTATCCAGCGATTCGGCAAAGAACACATGGACGCTGCCATGCATGAACGACAGGCATTCGATTACGGCGCGCTCGAACACATGGGCCAGCGGCAGGTAGGACAGCAGGCGCCACTCCATGGCGGCGGGGACTTTGGGCACGAAGTTGCTCAGGAAGCCGCTGGTGGCGGCACTGATCCGGCCAAAACTGTGCATCACCCCCTTGGGCTGCCCGGTCGAGCCCGAGGTGTAGATGATCATCGCCAGATCGTCGCTCTTGCGCTGCGGCCGCCCGGCCAGCGGTGCGCTGCTGGCGACGATTGCGTCCCAACTGTCGAGCTTGTTCGGGGGTGCCAGCGGCAAGGCGATGCAGGGCATGTGGGAAGGAACGCCAGGGGCCTGCTGCTCCCAGCTGTCGAGCTTGCCGACGAACAGCAGCTTGGCGTCGCTGTGATCGAGCACGAACTTGACCGTGTCGGCTCCTTCGGTCGGAAAAATTGCCACGGTGGTGCCACCGGCCATCCAGATCGCCAGTTCCGCCATGAAGAAATGCGCGCAGTTCTTTGACAGGATGGCGATGTGGCTGCCAGTCCCCAGGCCCCGGCTCTGCAGGTGCGTTGCCATGCGCCGCGCCTGATCGAGCACCTGGCTCCAGTTGTAATCAATCACCTTGCCGCCGCCCGTGGGCTGCGTCAGGTAAACCTTTTCCGGATGCGCCGCCTCATGCTCGTAGATGTAATCAAGAA
>JBCKPH010000038.1:0-21752 GCA_038901755.1 Burkholderiaceae bacterium | reverse complement strand
CCCGCCAGAAGTATTTGAGGAACGCGAGGCGATGCAAGGCTGGGTGCAAATGGCTTATGGGGCTGCTGTCCGAGCCAGGGAAGCCACGGCGCCTCGCAAGACGCCCCGGCGTGCGCGCAACAAGCCCCGCGCTGCCAAGCTGTAAGTGTCGGGGCGTCGAGAGGCGGTACATTGGAGGACAGACACATGAATACGACTTGCGAGCCAGCAGCGGCCGATCCCGCGGGTGATCATTCCAGCCGACGCCGGTTGATTCTCGGATCGGTGGCGTCGTGACTGCCGGGCACCTAACTTCGCTCAAGGCCTTGCGCGTGCGCACCGTGCGCGTGCCGATGCAGCACCCGCATCAGACGGCCAGCGGCACAGTGGCTGAATCTCCGTTGGTTCTGACCGATGCCGTGATGGACGACGGCACGGTCGGCCACAGCCTCGTGTTCACCTACACGCCGGCTGCGCTGAAGCCGGTCGCCGAGCTGATCCGGAACATCGAAGCCCTGATTCAGGGCGACCAACTCGCTCCAATTGAAACCGAGCAAAAGCTCGCCAGGCGTTTTCGCCTGCTCGGTACCCAGGGTCTGGTCGGCATCGCGCTTGCTGCCATCGACATGGCGCTTTGGGATGCCCTGGCGCGCAGCCACGGCACTTCGCTGATTCGCTTGCTCGGCGGCTTCGAGAAGCCGATTCCCGCCTATGGCGCGGTCGGGTATGACGGCGTTGCCGGTTCGGCCAGGGTTGCCGAGGGCTGGGCTAAGCGCGGCTTCACCGGCATCAAGGCGAAGATCGGCTATCCGACGGTGCAGGAAGACGTCGCGGTAATACGCGCCATGCGCAGCGCGGTGGGCGACAGCGTGGCAATCATGGTTGACTACAACCAGTGCCTGACGCCGGTCGAGGCGGTGCAGCGCCTGCACCTGCTGGACGAGGAGCGCTTGACCTGGGTCGAGGAGCCGACGCTGGCCCACGATTACGCTGGGCACGCGATGATCGCGCGTGAAGCAAAGACACCGATTCAGTGTGGCGAGAACTGGTGGGGCGCCTTGGATATGCAGCACGCGATCGACGCGCAGGCGTCGGATTACATGATGCCCGATGTGATGAAGATCGGCGGCGTGACCGGCTGGTTGCGCGCCGCCTCGCTGGCCCAGACCCGCGGTATTCGCCTGTCGAACCACCTCTGGCCGGAGATCAGCGCGCAGCTGTTGTGCGCGACGCCGACCGCGCACTGGCTCGAATATGCCGACTGGTGGAACCCGGTGCTGCGCGAGCCGTTGCGCATCGAGCATGGAATGGCCGATGTCAGCGCAGCTTCCGGCACTGGGGTGGAATGGAACGAAAAGGCGGTGGAGAAGTTTTTGGTGTAGGACATCGATCTGCGGCTGAAGTAACTGAATCGCAACGGAAGAAATCTGCCCGGCTATCATCTGCCGATGGGTATCGCCCTGCTCATTGTCGACGTTCAGCGCGCCTTCTTTGATGAGGAGCCGCGCCCCTACGAGGCTAACGCCGTGGTCCAGCGCATCAACGAACTCTCAAGCCGTGCGCGCGCGCTGGGCCGGCCGGTTGTCTTCATCCAGCACGAGCGGGCTTCGGCCAACATCAAATACGGCAGCGAGCGTTGGCAGCTGCAATGCGACCTGTTGATCGCCCCAAACGATCATTTCGTTCGCAAGACCACGCCCGACTCATTCCTGCGAACGCCGCTGCAGGAGTTGCTGGACTCGCTGGACGTGAAGCAGGTCGTGATCTGCGGCTGCGACAGCGAGTTCTGCGTCGACACCACGACCCGGCGTGCGGCCGCGCTTGGCTACGCCGTCACCCTGGCCGCGGACGCCCACACCACCCATGACAAGGAACATGCCTCCGCTTTCGCGATCAGGGCGCACCATAACGCGACACTCCCGAACATGGTCAGCTTTGGCGTGTCGATCCAGGCGATCCCAAGCGTTGACATCAGCTTTGCCGCCTGATGCATCGTTCTGGCTCGGCCGGGCCCGCTCTGAGCGTCGTTGCTAGGCCAGTCCGCGCAGAAACTCTGCGCCATCGTCGAGCGCCTGCATCGCCTTGGGTTCGAGCGCCGAATAATGCAGGAAGCCGTGCAGAACGCCTTCGTAGTTTCAACAACGGGCATTATCGACACTGCAGCAGGGCCGACCCGGCGCGGCCCATGCGTCAAAATGACCGGGCCGCGCCGAGGACCCTTTGCCTGGAGAGGCATTGAACGCAACAGGCAGAACATCCACATGGACAACGTTACTTCCCGTTTTGGCAGCGGCCGATTGGTGCGCCGGCTCGAAGACGACAACCTGCTCAAGGGTCTGGGCCGCTTCACTGACGATCTGCGGGACGACCAGGACTACGCCCACTGCGCGCAGCTCTGCCTGGTGCGCTCGCCTTACCCCCATGCAAACATCGTGTCGGTGGACAAGTCGGCAGCCCTGGCCATGCCCGGCGTGCTGGGTGTCTGGCATGGCGCCGATCTGATCGCCGCCGGGGTGAAGCCGATCGCCGGACCGGCTGGCTTTCGGCGCGCCGACGGCACGCCCTGCGCCTCGCCGCCGCGCCGTGCCCTGGCCGCGGGCCGGGTACGCTATGTCGGCGAGCCCGTGGTGGCCGTGGTCGCCCTGTCGATGCAGCAGGCGCGCGATGCGGCCGAGGCGGTGCAGGTGGAATACGACGAACTGCCGATGGTGGTGCAACTGGCCGATGCCCTTGCGGAGGGCGCGCCGGTGCTGTGCCAAGAGGCGCCGGACAACATCGCGGCCGAAATGCGTTACGGCGACCTGGCCGCCGCGGCGGACGCCTTTGCCAAGGCCAGCCATGTGGTGTCGCTGAACCTCACAAATCAACGAATCTCGGCACTGTCGATCGAGCCGCGATCAGTGTTGGCCCTGCTGGACCCGAGCGACGCTCGGCTGACCCTGCGCATGAGCGCGCAGATGCCATCGTCGATCAAGAACTCTCTGAGCATCGACATGCTGGGCGTGCCACCGGAACAAGTACGGGTGACGGTGGGCGACGTCGGTGGCGGTTTTGGCATGAAAAGCGGCATTCACCCGGAAGACGCAGTCACGGCCTGGTGTGCCTTGACGTTAAAGCGCCCGGTGAAATGGATTGCCGATCGAAGTGAAGAATTTCTCAGCGCCGTCACCGGGCGTGACGTTGAGAGTCGCGCCGAGTTGGCGCTCGATGCTGCTGGCCGCATCCTGGCCCTCCGCGTCCATTCGCTGGCCAACGTCGGCGCCTACGCAACGGGCGCGGGAGTGGCCATTCCCTTGATGGTCGGCCCCTGGGTGCAGACCGGCGTTTACGACATCCAGACCATCGATTTCAATTTCAAGGCGGTGCTGACCAACACCGCGTCGGTCGGCGCCTACCGTGGCGCCGGGCGGCCCGAGGCGATCTACATCATTGAGCGGCTGATGGACGAGGCGGCGCGCCAGACCGGCATCGACCGCGTCGAGCTGCGCCGCCGCAACATGATTCGACCGGAACAGATGCCCTACAAGAACGCGATGGCGATGGTTTACGACAGCGGTCGCTTCGAGCATGTGATGAACCAGGGTCTGGCGCTGGCTGACTGGGATGGCTTTGCCGGGCGCGAGGCGCAGTCGCGCCAGCGTGGCAAGTGGCGCGGTCTGGGCATCGCCACCTTTCTGGAATGGACCAGCGGCAACGTGTTTGAGGAGCGCGTGACGGTGACGGTGCTGGCCGGCGGCATCGTCGAGGTTTTTTCGGCGGTGAACGGGATGGGGCAGGGCATCGTGACATCGCTCACCCAGTTGCTGGTCGACGCCTTCGGGTTGCCGCCGGAATCGATCCGCGTCGTCACCGGCGACACCGATCGCGGTGACGGTTTTGGCAGCGGCGGCTCGCGCTCGCTGTTTGTCGGCGGCTCGGCGGTGCAGGTCGGCGCCGAACGCACCATCGGGCAGGCGCGCCAGATTGCGGCGGGCAAGCTCGAAGCGGCTGCGCAGGACATCGAATACCAGGCTGGGCGCTTTCAGGTCAGGGGCACCGACCTGGGGATCGGCTTGTTCGAGTTGGCCGCGACGCAGCCGGGCCAGCGCATTCACGTTGAATCGACCAGCGCGGTGGGCGGGCCGTCCTGGCCCAATGGCTGCCATGTCTGCGAAGTCGAGCTGACGCCAGAAACGGGTGAAGTCGAGGTGCTCGCCTACTCTTCGGTGAACGATGTCGGGCGGGTCGTGAACCCAATGATCGTCGTCGGCCAGCTCGAAGGCGGCGCAATGCAAGGCATCGGCCAGGCGCTGCTGGAACAAGTCAGTTACGACGCAGAGACCGGTCAACTGCTGACCGGCAGCCTGATGGACTACACCGCGCCGCGCGCCGACAACAGCCCGCCGTTCCGAATGGAAATGGACCAGTCCACCCCGTGCAAGACGAACCCGCTCGGGGTGAAAGGTGTCGGCGAACTCGGGACCATCGGCGCCACGCCCTGCGTCGTCAATGCGGTGGCCGATGCGCTGGCACGCAATGGGCGCGCCGACTTGGCGGCGCGCTTGCAGATGCCTCTGACCTCGGCACGCATCTGGGAAGCGCTGCAGAGCGCGTGAATTCGGGCTTGCCGCCGTGCCGGCCCTACCAGTTGTTGCGCAATTCGCGCAGCTTGGTGAAGACGGTCCGTGCGTCGGGGTTCTCCGGCAGGTCCGGAAACTTCTCGCGCAGTCTGGCGATCACGCTGGTGCTGCCCAGGCGAAAGAAGGTGTTGAACTGCTTCTCCTGGCCGACCGTGGTCACGATCGAGCGGGCCGGGTCGTGCCCCGTCACCTTGGGCAGCAAATCAACAGCAGCCTGGTTGTCCGGCTCACGCGACAGGGTGAACTTCAAGTTGTTCTCGATGTAATCGTGCCCTGGATAGATCTTGGTGTTGTCGGGCAGCTTGTCGAGCTGATTGACAAAGGTCTTGAACAACTCGCCGACGTCGCCGCCGTTGTGACAGTTCCCGGCGCCGGCATTGAACAAGGTGTCGCCGCTGAACAGGGCCGGCTGGTCGCCATGGGCGCGCAGGCAGATATGGCACATGGTGTGGCCCGGCGTGTCCAGGCACTCCAGCTCGACCGTCTTGCCGACCTTGATGACGTCGCCCGCCTTCACGCCGCGGTCCATGCCGGCGATGCGCGAGCCGGCCTTGTGGTGCGCCAGCACCTTAGCGCCGGTGGCTTTCACCACCTGGGCATTGCCCCCGGTATGGTCCTGATGCTCGTGCGTGTTCAGCACCAGCGTGATGCGCCAGCCCTTGACCTTGGCCCGCTGCAGGCACTTGCCGTGGTCCAGCGGGTCGATCGCAATCGCCTCGCCGGTTTCGGAACAGGCGACAAGGTAGTTAAAATTGCGGTAGTTGTTTCCGGTCCAGATACGTTCGACGATCATGAAAATGTCCTCCTGCAGGTGACTGGCCATTGTAGGCAGGGGGTTGCCGCAGCGCTTGCCCGCGATGGCTGTGTCATCGAGGAACTCCAATCTGTGAGAGCATTGGCAACTCAAAAACAGATGCCGGATGGTGGCCTATGCAGGAGGCTCGATGGGTGCAGTGAAGTGGACGGGCGGTGTCGAGCACTGGACAGAGAAGGGCGAAATCAAGCTTTTTCTCTGGCAGAAGAAGGCCTCGGATCGGGTTCCGTACGCCGGCACCCTGTTCTTCGTCCATGGCTCGTCGATGGCCTCGCAGCCGACCTTTGATCTGGCGGTGCCGGGCCGGCCCTGGTCGTCGGCGATGGACTGGTTCGCGGCCCAGGGGTTTGATACCTGGACCATGGACAACGAAGGTTATGGCCGCTCGGACAAGCAGCGCGACATCAACTTCGACATCAGCAACGGCGCCGATGACCTGGCCGTGGGCAGCGAGTACATCCTGCGGCACAGCGCAGCGAAGTCGATGTTCATGTACGGCATTTCATCGGGCGCGCTGAAGGCGGCGCTATTCACCGAGCGCTATCCGGAACGTGTCGCCAAGCTGGCGCTGGACGCCTTTGTCTGGACCGGCAAGGGCAGCCCGACGCTGGAACAGCGGCGCAAGAAGTTGCCCGAGTTCCTGGCCAGCAACCGGCGACCGATCGACCGCGCCTTTGTGCACAGCATCTTCCAGCGCGACCATCCAGGCACGGCTGACGCGGCCACCATCAACGCATTTGCCGACGCCATCCTGACGCTGGACGATTCGATGCCAACCGGAACCTACGTCGACATGTGCTCGAAGCTGCCGCTGCTCGATCCGCAAAAGATCCGGGTGCCCTGCCTCATCCTGCGCGGCGAGCATGACGGCATTGCGGCGCTGGACGACTTGCTGGATTACTTCAGGCGCCTGCCGAACATGAACAAGCAGTTCAGCGTGATGGCGGGCACCTCGCACGCCAGCTTCCAGCAGAAGAACTACATGATGGCCTACCATATCCTGCACAGCTTCTTCACCATGGCGGAGCCCGCCTACCAAGGATAGCGCCTATGAAAACGATGCTCAGATCGCTTCTCTGCGGGTCACTGCTTGCGCTGACCCTGTCGTCGGGTTTTGCCCAGGGCTACCCGAACCGTCCCGTCAAGTTGATCGTGCCATTCGCGCCGGGCGGCTTCACCGACGTGGTGGCGCGCATCCTCGGGCAGCGCCTGTCGATCTCGATGGGGCAGCAGTTTGTGATTGAGAACAAGGCCGGCGCCGGTTCCACCATCGGCACCGATTTCGTCGCCAAGTCGCCGCCCGATGGCTACACCCTGGTCATGGTGTCGAGCACCCACGTCATCAGCCCGTGGATCTACAAGTCCATGCCTTATGACCCGATCAAGGCGTTCACACCGGTGAGCAAGCTGGTCGATTCAGCCTATGTGCTGCTGGTGAACCCCAAGGTGCCGGCGCGCAATGTGCAGGAATTCATCGCCATGGCCAAGGCCGCGCCCGACACGATTCACTACGCGTCTTCGGGCAACGGCAGCGCGCAGCATCTGATTGGCGGGCTCTTTGTCTCCATGTCGGGGGCCAGGCTAGTCCATGTGCCGTATCGCGGCAGCGCCGGCGCCGCCACCGATCTGGTCGCCGGCGTGGTCGAGAGCAGTTTCGCCGGTGTGCCGAACGCGCTGGCGCAGGTGCCGCAGGGCCGTCTCAGGGCGCTTGCCGTGACGACGGCCAAACGCGTTCCGCAACTGCCTGATGTTCCGACCATGCAGGAGGCTGGCGTTCCCGGTTATGACGCCTCGGTCTGGCTGGCCCTGCTCGCGCCAGCGGGCACACCGAGGGACATCGTGATCAGGCTGAACACGGAAATCGCCAAGCTGATGGACCTGCCTGACACCAAGAAGGCGATGTTTGACGCTGGGGTGGAAGTCTCGCTGTCCAGTCCCGAGGCCCTGGGCGACTACATGGTGAAGGAGATGGAACGCTGGGGCAAGGTGGTCAAGGAGACCGGCGTCAAGCTGGAGTAGGGCCGACCGCTGCATGTCGCGGTTTTCGTGCCAGCGTCGGGCGGATTGACGAGAATGCGCTGATGCCACCCTGGCTCGTCATCTGCAACCCCATCGCTGGCCGTGGCCGCGTGCAAAAGCAATGGCCCGCCGTCGAACAGGCCCTGCGCGCGGCCGGCGTTGACTTCGATCTCGCCCTGAGCAGCGCGCCGCTGGACGCGACACGGCTCGCGCGTGATGCGCACGGACGCTACCGCGGCGTCGTTGCTGTCGGCGGCGACGGCACCGTGCACGAAGTGGTCAATGGTCTGCTGCAGGCGTCCGGTGACGCGGCGACGATTCCGTTGGCCGTGGTGCCGCTGGGCAGCGGGGATGATTTCGCGAAGGTGATTCCGCCCGAGGCCCCAGTCGGCGGCAAACCGCATGACTGGCGCGAGGCGGTTGAAAAAATCAGGCGCGGCCAGACGCGCCAGTTCGACGTTGCCGTCATGCGCGGCTGGACCGACGGCGCTGCCATGTCTCAGGTCGGCGGCACCCGCTATTTCATGAATGGCATGGACGTTGGTTTTGGCGCGCAGGCCAACAGCAACCTGTCGACCCTGCCGCGTTTCCTGAAGGGTCAGGCCGCCTACTTTGGCGCCGTGCTGAAGACCTTGATCGACTATCCCGTGCTGCGGCTGACGGTGCAACTCGATGACGAGCCCTCGTTTGAGTTCAGCACCACGATGACCGCCGTCACCAATGGCCGCTGCTTCGGCGGCAGTTTCTGGGTCTGTCCACAGGCTCGGCCCGACGACGGCTGGCTCGATGTGATGCTGGTGCAGGCGGTCGGTCGCCTGACGATTCTTCGCTTGATCCCGAAGATCACCCGCGGCATGCACGGCAATGAGCCGGTGTTGCGCATGGCGCGGGCCAGGCGCGTGCTGCTGCAGTCCAGCGAGCCCTTTGCCCTGCAAGCAGACGGCGAAATGCCGTTCGGCCCGATCCGCCGCCTGCAGGTGGACCTGCTGCCGGGGCGGCTCACGATCATCGTTTAGCGCGCGACCGGCTGGACCTCAAGGCCCCACGACCGCATGCTATCGTCCCAACCGAGGAAGACCGATCCATGCCCCAGTTGAGCGGCTGAAATGAACGCCGAGCGCGACGAGACCTACCAAAACCGTTGGCATGCGCTCTGGCAGGCCCTGGGTGTGGCGAATCCGGACGCAGGGCTGCTTCGCCAGTTGATTCGCTGCTACAGCGAGCCTCAGCGCAGCTACCACAGCGTGCAGCATCTGGACGAGTGCTTGTTGCATCTCGACATGCTGCGCGGCGAGTCGGAGCATGCGCATGAGGTCGAGCTGGCGCTCTGGTTCCACGACGCGATCTACGACACGCAGCGCCAGGACAACGAGCAACGCAGCGCCGACTGGGCGCGCGAAGCGGCGCTGGCTGCGCGCGTGGCGGGGGCGGTGTCGGATCGGGTGCATGCGCTGGTGCTGACGACGCGGCATCAGGCCCTGCCAGTGACCCCGGACGAGAAAATACTGATCGATGTGGACCTGGCGATCCTGGGCGCAACACCCGAGCGCTTCGCCCAGTACGAGCAGCAGATCGAGCAGGAGTACGCCTGGGTCGACGCCACGGAGCGACGGGCCGGAAGGCAGCGTATCCTGCTCTCGTTTCTCGAGCGCGAGGCGATCTACAGCAGCGCGTTGTTCAAGGTGCAGCGCGAACAGCAGGCGCGGGCCAACCTGCGTGCATCGATTGCCAGGCTGGAAGCAACAGGAGACGAACATGCAGATTGAAGGCGGCTGCCACTGCGGCCAGATCCGTTATCGCGCCGAGGTGGACCCGAAGATGGTGGCGATCTGCCATTGCAGCGACTGCCAGGCGCTGTCGGGCTCGGCCTTTCGCACCATCGTGCCGGCGCCCAGCGCGGGCTTCGAACTGCTGGCGGGCGAGCCGCGGCGCTACGTCAAGACTGCGGCCAGCGGGAACCGTCGGGTCCAGGCCTTTTGTCCGGAATGCGGAACCCCGATCTACTCCTGCGCCGAGCAGGACCCTCCCATGTACAACATTCGCGTCGGCACTGCCATGCAGCGCGCTCTACTGGCGCCGCAACGCCAGATCTGGTGCCAGTCGCGTCTGGCCTGGGTCGGTGACCTCGGCATTGCCAACCAATCCGAACGCCAGTAGCGCCGCACGACCATGAGCCATCCGCTTGACAGTTTCTTCAATCCGCGCAGCGTGGCGGTGGTTGGCGCCTCGAACACGCCCACCAAGATCGGCGCACCGCCTGAGCCGCGGCAATTCGTCTCATCAAGGATAGGAACACTTCCATGAAAGCTGCCGTACTGCACGCGCCGAACCAGCCGATGACCGTCGAGGAGGTCGGCATCGAGAAGCCCAAGAGCCGTGAGGTGCTGGTGCGCACCGTGGCGGCCGGGTTGTGCCACAGCGACCTGCATTTCATCGAGGGGCTGTACCCGCACCCGATGCCGGTGGTGCTGGGCCACGAGTCGGCCGGCGTGGTCGAGGCGGTCGGCGCGGACGTCAGTTACCTGAAGCCGGGCGACCACGTCATCAGTTGCCTGTCGGTGTTTTGCGGGCATTGCGAGTTCTGCACCTCGGGCCACCCGTCGATCTGCCAGACACCGGAAGTGAAGATGCCGCCGGGAGCGGCCAAACGGCTCAACTGGAAAGGCCAGCATCTGAACCAGTTCGCGAATCTCTCGTCGTTCGCCGAGCAGATGGTGGTGCATGAGCACGCCCTGGTGAAGGTGCGCCCTGACATGCCGCTCGACCTGGCCGCGCTGATCGGCTGCAGCGTGGTGACCGGTTATGGCGCGATTGCGCACACGGCAAGGATCGAGCCGGGCTCGACCGTCGCCGTGTTCGGCGCCGGCGGCATCGGCCTGGCCACCATCAACGCGGCACACATCGCCGGCGCGAGCCGCATCATCGCCATCGACAAGGACCCGTTCAAGCTGAACCTGGCCAAGCTGTTCGGCGCCACCGACGTGATCGACGCGACCGCGGGCGAAACGGTGAAGAGAATCCAGGAACTCACTGGCGGCGGGGTGCACTACTCATTTGAGTGCATCGGCCTGAAGCTGACCGCCGAGCAGTCGTTCTCCTGCCTGCGCTCGGGCGGCGCCGCCACCATCATCGGCATGATTCCGGTCGGCATCAAGATCGAGCTGCACGGTGTGGACTTTTTGCGCGAGCGCCGCATCCAGGGCTGCATGATGGGCTCGAACCGGTTCCGGACTGATATGCCGCGCCTCATCGAGTTCTACCTGCAGGGCCGGCTGCATTTGAAGGAAATGATCTCTGCCCGCATCAAGCTCGAGCAGATCAACGAGGGGTTTGCCGCATTGAAAAAGGGCGGCGTCGCGCGTAGCGTGATCATGTTCGACAACTAAGGTGATCGGCCGCGACTCGGTTGTCGTCGATCGAGCGGATGTCGTCCAGGCCGCGCTCGTCCGAGTCGCGCACGATGTGGATGTTGCGGCGCGTGAACTCGATGCCCGGCAGGTGATAGTCGGCGCACAGTTTGTGGAACCAGCCAAGATCGTCGCTTAACAGCGACAGCTCGGCGCGTTGCGCCCCCTCACGAGTCGTGATCAGGTGCACCTCGGTCGGCACGAAGGGCGCCGCCGCGTTGGAGGCCAGCGCGTACAGGGTCTCGGTGACGACTTGCGGACTCAGCCCGGACACGGCCAGCAGGATGCGGCGTGGGTAGGACGCTGGAATCAGCGGACTGGGAACGCTATCTACTTTGCTCATGCCGGGCAGTGTAGGGTGCGAGCGAGCATGGCGGAAGGCTTGGCAAGCTTGCCATCGACCGGCGTGTTTTGCTCATGGCAGCAACGGCGTGGCGTTCATGGCAGGCAGACCGGCGCCAGCAGCCGCTGCAGCGCGTCGGCCAAGGCGCGCGCCACCGACCCGTATTACCATGGTGTACAAACGGAGAACTTGATGCAGACCACGCTTACCGTTCGACTTTCATAGGGCGAGGCGCAGAGCCTCGACGCGCTGTGCGCGAGCTCCGGAAAATCGCGCAGCGAGGTGGTGCGTGAGTCATTGCGCGCCTACCGGTTGCGCGAGGCGCTGCGCCAAAGCCAGGCACAGCTCGCTCCGCTTGCGCGCAGGTCTGGCTGGCTGACGGAGGACGACATCCTGCGCGACGTTTCATGAGGGTGTTTCTGGACACCAATGTGTGGCTGTCCGCCGTGGTGTTCTCTGGCTTGTGCGAGGAACTGTTGCTGCAATGCGCGGAACGCGGCTGGTTATGCAGCAGCGCGCTGGTGCGACGCGGGGCGCATGAAGTGTTGAAGCGAAAGTTTCCACAAGCCCGCGCAGCGCGCGGGCTGTTTGATGCCGCTTGGCAGGAGGCGCAACGGATACGCGACGTGGGCAAGCCGCGTGCCGACAACGACGCTCGCCTCGTCGCCGCCGCGGCCGCCGCACGGATGCAGTTGTTCGTCACTGGTGACAAGCGGGTGTTGGGCTGGGACAGGGTTGAGATCGCGCCACGTATCGTGGCACCGAGGCAGGTCTGGAACGTGCTGTTCGGGGCGAGGGCTGGGCATTGAGAGGTGTTGTTGATGCCTGTCGAGGGTCTCTACCCGCATAAGCCCTTGAGGCGCAGGTTGTTTCCCTGCACCTCAACTTCAACCGCGACATTTTTCAGTTCCGCGCTTTTCTTGAGCTGCACCAGGCGCTCCTCACCCAGGGTTGCACCGAACGTTTTGGTCGCGTCGTTCTTGAGCGGTGCTGTGGACTTGCCTTTGATGAAAGCCCTGATCTCGCCCGTATTCTTCTTGTAGGTCAATGTGGCTCCACGCCAGACTTCGGTTGCCACGGAGCTTCCCGACAGCGGCATGGCGAGTGAGGCTGCAGAGTCTTGGGCTGGAGCGCCGGCAGGAGGAGCCCCGGTCGTGGGGAAGGTCATTGCTCCATAACCGACCGAAGTTTTTGCGCCAAAACCCACCCACTCGAAGGCATGGTGGAACGCCCGGTCCACGAGGTTGCGCCATTGCGCTTGCAGGGAAGCTGGTAATCGATCTGGCTGGCAGACCACGTAAAAGTCGAACGCCGACTTGCCCGGTACCGCCAGAAAGCTCACCGGGTTGGGCGAGCCTGCGTCGTGCGGAGTGTCACCGTGCTGGTAGTAGCGATCGTAGTGGGGCGTCATGACGAGAAAGCGCGCCCCTCCCGATTGCTACCGAACAAAGTCTGGATTAGTCGATAGATGTCAGGGTGAGCGGCTACTCCGGCGTCGCCCGGCTACGTTCGAGTGGCCAGTTTCGCCTCGATCATTTCGCGCAGCTGGCGCTTCAGGATCTTGCCGACCGGGCTGAGCGGAAATTCCGCCATCAGCTCGAGCCGTTCCGGCAACTTGAAGGAGGCGATGCGCTGCTGCCGCAGGAAGGCGACGAGTTCCTGCAACGTCAGCGTTTCTCCGGGCTGCGGGACGACGCAGGCGCAGGCCTTCTCGCCGAACACCGGGTCGGGCATTGCCACCAGCGCGACCAGCCTGACCTTCGGGTGCGTGATGACGAGGCTTTCGATCTCGTCGCAATTGATCTTTTCACCGCCGCGGTTGATCAGGTCCGTGCGCCTGCCTTCGGCGTAGACATAGCGGCCGCGGCGCCGGACGATGTCGCCCATCCGGTACCAGCCGCCGGGCAGGAAGGCCTCGGCATTCTTCGCCGCTGCCTGGTAATACCCGCGAATCGTGTAGGGACCGCGCGTGACCAGTTCGCCCGGTTCGCCGTCCGGCAGTTCGCGGTCGTCGTCGCCGACGACCATGATCTCGTCGAGGTCCGACACCGGAGCGCCCGAGCTGTGCAGCAGCTCCTCGGCGGTGTCGTCGCGCCGGGTCATGTTGATCAGGCCCTCGGCGGTGCCGTAGACCTCCTGAGGGATGCAGCCGAATTCGTCGCGCAGGCGGGCGCGCAGTTCGGGGGGCAGGCGGGCGCCGCCGTTCTGCACCACCTCGAGCGACGACAGGTCGTGGCGTTGCGGCACCCCGGCGTTCAGCCAGTTCGAGATCAGCGGCACGACCGCGGCGATGACCGTGACGCGCTCGCGCTCCACCAGCGAGAAGATTTCGTCGGTGTCGGTGCTGCCCGCGATCACGACCGTGCCGCCGGCATAGAACGCGCCCAGCAATCCCGGGGAAGCGAGGTTGTAGTTGTGGCCGAGCGGCAGGATGGCCAGCAGCACGGTCGACGGGCCGAAGCCGGCCGCTTGCGCGCACAGGCGTGCATTGAGCACATAGTCGTCGTGCGTGCGCG
The DNA here is from genome assembly GCA_038901755.1 of Burkholderiaceae bacterium. Lineage (GTDB taxonomy): Bacteria > Pseudomonadota > Gammaproteobacteria > Burkholderiales > Burkholderiaceae_C > JBCKPE01. Next base: position 8,055 of record JBCKPH010000038.1, on the reverse strand, counting down.
GGATGAGTTTCGGCATCGAGGTCGTGCCGCCCGACAGCAGCATCGTCGCGACCTCGCCGGAATCGGGTCGCGCGATCGCCGCGTCGTCGCCCACCGCCGCGCCGGCGCTCGGCGAGCCGAGCAGCGGACCGAGCGCGATCTGGCCGGCATGCGGCTGCCCGGCGACGATCACGTGCCGCAGCGCCGGAAACTTCGTCTGCATCTCTGCGGCCATCTCGCGGTAGTCGAACGTGCCGACGATGTCGGCGACGACATAGGCGATGGCGCCCGACGCGCGGATGAAGTGCTCGACCTCCGCATGCCGGTGCGCCCGCAACGCCATCACCGGAATCGCGCCGATGCGCGTGAGCGCCAAATAGACGAACACGAAATCGAGACCGTTCGGCAACTGCACCACCACCCGATCGAGCGGTCGGATGCCGCGTGCCCGCAAGGCCGCACCGAGCCGCCGTGCGGTCGCCACCAGCTCGGCATAGGAGACGCGTCGACCGGCGTGCACGACGGCCGTCTTTTCAGGAACGCCTGCCGCGGTGCGCTCGACCATCTCGAAGACCGTGAGCCCTTCCCAGAGGCCGGCTGCGCGGTAGCGGGCGGCCAGATCGTCCGGCCAGGCAACACAGCCTTCAAGCATCGCGGTTCCTCTTCGTCTGCACCGGCAAAGTGCCCGGGACCACCGTGCGATGGCCGAGCCTGCTATCGATTCGCACCGCCTTGCCGCGATTCATGAAGCGAGCTCCGGATGCAATTTTTCGTATGCCGCGGCGAGCGCCGGGTCGCGCTCGCGCACCTGCGCATGGGCGACCCGACCGTTGCGCACCAGGTAGTCGTAGGCGAACGAGACCGGATCCAGCTGCATCTTCGGCCCGAGGTTCTCGTACCACTCGGTGCTCTTGATGGCAGCCGCCTGCAGGGCATTGGAACCGGGCCGGCGCAGGCGCTCGAATTCCACGAGGATGCGCGGCACGTCGCCGGCGTGCTCGCGACTCGCCTCGAAGAGCGCGATCGAATCCTGCATCGCGAGGCGGGTGCCCGAGCCGATCGAAGGATGCCCGGTGCGCAACGCGTCGCCGAGCAGCACCAGGTTGCGCCATGACCAGTGCCGGTTCTTGATGATCGTGTAGCGGAACCACGTCGACTTGTTCGACAGCAGCGGATGGCCCTGCAGGTCGTCCGCGAACACCCGTTCGCAATACGCGAGGCTCGCGTTCTCGGACATGCGTGCGAGCCCGGAGCGCTCGAACGTCGCCGGATCGCACTCGACGAGGAACGTGCTGTGCGTCGGGCTGTAGCGGTAGGTGTGCGCGATCAGCAGTCCGTCGTCGTTCTGGCGGAAGATCAGCGACAGCGGGTCGAACAGGCGCGTCGTGCCGTACCACGCGAACTGGTTCGGACGCACGTCGAGCGACGGTTCGAAGTACTTCTGATAGCGCGTGCGGATGGCGCTGTTGGCGCCGTCCGCGGCGACGATCAGATCGCAATCGGCAAACTCGTCGATGTCGTCCGACTTGTGATCGAACGCGACCACGACGCCGACCCGGGCGCAGTGCTCGTGCAGCGCACGCAACAGATCGATCCGCGCCATCCGGTGGAAGACGTTGTTGGCGAGCGTGACCTCTTGCCCCCGGTGCACGACGGCCATGTCGTCATGCACCTCCTGGTTGCGCGTCATCGAGTCGTAGAGCTCGGGGGCGATGTCGCGGACGAAAGCCAGCGCCACGTCGGAGAAGACCACGCCCCAGCCGTACGTCGCGTGTTCGGGATCGCGCTCGACGACCCGGATCGTGTGCGCCGGGTTGTCGCGCTTCATCAGGTAGGCGTAGAACAGCCCGGCCGGGCCGCCGCCGACGATGCCGATCTTCATCGCCGATTCAGCTCGCGGACGCGGGCAGCCGCTCTTCGCGCCAGAGCCCGACCGCCTGCTGCACCGGGCGGTCGGAAAAGCTGAAGAGCACGCACTCGTCGGTCGCCTGGAGTTCGAGGGTGTGCCACGACGGCACGACGAAATGATCGCGCGGTGCGAAATCGAAGACCTGCGTTTTGCCGCCGAACGCGATGGTCGCGCGCCCGCTGCCTTCGACGACGCTGTAGACCGCGCCGTCGGTCTGCCGGCTCGGTCGTGATGCGAAGCCTGCCGGCAGCAACTGCATGAACGTCGCCATCGTCGGCATCGGCGAGCCGCCGGTTGCCGGGTTCACGTAGCGCAGCTTGACGCCGTCCCAGGCGTCGGGCGGTGCGTTCTTCTGCAACGTGGCGAGCGCTTCGCGGCTGCGTGCGTACGGGTAGCTGAAGATCGGCGAGGTGGCGCCGTGCGGCGCCTCGTGGCGCAGCGGCGCCATGTTCGCGGCCCAGCGCGCGTGGTTCGTGCCTTCGGGACGCAGGACCGGTTGCACCGGCTCGGGATAGGTCTCGGCGAAGCCGGCGTCGAGGAAACGCACCAGAGGAATGTCGAGGCCGTCGAGCCAGACCACCGGGCCCTCGGCCTCATGGCCGTGGTCGTGCCAGGTCCAGCTCGGCGTGATGATGAAGTCGCCCGGCTCCATCGTCGTGCGCTCGCCATCGACGGCGGTGTAGGCGCCGCGGCCCTCGACGATGAAGCGCAGCGCCGACTGCGTGTGCCGGTGGCTGGGCGCCACCTCGCCGGGCAGGATCAGCTGCAGGCCGGCGTAGATCGACTGCGTGATGCACGACTGGCCGCGCAGCGCCGGGTTCTCGAGGACCAGCACGCGGCGCACCGCTTCGGCCGCGCTGATCAGCTCGCCGGCGCGCATCAGGTGCGGCCGCACGTCGGCGTAGCGCCAGTGCACCGCCACGCATGGCGTCGACGGCGCGGTCGGCACGAGCGCGTGCAGAACCTCCCACAACGGCGTCAGGTGGGCGCTCGAAATCTCATCGTAGAAGCGCCGTCGCTCATCGAGGGTCTGCAGCTTCGCGGCGGCGGGTGCGGCCGCCTTCGCGGGGGCTTCGGTGATCATGTTCACGTCCTTTCCTGCGGCCGATCAGTCGGCCTCGATCTTCGCCGCCTGGACGACCTTCGCCCAGCGGTCCATGTCGCTGCGTGTCATCTGCGCGAGCTGCTCTTGTGGGCGTGGTTAAAACCGGGTAACACTTTTCATTGAATCCCAATTCGCCAAGCGGTAGCGCCGTCTGCAGCCCACCGCCCAACCATGGCGGAAACTCATTCCATTTTCCATGAAGTGAGTGTCAGATGAACAACCCCAGCCATTGATACGATATTCCTCAAGTCGCGCGCCCAAACTTTCCAACTGCTGCACCGACAACTCCCGCCCACGCAAATGGGCCGGCAGTTCCAGCGAGAGATGCTGATAGCGCGCGCCGCGTTCGCAAATGGCGGCCGCCAGGTTGACGGGAAGGCTGCCGATGACGGTGTCGCCATGCTGAACAAGCGTCGGATCGAGATGCCGGACCCAATGGTCCACCGGCAAGGCGCGACGCTCTGCCCATTGCACCGCGCCGGGGTGGCGGCTGACGAACCAGGTGGTCACGAGATCACCGTTGAGCCCACGGGCTTGCGGGTATCTGAGTTCACGACGATTGCGGCTCCAGCGTGTAGGCTCCCATGCCCATGGTCGCATTCTTGCCGACATGCAGCCATTGGCAGCCTTGTCCAACGTGGTATGGGCCTGAAGGCGGCCCGTATTTCCAACCAGGAATGAGCCTGAGGAGTCGAATTTGAGCTTGAACTGCTATGGGCTTGATCATCGCAAGGATGGTGATCAACATGGACGAGACCAAGCTGCGCACGATTGCGCAACTGCAGGAATTTCTGGACGCAACCCCGGAGGTCAGTTTTACAGGCACTGCTGGAGACGGTGATGCCCAGCGCTACGAGCACATCAGCCGCGTCCTGAGGCGCTTTGACTACCCCCAGCGCAACAAACGCGAGCGCGGCGTGGTGCTGGCCTACCTGCGTCGCACCAGTGGCTACAGCCGCACCCAGATCACCCGCCTGGTGGCGCGCTGGATTGACAACCGCCTGGCACAAGCCCCACTGGCCAAGCGCTACTGCGCCCCGGCAGCGCCCTTTGCCCGCAAGTACACCGCCAGCGACATCGAATTGCTGGTGGAGATGGACCGCGCCAATGAGGACGTCTGTGGCCCGGCCATTGCACATCTCTTGCACCGGGCCTACAACGTGTATGGGGATCCCCGCTATGAGCGCCTGGCAGACCTGTCGGTCTCGCACCTGTACAACCTGCGCAAAAGTGCTGGCTACCAAACCCTGCGCGTCAGCTTTACCAAGACCCGCCCGGTGTGTAACCCCATTGGCGTACGCAAGGCACCACGCCCCAATGGACGAGCGGGCTGGGTGCGCATTGACAGCGTGCACCAAGGCGATCTGGATGGTGCCAAGGGGGTCTATCACATCACCTGCGTGGATGCGTCCAGCCAGTGGCATATTGAGGCCAGTGTGGAGGGCATCAGCGAGGCCTACCTGCTGCCAGTGCTCGAGGCCGTGATGGATCAGTTCCCGTTTGTGATTGAAGGCTTCCACTCGGACAATGGCTCGGAGTACATCAATCACCGGGTCGCCAAGATGCTGGAGAAGTTGCGCATTGAGCAGACCAAATCACGCTCGCGTCACAGCAACGACAACGCCCTGGCCGAGAGCAAGAATGCCAGTGTGGTGCGCAAGCACATGGGTTATAGCCACATCCCACAGAAATACGCAAAGCCCATCAACGACTTCTACCAGGGCGTGTTCAACCCGTGGCTCAATATGCATCGCCCCTGCCTCTTTGCCACCGAGACCGTGAGCGAGAAGGGGAAGATCAAGAAGGTGTACAAGAACAAGGATGCCAAGACGCCGCTGGAGCGTTTGGTGCAGCTCCATGAGAAGGGTTTGGTCAGATTCAAAGCGGGCGTCACGATTGAGGATTTGCTGGCCAAGGCCAACGAGAAGACCGATCTGCAAGCGGCCCGGGAGATGCAAAAGGCGAAAGCCGATTTGTTCGAGTTGTTCAACAAATCAAAACGCAAGCAGCAGGCCTGACGTAACACGCCCAGCAGCAAAGGATTGCGCAAAAAAAACAAGCGCGCCGGGGGGCCTCCGGCGGCCAGGCAGGGGCCCGCATGAATGCAAAACAGCAGACAAAACCCAACCCCTTAAACTTCCACTTTTAACCCGGTCAAGCCAAGCAGCAGAAGTCAACAACTCAAGCCAGCTTCAGGCCCATACCTGGATTGGAAAATACTTTGGCTGGCGAAGCTGATGCGGGCCGAACGCTCGGGCTTGCCGGTTCTCCATGCCAGCGCGAATCCGGCCATGGCATCTGGCGGTGAGCGCACGTCAAGAGTGACGGTTTTCACGACTCCACCTCGCAATATCTTTCAGAAAGTCCCCCAGCAGTTTGTCCGGGTCGACAAAACCGTAGTTGCGCTCATGTCCCATGAAGTGCCGGTGATCGCCCTTGCCGGGTTCATTGTCGTAACGCAGAACGCAGACACCGCCAACAACGTACGCCAACCGGTACTTGATAACCCCATTCCGATGTGTTGTCAATCACTCCAACACTGGGTGGACAGACGATGGCAACGGCTGGCGCAGTTGAGCCGGCAGCGGCGCTGCCGACCTGCCCGGACTGCAGTTTGTTGCGGGGCAGGCCAATTGCACCGATCTCAGGGCGGGCTCGCCGGCGTCAGCAGCCGCTGCAGCGCGTCGGCAAAGGCCCGCGCGACCGGCTCCAGAATCTCCGGACTGGTCATGGCGGTGCTGTCGAGCGGGGTGTGGAAAAACCGGTGCAGGCCGGCCAGGCCGAAAAAGCGGCTGTAGCCGGCGGCCTTGACGTCCCTCAGTTCGCCGATGCCGGCCTGCTCGCCGACCAGGGCGACCGCGCCGATGCCCTGGAAGCTCGCCTGCACCACCTGCTGCAAGGCCGGGCTGATGGCCAGGTAGCGCAATGTGGCGTCAACTTCGCCGCCGGAGGACCAGCCCTCGCCATCGCGAGTCCAGGCCAGGCAGGCGTTAGACGCGCCAAGATGAATCCAGGCGTGCACCGTCTCGGGCTTGGGCGCGGCCTCGGCGATAAACTTCTCCATGCCACCATGCCCGATCTCGTGCCCCGAGGTGGCGACGAAGACAAAGTTCGCGTCCAGCCCCCTGGCCGTTGCGTAGCGCGCCAGCGCCAGGAAGTTGGCGATGCCCGGCCCGCGCTCGCAGGTGCTGGTGAACCAACTGCTGACCGGGGTCGATAGCACCACGGTGCGGCTCGCCCCGCGCTCCCAGCGCCCGATGATGTTGCGCCCGGCCACGTTGTACTCATAGCGGCCGCGTAGCGACAGCTGCAGCATTTCGCCGCTGCGCTGCGCGGCTTCCAGCAACGCAGCGTGGCGCGCCGCCACCACGACCACCGGCACCGGCCAGAACTCGTCAGTCTGGCTCACGTTGTAGCTGAAGATTTCTTCAGCCGGGTTGTCGATCGTCAGGATGATGGCCAAGGGCTTGCGTGCTGCGGCCTCGGCGATTTGCTGCCGGTGCTGCTGGTTCAGGTAGGCGCCGCGGTCGTAGGGCAGCCGGACCCAGGTGAGCGCGCCGGCCGATTCGTCGCTCGGTTTCAACGGCGCGCGCAGCTCCAGCGGCAGGTCTTGCGGCGCGATCCACCAGTGGGCGAAGGCGTCGATGTTGCGTCCAGCGAGGCGCAGACGGCCATGGTCCTGCACGAACTGGCGCGGCATCGACAGCGCCTGCTCGGAGACTTCCAGCCCGGCGCCGCGCAACGAGGTCGCGATCCAATCCATGGCGGCGCGCTCGCCGGGGCTGCCGTAGCGGTGCAGTCCGAAGCTGCCATAGGTCCTGACGTCGGAGTAAAGAGCCGCGCCGCTCAACGGATCCCCGTACACCGGGTCAGCGGCCAGGCTCGCGGCGCCAGCCAGCGCGACAAGCAGGCCGACCAACGACTTAAAGATCTGATTCATGTGCGAGCTTTCCAGCCATTGTGCGAATGGAGTTGGCAACATCAGGCCGGCAGCGGCGCGACGTCCACACAACAGGGAAATTGCCCCCAAAACGGTCCAGCAGGCCGAACAAGTTCGCGCGCGTCCGCGCGTTCCGGATGGGCATAGACCGCATGTTTCATCACCTCGGCGGCCCAGCGAAATTCGCCCAACTCGAAATCCTTTCGAGCGCGATCAGGCCGCGGATGCCGCCGCAATGGTCGACATGGCTGTGGCTGTAGATCACGGCGTGGATCGGACGCTTGCTGCGGTGCTTGCGGTACAGGGCGATGGCTGCGGCCGCGCTTTCGGCGACCTGCAGCGCGTCGATGATGATGAGCCCGGTCTCGCCCTCGATGATGCTGATGTTGGCGATGTCGAAGCTGCGCACCTGGTAGATGCGCGGCGCGACTTCGAACAGGCCGTGGATGCAGTTGAGCCGGGCCTGGCGTCCTCGAACTCCGCGCCGTCCTCGGGCGGCAGTTCGCGCGCCAGCAGCCGATGAAAGTCGACGGTCTTGGGGTGCGCGCAGTTCATCCGAAGGTCCTTTCGTGATGCTGTCTGGCGGATCGCCGATGGCTTCATCTTAGACCACGCTCCAACGTGGGCCGGTCCAGACAAGCGATAGGCTGGCACCGTCTGCCTGCACGCCGCGACGATTGTGTATCCTCGCTCCATGGCTCGCCTACTGATGGTGAAAGACGACGAATTGCTGCGCCAAGTGCTGGCCGCCGGTAACATCGACGCCATCGTGCTGAATCTCACACTACCCGGTATAGGCGTCTGTTGGATGCGGGCCAGGCCGGGCACATTGACGCGGTGTGCCAGACCATGATCAGCACAGTGCTGTCTCCATGGGCGGCTACTTTTGAACACCTTGTTGGCGCGGCTTCAAGTTCCTTGGTCGTCTGCTCGCCTTACATCGGTCGCGGTCCTTGCGAAAAAATCATTGACAGCTTGCGGCGAAATGGCCGTACCGGAATTGAGATTCTCGTTCTGACTGACCTTTCGCGCGAAAACATGCTAAGTGGCTCGACCGATGTCGCCGCGCTCGTTCGACTCTGCGAAGCTATCCCGCGAACGGACATCCGATTTTTGCCAAGT
>JBCKPH010000037.1:0-22029 GCA_038901755.1 Burkholderiaceae bacterium | reverse complement strand
TGGTGGACAGGGCGCTCGGCTCGAACTTGGCGCGCAGCGGGCCGATGATGCTGGAGACGTCTTCGAGCTTGCCGTCGTAGGCCCACTTCGCCGTCACCTGGAAGTCGAACACGTCGCCGTAGGCCACGTCGGGCGGATTGCCGGCGTCCATCGCGGCGACCGTTTTCGGAATCATTTCCTGCGGCGCGTACAGCGACAGGTCGATCTTGACCTTCGGGTACTTCGTCTCGAATTTCTTGATCGCGGCAAACAGGGCATCATCCTCCGCCTTGTAAAAGCCCTTGCCCCACCAGACGGTGAGTTTTTCCTGGGCGCTGGCCTGGCCCGTCGCCAGCAGTGCCGCGGCCATGATGGCGCTGGGTAGGAAGTACTTGAGTTTCATCGGAACATCTCCTTGTGAAGTTGAGGACAGAAAAAGCGGTCAGGCGAGCACTTTACGCGGCGCCGATCGATCAAGGCCAGGCCGTCGGCGACGCGAACCCAGCACCATTTCTATATCCAGACTCGCGCCCTGGAGAAGCTCGAGAATAGCGCGTTCGGCCGCGTCCGCGTCATGCGCTGTTACCGCATCAAGCACGGCGCGATGCAGAGGAAGTGACTGCCGGGGCCCGTCCTTGCGGCGCGTCGACAGTTCAAAACCGATGCGCAGCAGAGGCGCCAGCACCTTGCTCATCTGCATCAACATTCGGTTGCCGGAGGCGCGCAGCAGCCCCTGGTGAAACTTCAGATCCTGGCTGACGTAGTCGCCGTCTTCATCGACCGCCTGTTCCATGCCGCGGTAGGCGCGCTCAATGGCCTCGATATCCTGGGCGCTGGCGCGCTGCGCGGCGAGCCTGACGGCGGCCGGCTCGAGCGCGCGGCGCAGCTCCTGCAGGTCACGGATGAAATCGGGCGCTATGCCGGCGGCGCTTTGCCAGGCGATCACGTCATGGTCGAACCAGTTCCAGGAATTCGACGCCAACACCCTGGTCCCCACCCTCGGGCCGACGCTCAACATTCCCTTGCCGATCAGCGACTTCACCGCTTCGCGCACGACGGTGCGGCTGACGCCGAGTTCAACGCAAAGCAGTGGCTCCGGGGGCAGCAAAGCAGCGACGGCGTAGCGACCGGCAACGACGGCCTGGCCCAGGAAGTCAACGGTGGTGCCGTGCGCGGTCTTCATCGTGAATGTACCGCCTGCATCTCGGGCACCAGGGTCAACACCGGTTTGCCGGCAAAGTGCAGTTGCAGATTGGTCATGGCCAGGTCGGCCATGGCCTGGCGCGTCTGCCAGGTGCCGCTGGCCATATGCGGCGTCAGCACCACATTGTCCAGCGCCACCAACTCGGCCGGCACCTGGGGTTCGTTCTCAAATACATCCAGCGCGGCGCCGGCAATCACGCCGTCCTGCAGGGCTCGAATCAGCGCCGTTTCGTCCAGCACCGAGCCACGCGCCACATTGATCAGATAGCCCTTGGGTCCGAGGGCTGCCAGCACCTCGGCGTCGATGAGCTTGCGCGTCCCGGCGCCGCCGGGCGTGCTGACCACAAGAAAATCGACCTCGGCAGCGAGCGAGCGCGGATTCGGAAAGTAGCGGTAGGCGACGTCGCTCCTGGCGTTGCGGCTGCAATACGCGATGCTCATGCCAAGGCTCTCGCCACGGTGCGCGATGGCCAGTCCGATCCGTCCGAGGCCGACGATGCCCAGCCGCGCACCGCTAACCTTGCGCGTCAATGGAAACGCTCCCGCAGGCCAGCAGCCGGCGCGGACAAAACGATCCGCCTGAGGAATGCGCCGCGCGATACAAAGCGTCAGCGCCAGCGCAAGGTCGGCCACTTCGTCGGTCAGCACGTCGGGCGTGTGCGTCACCAGCACACCGCGTTCACGCGCGGCGGCAACATCGACGCCGTCGTAGCCCACGCCAAAAACCGATATCAACTCCAGCGCAGGCAATACAGCAATTAACTCGCGCGACACCCTGGCCTCTCCCGTCGTCGCGATGCCGCGAATGCGCGGGCCGAGCTGGGCAAGAACCTTCGGATCGGACTCGTGCAGGCGGTCGTGCACCTCGAATGCGGCGCGCAAGGCCTGCATGAATGGTGACCAGACCTTGCTGGCGACCAGCACTTCGGGTTTTGACAAACGTCTGTTCCTTTTGCATAACCGCCATGTTGGCGGCCTGATTTATGTCTATCATATGATGAATGCCAGCACCGGTATTCAGTGGAAACCCTGAAGGTTCGGCCGGTCCAAACATCTTCAACTTCGGCAGCACATCATGAAGCCAGCATCCGACCCGAAAAATGACCGCGCCACTTCGGGCAACGCCGAGACCGGCAAGCCTGCTGGAGCGAAGCAAGCCGGAACCGCCCGGGCGCTGCGCAGCCAGCAGTGGTTCGGCCGCCAGGACCGCGACGGCTTCGCCTACCGCAGTTGGCTCAAGGGCAAAGGCATTCCGCACGACCAGTTCGACGGGCGCCCGGTGATCGGCATCTGCAACACCTTCAGCGAACTGACGCCCTGTAATTCGCATTTCCGCACGCTCGCCGAGCAAGTGAAGATCGGGGTTTATGAAGCCGGCGGTTTTCCGCTGGAGTTCCCCGTGATGTCGCTGGGCGAAACCTTGTTGCGGCCCACCGCCTCGCTGTACCGCAATCTGGCGAGCATGGACGTCGAGGAAAGCATTCGCGGCAACCCGCTGGATGGTGTGGTGCTGCTCATGGGCTGCGACAAAACCACGCCCGCACTGGTCATGGGCGCGGCCAGCGTCGACCTGCCCACGGTGGGCGTCAGCGGCGGCCCGATGCTCAGCGGCAAGTGGCGCGGTCAGGAGCTCGGCTCCGGCACGGGCGTCTGGAGCATGAGCGAGCAGGTCCGTGCCGGTACGCTGAAGCTGGAGGATTTTTTTGAAGCCGAGAGCTGCATGCACCGCAGCCACGGCCACTGCATGACGATGGGTACCGCGAGCACCATGGCCTGCATGGTCGAAGCACTTGGCGTGGGACTTCCGGGCAACGCCGCCTACCCCGCGGTGGACGGGCGCCGCAACGTGCTGGCGCGCATGGCCGGGCGCCGCGCGGTGGGGATGGTGCATGAAGACCTCACGCTCTCCAAAATTCTCACGCGCGAAGCGTTCGAAAACGCCATCAAGACACTGGCGGCAATTGGCGGCTCCACCAACGCCGTCATTCACCTGATTGCCATGGCCGGACGCATTGGCCTGAAACTGACGGTGGACGACTTCGACCGGCTCGCCAGCGAACTGCCCTGCCTGGTGAACCTGCAGCCCTCGGGCAAGTACCTGATGGAGGACTTCTGCTATGCCGGCGGTCTGCCGGTGGTGCTGAAGGAGATCGCCCAGCACCTGCATCTGGAGGCGATCACCGCCAACGGCAAGACTCTTGGCGAGAACATCGCCGACGCGCAGAACTACAACACCGATGTCATCATGCCGCTGGCCACGCCGTTCAAGGACAAGGCCGGCATCGCTGTGCTGCGCGGCAATCTGGCGCCACGCGGCGCCGTCATCAAGCCCAGCGCGGCGACACCTGCGCTGATGGTGCACAAGGGGCGTGCCGTGGTGTTCGAGGACATCGAGGACTTTCATGCCCGCATCGACGACGACCAACTCGACGTTGACGAAAACTGCATCATGGTGCTTAAGAATTGCGGCCCAAAAGGCTACCCCGGGATGGCCGAGGTCGGCAACATGCCGCTGCCGCCCAAGATCCTGCGCAGGGGCATTACCGACATGGTGCGCATCAGCGATGCCCGCATGAGCGGCACGGCTTACGGCACGGTGGTGCTGCACGTCGTTCCCGAAGCGGCGGTCGGCGGCCCGCTGGCGCTGGTGCAAAACGGCGACATCATCGAGCTCGACGTGCCCAAGCGCCTGCTGCATCTGCACGTGAGCGATGAAGAACTTGCCAAACGCCGGACCCTCTGGAAAGCGCCCGAACCGCCGCTCTCTTCAGGCTACTGGAAGCTTTACGTCGACCATGTGCTGCAGGCCGATGAGGGTCTCGATCTTGACTTTCTGGTCGGCTGCCGCGGCGCATTTGTGCCCAGGGACAACCATTGAGCCGCTTGTTTGGCAAGGCCCGCGGTCCGGATGTCCGTGCTGCAGATGACGCGCGTTGCTTGGTGGGCAAGGCCGGTGGTCCGGATATCCGTGCTTCGGCTCACGCTCGCGGTCTAGTTTGGTTGGCGATTGAGCTTGGTGGGCGCCAACACGATGGTTGGCTCGCTACCTTGGTCACAGCCGCGAATGGAGCCTGCGCCCGGATACCGCGAACCACCGACCTCGGGTGATGGATCGGCGCGCGAACTGAAATCCGTCGCCTGCCAAGGCTTCACTGAATCCACCATCCGCCTTACGCGAAACCTGCGCCAGTCGACTCACGCAAGCTCCACCATCCACCTTACGCGAGGAACCCGCCAGTCGACTCACGCAAGCTCCACCGGAAGCAGACACAATCATTGAACCATGATGCATCGCAAGCGCTTCGACGTGGTTGCCCTGGGCGAGGGCATGGTCGAGTTCAACCAGACGCGGCCGGGCGAGCCACAGTACCTGCAGGGCTTTGGCGGTGACACCAGCAACGCGATCATTGCCGCAGCCCGCGCTGGCGCCCGCACCGCCTACCTGACCCGGCTCGGTCAGGACAGTTTCGGCCAGTCGCTGCGCGACCTTTGGCAGCGCGAAGGCGTGAACACTGAAGGCATCGAACAGGACAGCGTCGCGCCGACCGGTCTGTACTTTGTCACCCATGGCGAGCGCGGTCACGAATTCAGCTACCGGCGCGCCGGCTCGGCGGCAAGCGGCATGACGCCGGCATGGCTGGCCGCTGCGCCGGCCGACACAATTCTCCGCAGTACCGGCATCCTGCACCTGTCGGGCATCTCGCTGGCGATATCGGCGAGCGCCTGCGCGACGGCGTTGCAGGCGATGCGCCGGGCCGCCGCCGCCGGCGCGCTGGTGTCCTTTGATACCAATCTGCGGCTGAAACTCTGGTCACTCGAGCAGGCCCGCCCCAGGCTGCTCGAGGCCATCGCCCTGTGCCAGTTGTTCCTGCCCAGCCTGGATGATCTGCAGTTGCTCTGCGGCGAGCAGGAGCCGGACCCGATCCTTGACTGGTGCCAGGCTCAGGGTGTCGCAAGGGTGGTGCTCAAACTGGGGGAACGGGGTTGCGTCGTGAGTGAAGGCGCAATGCGAACGCGAATTGAGGGTCACCGCGTCCCGATACTGGACGCCACCGGTGCCGGCGACTGTTTTTGCGGAAATTTGCTGGCCAGGCTGGCCGCGGGCGACCGCTTGCTCGAGGCGGCGCGTTATGCCAATGCCGCAGCCGCGCTCGCCGTGCAGGGCTTCGGCGCGGTCGCGCCACTGCCACGGCCCGATCAGGTGCGCGCCCTGCTGTGAGTCCCCGGCCATGAGGCAACTGGTCGCGCTGGATTGGAGCACCAGCTCGCTGCGCAAGCTCTGTCCTGAGCGCACCGCCTGAACCAGCTGGCGACGCAGCAATTCGATCGAGGATTTTTTGCCATCACCAACGCCTCCAAATTCGGCAACGTTACAGGACGCAACCAGCGCGGGCGCGCGTGGGGAAGACTTCGGTCGCCCTACGGGCTCCCTGCGCTATCCCCACGCGCATCGCACACCTCGCCAATCGACCTCGATGCATGGATCAAAACCGATGAGTGTTCGGGTAACGCTGGAACTCCGCCGATGATGCGTGATGTGCTGCAGCGCTTTGTGAAGGGTGCGATGCAGGAGATTCTGGAGGCGCAGATCAAGGCGTCCGGAGCCAAGACGCCCAAGGAACCGCTTGTGCCAATGAAAAGAGCAGTCCGGGCAGGTACCATGAGCGCATGAACAGCGCTACCGACATTCCTACGATCTCGTTCGGCCTGAGAGGTCGTGTCTGCATCGTCACCGGCGGTTCGCAGGGCATTGGCGAAGCCTGCGCCAGGCGCTTCGCGCGTGAGGGCGCCCCGGTGGTCATCGCCGACCTTGCCGATGCGCGCGGCCAGGCGCTGGCGGCCGAACTCGGCGCGCTCTATGTGCATTGCGACGTCGGCGACAAGGCGCAGGTCGATGCGCTAGTGGCCCGCACCCTGGCCGCGCATGGCCGGATCGACGTGCTGGTCAACAACGCCGGCATCTTCCATGCGGCGGACTTCCTGGACGTGAGCGAGGCCGATTTCGACGCCGTGCTGCGCGTCAATCTGAAGGGCTCGTTTCTGGTCGGCCAGGCGGTTGCGCGCGCCATGGCGGCGGCGCCGGGTCATGGCCCGGCCGATCGCTTGTCGCGCGGCGCCATCGTCAACATGAGCTCGGTCAACAGCTACCTGACCATTCCCAACATTTCAAGCTACAACGTCAGCAAGGGCGGCATCAACCAGTTGACGCGTGTCATGGCGCTGGCGCTGGCTGACAAAGGCATTCGCGTCAATGCCGTCGCGCCCGGCACCATCGCCACCGAGCTGGCGGCCAAAGCGGTGCTGACCAGCGACGAAGCGAAGGCGCGCGTCATGAGCCGCACGCCGATGAAGCGCCTGGGTGAACCGTCCGAGGTCGCTGACGTCGTGGCGTATCTCGCCAGCGACGCGGCCAGCTACATCACCGGCGAAATCGTGCTGGTCGATGGCGGGCGCATGACCTTGAACTACACGGTGGCCGTGTAACACGACAACCACCAGGGAGACAACATGGACAAACCCTTCGACATCGTGGTGTTTGGCGCGACCGGCTTCACTGGCCGCCTGGTGCTGGAGTACCTGTTGCAGCGTTACCCGAACGGCGGCACGCTGCGCTGGGCCATGGGCGGACGCAGCGCGGAGAAACTAGCCGCAGTGCGCGACCAAGTCGGCGCGCCGTCCGACACACCGTTGATCGTCACCGACAGCACCGACCCGGCAAGCGTCCAGGCGCTGCTGCGGCAAACCCGCCTGGTCCTGACCACGGTCGGACCGTACCAACTGTATGGCAACGAACTGGTCGCGGCCTGCGCTGCATCCGGCACCGACTATGTGGATCTGTGCGGCGAACCGGCCTGGATGCGCAAGATGATCGACGCCCATGAGGCCGGGGCAAAAGCCAGCGGCGCGCGCATCGTTTTCTCCTGCGGTTTCGACTCGATTCCGTTCGACCTGGGCGTGCTGATGCTGCAAGACGAAATGAAGAAACGCTTTGGCAGTCCGGCGAACCGGGTGCGGGGACGGGTGCGCAGGATGAAGGGCACCTTCTCAGGCGGCACGGCGGCCAGCTTGAAAGCGACCATGGCCGCGGCGCAGCAAGACCCGGCCGTGCTGGACCTTTTGCGCAGCCCATTCGCGCTGACTCCCGGTTTCGAGGGCCCAAGGCAACCCCCGGGCAACAAACCGATGCTGGACGAGGCGATCGGCTCCTGGGTCGCGCCCTTTGTCATGGCGGCCATCAACACACGCGTCGTGCATCGCTCCAACTTCCTGCTTGGCCACGCCTGGGGCACCGACTTCGTTTACGACGAGATGATGGTCACCGGCACGGGCGAGAAAGGCGAGGCCAGAGCCCAGGCGATTGCCGCCGACCGATCCATGGGTTCGGACAGCGGACCGAAGCCGGGCGAAGGCCCCTCGAAGGAAGAACGCGAGTCAGGCTATTACGACCTGCTGTTCCTGGGCCAGAACGGCAACGGCGACAGCCTGCGCGTCGGCGTCAAGGGGGATCGCGACCCCGGCTACGGCTCGACCTCGAAGATGATCGGGCAAGCGGCTGTGTGCCTGCTTGGGGATGCGGCCGATACCCCGGGCGGCATCTGGACGCCGGCCTCGGCCATGGGCCAGCGCCTGATTAAGCGGCTGGCTGAGCACGCCGGGCTGAGCTTCACGGTCGAGACGATTTGAGACGTCACCGCGCCTGTGCAACTGGGAAGCGAAGGCAACTCAAACTCAGGGCTGCACTGCGCAAGCAGAATCAACCGTCTCGGTCAGCGGCGCTTTGCCTGCGTACGCTTGCGCACCACGCTTTTGATGTCGGCGGACTGCCGCTTGACTTCGCCATGACGGCCAATGCCGGCCTCTCCCAGCGTGGACAGGCTGCCGACATCTGCCATCGGGTCCTGGCATGCCACACCAAGAGGGACAAAGTGTTTGAGATTGCGTGTAAGCAGGATCAGCCTCGCATGTTGGGCCAGAGCCGCAATGGCCACATCGGCAAATCCGGGGTGCCGACCACTTGCAACCGCGGCATCCGAGATTCGACCTGCAAGGCGTGCGGCTTGCGCATCGAGCGGCAGGATGCGGTCTGCGTAACCCACAATCAATCCGTCGAGCCACAGATCCAGCCGGCCAGCGCGCTCCACTTCGCCGGAACGGCGCAACTTATTGATGCCTTGCGCCAACTCTGCAACGGCAACGCTGGGCAAAAAAAGCCTGGCATCGTGGGCTTGCAGCCAATCCGTCAGGCCAGCCGGCAGATGGGCTTCCCGGCCCGGAGCCAGCATGGATATGACGCTGGTATCGAGCAACCAGCCTTGTCGCGCGGCACTTTGCAGCAATGCCATCGTTGCTACAGGTCAATACCGCGCAGCGGAGTTGCGTCGCGCTTGGTTTTGAGTGGTTCGGGCATGGCCATCAGGTAGGCGCTCAGGCTGGGCGCCGCCAGTGGATAGAGGCGCTTGCCAGCCTCGATCGGCACGATCATCGCGCAGGGTTGACCATGGCGGCTGATGATGGTGGGCCGGCCATGTTCGGCCGCCGCCACCACCGCGGAAAAGCTGGCTTTGGCCTCCCGGATTTGCAATGTTTCCATTTTTTGCCTTTCGATCAAAGTCGGCGGATGTGACTACATGTGGTCATTTTATTGCAGTACCACTTTTGAGGAATTGCGGCGCCCCCTGGTTTAGGGCCTGTTCACCCTGGGAGGAAGTTGGCCGCCGGGTAGCAAAGATGCCAGTCGGCGCAAGCTCTGCCAGCGGAAAGCGCGCAGGCCGAGTTGAGCAAACGACCTTAGGAGAAGCATGTTGTTCCCAGCCACGTTGGTTGGCAGCTACCCTCAACCCGGCTTCGGCTACGCGGCCATCATCCACCAGCGGCCCAGCGGCTACAGCTTCCTGCCCGAGCTTGCCGCATGTAACTGCAATCAGATCTCGCTCGAGACCGCGCAATCGAATCTGGACTGCAAGGTGCTGGAGCAATTTTCAACCAAGCAGGTGATGGTCGGTTGCCTGGACCTGTCAAACATGGAGGTCGAGTCGCCAGTGCTGGTCGCCTCGCGCATCAAGCGCGCGTTGCAGTACATCAAGCCCGAGCAGGTGATCCTGGCCCCCGACTGCGGCATGAAGTACCTGCCGCGCGCCGTCGCCGACGGCAAGCGGCGCGCCATGATCGAGGCCGCGAAGATCCTGCGGGACAAGTTCACGCGGGATCAAGCCTGATGCCGCCCGGCCCAAAAGCGTCGTCCGCGTCAACCGGCGATTCTCGATCTCCGTTGAAACTCTGTGGGCTTGTCTTTGTCCAACGTTGACGTACAGTGTTGATGGGGAAACGCCGATATCGTTGGTTAGGAGCCGGTGCGGGGCATTCTGAGTTTGCGACATGTTGACCGCGGCTGAATAGGCCCGCACCACAACATGAGGAGATTCTGATGGATGTTGTCCGCAATTTCCTGACGCGTTACGAGAAGACGCGCGAGGAGGAACTTTCGCTGGAAGAGTACCTCGACCGGTGCAAGCGCGACCCGCTCGCCTACGCCACCGCCGCCGAACGCATGCTGGCCGCCATCGGCGAGCCGCAGCGGGTCGATACCCGGCACGACACGCGCCTGTCGCGCATCTTCGGCAACAAGGTGGTGCGCCTCTATCCGGCGTTCAAGGATTTCTACGGCCTGGAAGAACCGATCGAGCAGGTGGTGAGCTACTTCCGCCACGGCGCGCAGGGACTGGAAGAGAAGAAACAGATTCTCTATCTGCTGGGGCCGGTGGGCGGCGGCAAAAGCTCGATCGCCGAGCGGCTCAAGTCACTGATGCAGGAGGTGCCGCTGTACGCGCTGAAGGGCTCGCCGGTCAATGAGTCGCCGCTGGCCCTGTTCGATCCGGCCGAGGATGGCGCCATTCTGGAGCGCGAGTACGGCATTGCGCAGCGCTATCTGAACCGCATCCTGTCGCCCTGGGCGGTCAAGCGGCTGGAGGAATATGGCGGCGACATCCGCAAGTTCCGCGTCGTCAAGCGCCATCCGTCGATCCTCAAGCAGATCGCCATCGCCAAGACCGAGCCGGGCGACGAGAACAACCAGGACATCTCCTCGCTGGTCGGCAAGATCGACATCCGCAAGCTCGAAACCTACGCCCAGGACGACCCCGACGCCTACAGTTTCTCC
Source organism: Burkholderiaceae bacterium (assembly GCA_038901755.1). Taxonomy (GTDB): domain Bacteria; phylum Pseudomonadota; class Gammaproteobacteria; order Burkholderiales; family Burkholderiaceae_C; genus JBCKPE01. Next base: position 11,690 of record JBCKPH010000037.1, on the reverse strand, counting down.
GGCGGCCTGTGCCTGGCGAACCAGGGCCTGCTCGAGTTCGTCGAGATGTTCAAGGCGCCGATCAAGGTGCTGCACCCGCTGCTGACGGCGACGCAAGAGGGCAACTACAAGGGCACCGAGGGCTTCGGCGCGATTCCGTTCGACGGCATCGTGCTGGCGCATTCGAACGAGAGCGAGTGGAAGTCGTTCCGCAACAACCGCAACAACGAGGCGTTCCTGGACCGCATCTACATCGTCAAGGTGCCCTACTGCCTGCGTGTTTCCGAGGAAGTGAAGATCTACGACAAGCTGCTGCGCGGCTCCTCGCTGGCGGCGGCCACCTGCGCGCCCGGCACCTTGAAGATGATGGCGCAGTTTGCCGTGCTGACCCGGCTGAAGGAACCGGAGAACTCCAGCGTCTTCAGCAAGATGCAGATCTACGACGGTGAGAACCTGAAGGACACCGATCCGAAGGCCAAGAGCTATCAGGAATACCGCGACTACGCCGGCGTGGACGAGGGCATGACCGGGGTCTCGACGCGGTTTTCCTTCAAGATCATCTCCAAGGTGTTCAACTTCGACTCGACCGAGGTGGCAGCGAATCCGGTGCACTTGATGTACGTGCTGGAGCAGCAGATCGAGCGCGAGCAGTTCCCGCCCGAGACCGAGAGCAAGTACCTGGCCTTCATCAAGGAACACCTGTCGCTACGCTACGCCGAGTTCATCGGCAAGGAGATCCAGACCGCCTACCTGGAGAGCTACAGCGAGTACGGCCAGAACATCTTCGATCGCTATGTCACCTACGCCGACTACTGGATCCAGGACCAGGAGTACCGCGACGCCGACACCGGCGAGATGTTCGACCGCAACTCGCTGAACGCCGAGTTGGAAAAGGTCGAGAAGCCCGCGGGCATCTCGAATCCGAAGGATTTTCGCAACGAGATCGTCAACTTCGTGCTGCGCGCGCGCGCCGGCAACCAGGGCAAGAACCCGCTCTGGACCAGCTACGAGAAGCTGCGCGCGGTGATCGAGAAGAAGATGTTCTCCAACACCGAGGAACTGCTGCCGGTGATCAGCTTCAACGCCAAGGCCAGCGCCGACGACGCCAAGAAGCACGAAGCCTTCGTGAACCGCATGGTCGACAAGGGCTACACACCGAAGCAGGTGCGGCTGCTGTGCGAGTGGTACCTGCGCGTGCGCAAGAGCTCATGAAGCGTGGTTCGATGAACCGGTCGGAGCAAATACCTTGCAGCAGATCATCGACCGCAGGCTGGCCGGCAAGAACAAGTCCCTCGGCAACCGTGAACGGTTCCTGCACCGGCACAAGGAACAGATCCGCGAAGCGGTGAAACGCGCCGTGCAGGGGCGCGACATCCGCGACATCGCGCAGGGCGAGGACGTGCCTATCCCGCGGCGCGACATCAGCGAGCCGGTGTTCGGCCACGGCCCGGGCGGCCGGCGCGAACTGGTGCACCCTGGCAACAAGGACTTCGTGCGCGGCGACCGCATCGAGCGGCCCGCCGGTGGCGCTGGCCGCGGTTCCGGACAAGCCAGCGATTCGGGCGAGGGCGAGGACGATTTCGTCTTCCACCTCAGCAAGGAAGAATTCATGCGCGTCTTCTTCGATGACCTGGCGCTGCCGAACCTGGTGCGCACCACGTTGGCCGAGGTGCCCGAATACAGGACGCACCGCGCCGGAATTTCGAGCGACGGCAACCCGAGCAACCTGCACGTGGTGCGCTCAATGCGCAGCGCCATCGGCCGACGCATCGCGCTCGGCGGCAAGGCGCGGCGCGAGCTGCGCCGGCTCGAGAAACTGCTGGAGGAAATGCGCCAGCAACCCGACAGCAGCGCGCGCCGGCACGAGATCGAGGCGCTGACGCGCGACATCGAGGCGCTGCGCAAACGCATCGCGCGCATTCCCTACCTGGACCCGATCGACCTGCGCTATCGCAACCGTGTCCGCGTGCCGGTGCCGTCGGCCAAGGCCGTCATGTTCTGCCTGATGGACGTTTCGGGCTCGATGGACGAAGCACGCAAGGACCTGGCCAAGCGTTTCTTCATCCTGCTCTACCTGTTCCTGACCCGACACTACGAAAAGATCGACATCGTGTTCATCCGCCACCACACGCAGGCGGAAGTGGTGAACGAACACGAGTTCTTTCACGCCACCGAGACCGGCGGGACGGTGGTGTCGAGCGCGTTGCTGCTGATGGCGCAGGTCATTCAGACCAGGTACCCGCGCGGCGAATGGAACATCTATGGCGCGCAGGCCAGCGACGGCGACAACTGGCACCAGGACAGCCCGCGCTGCCGCGAACTGCTGGAAAAAACCATCCTGCCGCTGTGCCGCTATTTCGCCTACATCCAGGTGGTCGAGCAGGAACAGAACCTGTGGCAGGAATACGCGCTGCTGGTGCGGCAGTCGGAGGCGTTCGCGATGCGCAAGGCAAGTGAAGTGGCGCAGATCTACCCGGTGTTCCGCGACCTGTTCCGGCGCCAGGGGGTGCCGGCATGAGCGCGACGCTGGGCCGCTCCCGAGTCGCGCTACGCCCCGCCGGGGCCGGGCATGCGGTGCCCTGGGGGCGGTCATGACCGACGCCATGAACCGGCGCAAGGTCGGCACTGCCGCCACGCCCGAGGAGTATGGCGGTCGCCGGCCGCCCGACCCGCAGCACCGGGCTGCGCCGCCCATGGAGCGGCCGGCGCAGCGCCTCCCCGGCCCGAGCGACTGGACCTTCGAGCTGATCGAGCAGCACCACGAGGTGATCCGTGCCACGGCGCGCCGCTTCGGGCTCGACACCTACCCGAACCAGCTCGAAATCATCAGCGCCGAGCAGATGATGGAGGCCTACGCGTCGATCGGCATGCCGGTGCATTACCGGCACTGGAGCTACGGCAAGGAATTCATCTCGACCGAGAAGAACTACCGGCGCGGCCAGATGGGGCTGGCCTACGAGATCGTCATCAATTCCAACCCCTGCATCAGCTACCTGATGGAGGAGAACACGATGGCGATGCAGGCGCTGGTGATCGCGCACGCCGCCTACGGCCACAACAGCTTCTTCAAGGGCAACTACCTGTTCCGCATGTGGACCGACGCCTCCTCCATCATCGACTATCTGGTCTATGCGAAGAACTACGTCGCCGAGTGCGAAGAGCGCCATGGCCTGGAGGCGGTTGAGTTGCTGCTGGACAGTTGCCATGCGTTGATGAACTACGGCGTGGACCGTTACCGGCGCCCGAGCAAGCTGAGCTTCGCGCAGGAACTGGCGCGCGCCAAGGAACGCGAGGCCTACGCGCAGCAGCAGGTCAATGAGCTCTGGCGCACCCTGCCGCGCAAGGCGAGCAAGGACGGCGCCGACAAGGAGGCGCCGCGCTTCCCAAGCGAGCCGCAGGAAAACCTGCTTTATTTCATCGAAAAGAACGCGCCGCTGCTGGAACCCTGGCAGCGCGAGATCGTGCGCATCGTGCGCAAGATCGCGCAGTACTTCTACCCGCAGCGCCAGACCCAGGTGATGAACGAGGGCTGGGCGACGTTCTGGCATCACCACCTGCTCAACACCATGTACGACGACGGGCACCTCGAAGACGGCATCATGATCGAGTGGCTCAAGGCGCACACCAACGTGGTGTTCCAGCCGCCGGTGGACCACCCGGGCTACCGGGGCATCAACCCCTACGCGCTGGGACTTGCGATGTACAGCGACATCAAGCGCATCTGCCAGGCGCCGACCGAGGAGGATCGGCAGTGGTTCCCCGAGCTCGCCGGCCGCGACTGGCTCGAAACGCTGGACCACGCGATGCGCAATTTCAAGGACGAGAGCTTCATCGGCCAGTACCTGTCACCCCGCGTGATGCGCGCGCTGCGGCTGTTTGCCGTGGTCGATGACGAAACCGAGCCCACGCTCGAAGTGTCCGCCATCCACGACGAAACCGGCTATCGAAGCCTGCGCGAGACGATGTCACGGCAATACGACCTTGGATCACGAGAGCCCAACATTCAGGTCTGGAACGTGAACCTGCGCGGCGACCGCTCGCTGACGTTGCGCCATGTTCGGGACCATGAGCGCCCGTTGAACGAGCGCACCGAGGAGGTGGTCAAACATGTGGCACGGCTCTGGGGCTTTCGCGTCCGGCTGGAAAGCGTGGACAGCCGCGAGCAGGTGCGCCAGAACTGGGAAGTGACGCCGGCGCAGGACAGCGCCTGATACGGTATTGCGTTCAAAGACCCAGCTGGCAGGATCAGGCCGGCGCGGCACTCAGCTCCGCGAATGTCCCCCGGCCTTCGGCCTCCTCCTTTATTTCGCTGCGTGAGCGCCCCACCGGCCTGATCCTGCAAGCATGGTGGGCGCGCGGTGCGCCAAGGATGCGCGTTGCCAAAGAGGCTGGGTGGGTGGCGCAGCGAAGTAGAGGAGGAGGGACGGGCGCAGCCCGTTCCGGGGGACATGAGCGGAGTCGCCCACCCAGCCTCTTTGGCTTGCCAATGCCCTCAGGCCGTTGCCGTGCGCGCCGACAGCCGCGCCTCGCGGATCGGCAGGTGCACCAGCGCAGCGCCGACGGCGAGCACGATGTCGATGTACCAGACCCAGTCGTAGCTGCCGGTCGCCTCGAAGACTCGGCCACCGAGCCAGGCGCCGAGGAAAGCGCCGATCTGGTGCGACAGCATGACGATGCCGAACAGCATCGCCATGTTGGACAGGCCGAAGAATCTCGCCACCAGGCCAGCGGTCGGCGGCACGGTGGAAAGGAAGGTCAAGCCCATCACGGCGGAGAAGATCAATAGCACCAACTCGGTCTTGGGTGCGAACAGGAACAGCAGCACGGCCAGGCCGCGTGCCGCGTAGATCAGCGACAGCAGCGACTTCATGCGCCAGCGCCCCATGGCCCAGCCAACCGTCACGCTGCCGACGATGTTGAACAGGCCAAGCACGCCCAGGGCCCAGCCACTGGTTTGCGGTGGCAGGCCGCAGGCGGCGATCACGCCGGGCAGATGGGTGGCAAGGAAGGCGACATGAAAGCCGCAGACCAAGAATCCTGCGGCCAGCATCAGATAGCTGGGATGGCGCAGCGCGGTGCGCACGGCGTCCATGCTGCTCAGTACTGGCGTTCCGCTCGGCGCTGTTGCATGGCGGGCCGTGCCTCGCAGCAGATAGGCCGCCGGCAGGGCCAGCAGCACCAGCAGCGCCAGCACCTGCATCGCACTGCCCCAGCCCAGCGTTGCGATCATCCCCCCAGCCAGCGGCGCCAGCAGAAACTGTCCCAAAGAGCCGCCGGCGTTAACCACACCGTTGGCAATGGCGTGTTTCGCTGGTGCCAGCAGCCGGCTGGTGGCGGCCATCAAGACCGGCGGGCCGATTAATCCGGCCCCGGTCATCGACACCAGGCCGATGGCAAAGACCAGCCCGGCGGTACTTGTCATGTAGGGCGTGACAAAGGTTCCCAGGCTCAGCAGCAGGACGCCGACAAGGATCACCCGCCCGGTGCCGAACCGGTCAGCCGCGGCGCCGGCGAAGGGTTGCACCAGGCCCCACCAGATCTGCCCGACGGCGAAGGCCAGGCTGATGCTGCCCAGCCCGAGACCGGTCGACGTATTGAGCGGCCCAACGAACAGCCCCATGCTGAGGCGGTTGCCACTGGCCAGGGCAAAGGTGCCGGCCGCTGCCAGCAGCACCAGCCACAGCGCGACCGGCCTAATCATTTCGGTGAGCGGCAAAAAGCGTCGAAGAACATGCAGCGCGGGCGCCTCGCCGGCCCGTTTCGTCGAGGGTTCTTTCGCACCGATTCAATACGGAATCTGCCATGCGCGATTGTTGCACCTACAATTTTCTTAGTCCTATCGTTTCGGAGTCCTCGTGGAAAAAGTGAATCTGTTAGCGCAATGGTTGGCCGAGGAGCAGGCCGTGCTGGCGGCAATAGCCGGTGGCGCCGGGCCTGGCGTGGCCACGCGCGAGCAGATTGGTGGCATGAACGGCCTCGAGATGATGCAGGCCATGCTGCGCGGCGAGCTTCCACATGCCGCCATCGCAACCACGCTTGACTTCCTGCTGGTCGAGGTCGGCGCGGGCCGCGCGGTGTTCCAGGGCACGCCGGGGCCACAGTTGCTGAACCCGCTGGGCACGGTGCATGGCGGCTGGGCCGCGACGCTGCTCGATTCGGCGCTCGGCTGCGCGGTGCAAACCATGATGCCACCGGGCCGCAGTTACACCACGGCTGAACTGGGCGTCAACCTGGTGCGCGCCCTCACGCCCAAGGTGAAACGGGTACGCGCCGAGGGCAAGGTGCTGCATTGCGGGCGCCAGCTTGCCACCGCCGAGGCGCGACTGCTCGGTCCGGACGGCACCCTGTACGCCCACGCCACAACCACCTGCCTGGTGTTTGAGCTGCCGGGCGGGCGCTGATTCTTCCCGCACGCTCACAAAGGAGTTCTGCATGCCCAGCGTTGCCCAAGTCCAGCAGTGGATCGATCCCCTGTTCCCCGGCTTGATGGGGGTGCGGATCGTCGAGGCCACGCCCGAGCGGGTCGTCGGCGAGATGCTGGTGCGCCCCGAGCTGTGCACCGCGGGCGGCCGGTTCGTCGCAAGCGCCGACCGCCGCCGTGGACAACTCTGCACCGTTGGCAACCCGCCCGCAGTCCACTTATAAATCGGGGGATGTTGTTCAAACAAGCGGGCCCACTTCTCTCCTCTGACATGACGCGCGTTGACCAGCAGCACCGTGAAACCGCGCGACTCCAGCAATTCGAACAAGGGGATCCAGTAAACGCCAGTGGACTCCATGGCAACGGTATCGACTTTGCACGATTTCAACCAGTCGGCGATGGCATTGAGGTCCACTGTGAAACTGGGAAATTCGCGCACCGGCGTGTCGTCTCGATCCGGCGGCACGGCCACAAAATGGGCCGCGCTCCCAATATCGATACCGGCGGCGTTGGGGTGGGTGATAGTCAGGGCCGCGCGGGACTTGACTGTTTTGAGGTTGATGGTTGCTCGACGTCGGGACATGGTTGCTCCATTTGTTGAGGTTGAAACAAGGCGCCGCATCGGGTACGTCGTCTTGCTCACTCTCTCAAACGGGATATCCGCGCGTCAGCGGTAAACCGCCACGCCGATGCACCAATATCGATGACGTCACCCAGGACCACGCTCACACGCGGGCATATAGCACCATTGCCTAATCGGTCTTCAGCGGCTCCGCGCTCAACTTTGCCACAACGAAGGCACACAGTGTTTCTTCGGCGCGATTTGCGGCAGTGGGCCGATTACTACGCTCATACCACGTTGGAAAGGGCTTTCTCTTTACGTTGCGCCCGCACACGCGCAAGATTGCACAAGGATGGACCAGACACATGACCCACGCGATACGCGGTTGCGGCGGCTGTACGAGCTGAGCGCAACCCTCAGCGGCGAGCCGGAGGAAGTGTTCGACCGGATGGCCATGATCGTCGCAGAGACGTTCGGCGTGCGGGCTGCGACCGTCCAGCGGATCGATGGGGACAGGACAGTGCTCCTGTCCATGTATTTCGACGGCCGAGTCAGCCGCACCGGGGAATTTCCGTTGCAAGGGACGCCGTGCGAAAACGTGCGCGCCCGCAAACAAGCCTGCTGGTCCAAGCGCGCCCTGGACGAGTTCCCCGACGACGCTTTCCTGCGCGAACACGGTCTGCAGGCCTACCTGGGCGTCCCCGTCCTGGATCGTCACGGCGAGGTTGTCGGCGTCGTCGCCGCGATGCACGACCAGGGCGTCGAATTTTCCGCAGCCGACGCGAGCCTGCTGCGCGTGTTCGGCCAGTGGGCGGGCCTGGAGCTCGAGCGGCTGCGGGAGGCCGGGGAGAGGAAACGCCTGTTCGATCAGGCAGCCCGGCACGTGGTCGAGTTGACCGCCTTGCAGGAGGTGGGCGCGGCGGTCGTCGGCGAGCTGGAGTTGCACAGCGTGCTGCAATTGGTGGCCGAAAAGGCCTGCACCCTGACCAGGGCCGAGACCGCCTCGGTGTCGCTCTTGAGTCCGGATGGGGAGATGCGGACCCACGTGGCGGGTTACGGGACGAAAGCAGCCGAGCTGCTGGGACAGAGCAATCCGGCCCACGTCGGACTGCACGGCTGGGTGATTCAACACCAGCAGCCTCTGCTGGTGAATGACGTTCCCGCCGATTCCCGCGCGTCGGACCTCGGCAAGAAGTTCTTCAGCCGCCGCTCGGCGATACTGGCGCCGTTGCAAGTCAAAGGGCGGGTCATCGGTTGCCTGTCCGCCTTTGACAAGGAAGGCTCACTCGGTTTCACCACCGACGATTTGCGGCTGCTGACGATCTTCGCCGGCCAGGCGGCGGTGGCGATCCAGAATGCGCGGCTGTACGAGAGCGTGCAAAAAAACCTGGCCCGGCTGGAAGCCTTGCAGGCGATCACACGCCAGATTACGGCCGACCTCAAGCTGGAGGACCTGCTCGCGAATCTCGCCCGCGCCGCGGCAAACGCGGTCGAGGCCGGGCATAGCTGGATCGGCTTGCTCGAACCGGGTGAATCGGTCGTTCGCCCGGTGGCTTCCCATCGGGTGGATCAGGAGTATCTCGCGGCCATTCGGGTCAGCGCGGACGAAAACGTCGCCGCCGGCCGCGGCCCGGGCGGCATCGCGATGCGGACCGGCCGTGCCCACATCGTGCGCGACTGTCTCAATGACCCGGCGTTTGCGCCCTGGCGCGAGGAGGCTGCCGTCAAGCGGGGCTGGCGCACGCTGCTGGTCGCCCCGCTGGTATTCGAGGCGCAAACGCTGGGCGTGATCGCCGTGTTCTCCGAAAAAATGGATGCGTACGCGGAAGACGACATCCGTCTCCTGGAAACGCTGGCAGCGCAGGCGGCCATCGCCATCAAGAACGCCCAGCTGTACGAGGAGGTCCGCCGGCTGGCGATCACCGATCCCCTGACCGGTCTGCACAACCGCCGGTTTTTCGACGAGCTGCTCGATCTGGAAATCCACCGCGCCAAGCGCCACGCCGGAAACCTTTCCGCCGGAAACCTTTCCCTGGTCTTCGTGGACCTGGATGACTTCAAGCGCTACAACGATCTCTACGGGCACCGGGCCGGCGACAGCGTGCTGCGGCAACTGGCCGAAGTTTTTCGCCGCGTCGTGCGCCAGTCGGACGTGCCGTGCCGCTGGGGCGGCGAGGAATTCGCGGTGCTGCTGCCTCAGACGGGCAAAGCGGAGGGCCTGCTCCTGGCCGAACGCCTGCGCTGCGGTGTCGCGGACCGGCCTTTTCTGCTGGACGAGCAAGGCCGTACAGCTCATGTGACCATTACTCTTGGCCTGGCGACCTGCCCCGACGACGCGCTCACCAGCGCCACCCTGGTGAGCGCCGCCGACGCCGCCCTTTTGCATGGGAAGACGGCGGGCAAAAACCGGGTTTGCGATTACGCCATTGTGGAACAACCCCCGGGGGCGGAGTCACGCTGACGCGAAAGTACTTTCCAATTCAGGTATGAGCGAAGTAATCGGGCCAAGGCCGCAAATCGCCCGAAAGTCACTCAGAAAAAACCGTTACAGATCAATCACTTAGGATGAGCGACTTGAGAGCCTGAAGCGGTACTGGTGTCGGTGATTTGGCGGGTTGGGTTGACCGGGTTGAAAGTGGAAGTTTAAGGGCTTAATTTCAAAGGGCAGTCCGGCAAGCGAAGCGCGTCAGTCTCCAGTGTGGTCAACTCACGCACCCCGCAGGGGCTGTCCATACCCTTGTGGTGTGGGCAGGTGAGTTGTCCACACGGGCGCGCGCCGCATGCCCCTTTCATGAACGTTTTATGCTTGGCGTTTTGGTTTGCGAAAGCTTGCAAACAGCGCGGGCTTGGCACGCTGCATTTCCTGCGCTGCTGCCAGGTCTGTTTGCTCTTTCGCCTGCGCCAGCAAGACCGTCAACGTCGTGTCTTGCTTGAAGATCACCAAACCCTTTTCATTGAGCAACACCAGGCACTCCAGAGGCGTCTTTACATCCGCGTGTTTGTAGCGTTTGATGACCTTGCCCTTGGGGCTGATGATCGGCGTGGCAAACATGCAGGGACGGTGCAAGTTGAGCCAAGGATTGAATGTGTTTTGGTAAAACGCATTGATCGGTTCTGCGTGCTTCTTCGGGATATGGTCGTAGCCCATGTGCTTGCGCACCACACTGGCATTTTTACTCTCCGCCAGGGCGTTATCGTTGCTGTGACGCGAGCGTGACTTGGTTTGCTCGATGCGCAGTTTGTTCAGCATCTTGGCGACCTTTGCATTGATGTATTCCGAACCATTGACCGAGTGAAAGCCCTCAATCACAAATGGAAGCTGCTCCATGATCGACTCCAATACGGGCAGCAAAAATGCCTCGCTGATGCCCTGTACGCAGGCCTCGACATGCCATTGGCAAACACTGTCAACACAGGTGATGTGGTACACCCCTTTGATGCCGTCTTCATCGCCTTGGTGGACGCTGTCAATGCGCACATAACCGGCTCGCCCGTTGGGGCGTGGTGCCTTGCGCACGCCGATGGCGTTGCACACCGGGTGGATCTTGGTGAAACTCACTCGCTGAGCTTGGTAGCCTGCGCTTTTGCGCAGGTTGTACAGGTGCGAGGATGACAGGCTGGCCAGGCGCTCATAGCGCGTGTCGCCGTAGTCCTTGCAGGCACGCTTCAAGAGGTGCGCGATGGCCGGACCACAGACATCCTCATGGGCCTTATCCATCTCCACGAGGAGTTCGATATCCAGGGCGGTGTATTTGCGGGCAAAGGGTGCTGCGGGGGCACGATAGCGTTTGACAAGAGGTACATTGGCCAAACGGTTGTCGTGCCATTGGGCCACCAGCCGGGTGACTTGGGCGCGGCTGTAGCCGCTGGTGTGTTGCAAGTAGCGCAGCAGTACGCCACGCTCGGTTTTGTTGCGCTGGTGATAGTCAAAGCGCTTGAGCACCCGAGCCACATGCGCGTAACGCTCAAAGTCATCGCTACCGTGCGCAGTAAACGCGACATCGGCACTGGCACTGAGGAATTGCTCGATCTGCTCGATCATGCTCAGCTTTGCTTCGTTCATGTTGATCACCATTCTTGGGATGATCAACCCACCCTCCATTTCAGGCCGGATTCAGTGCTTCAGGCTCTCACACCTGGTTGGACAAGATGATCTGGTCCCCAAAAAATGGACGCCACGAAGTCTGTTATTTTGACTTTTTGGAGTGCAAATCATGAAAGCTGGAACGGATAGAAAGTACACGGCGGAGTTTCGGGCAGCGGCGGTCAAGCAGGTCATTACAGGTGAACGCAGCATGACTGCGGTGGCCCGATCGCTTGAGATGTCGAACAAGACGCTGGCCAACTGGGTGTACCGAGCCCGCAAAGGGCAGGAGTTGGTCAAGCACGTGAGCGCAAAGCCGGTGTCGGAGCTGGAGGCGGAAAACAGCCGTTTACGACAGGAGAACAGCCGACTGAAGGTGGAAAAGGAAATCTTAAAAAAAGCGGCGGCGTACTTTGCTCGGGAGTCGATGTGAAGTACGCCTGGATAGAACAACATCGAGAGGTCTATGCCACAACGATGATGTGCGATTTGCTATCAGTATCGCGCAGTGGTCTGAATGCCGCACGGGGGCGCGCACCATCGAAGCGCGCGTGCGATGACCAGCAATTGCTCGAACAAATTCGAGTCGGACATCACAAGCACAGTGGGCGCTACGGCAGACGACGAATGACACCGGAGGTCAG
>JBCKPH010000036.1:0-22501 GCA_038901755.1 Burkholderiaceae bacterium | reverse complement strand
TGGGCGGCTGCCGGCGAGGCTGGCGCCTGGCCCGTGCCAGCCTGGTTGCGTGCTGCTTCCACCATCTGGGCGTACTTGGTGCGCTGCCCAGCGTCGAGCATGGCGTTGATCTTTTGCCGCATTTCGGCCGACAACTTTTCGCGCTGCGTCGCGCGTTCCGCCTCGGCCAGGTCGCGCAGCGCCATGAAGCGCGGCCGCATTTCCTCGCTGATCGCATCGAGCTTGCGCTGCTGTTCGGGCTTTAGCTGCAGTTCGCTGGTCAGCCGCTCGCGCAACGCAGCAAAACCGCCGCCGGCCGGCTGCGCAAAGGCCCGCGAAAAAAACGACCCACCGCGCATTGCCGCGCCGGCGTCGCTGGTGCTGGTGGTGGAGGCCGCAGCCGACGGAGCGGAGGCCGCGCCGCGCTGGCCCTGCGCGGCGCTCGCCGCCGCGGCAGGCTCGACGCCGGGCAGACGCACCCGCAGCGCCGCGTTGGGAACCTTGAGCACGTTCTCGCGCGAGTCGGTCACGACCCGCACATTGGCGGTCATGCCAGGCAGCAGGCGACCGTCGGAGTTGGAGAACGACACGACCGCCGTGTAGGTGATGACGTTGGCGACGTTTTGCGCGGCCTTTCGAACCTGGGACACCTGGCCCTCGAAGGTCGAGCCCGGAAACGCGTCAACCGTGAAACTCGCCCGCTGCCCGGTCCGTATCCGGCCCACGTCGCTCTCATCGATGCTGGCATCGACCTGCATGTCGCGCAGGTTCTGGGCGATCACGAACAGCTCGGGCGATTGCAGGCTGGCCGCCACGGTCTGCCCCTTCTCGATGGCGCGCTTGATGACGATGCCGTTCACCGGCGAGGTGATGCGCGTGCGCCGCAGGTCGATCCGAGCCTGCGCCAGCGTCGCCTCGCGCTGCGCCACATTGGCCTGCGCGCTCTTCACCTGGGCCGCGGTCACCGCCACCTGCGCCTCGGTGGATTTGAGCGCCTCGCCGCTGGTGTTCACCAGCGCGCGGGCCCGGTCCGCCTCGCTTTGCGCGATGAACTGCTTTTCCACCAGGCTTTGCTTGCGCTCGAAGTCGCGTTGCGCCTCGATCTGGTCGACCCGCGCCCGCGACACCTGGGCGTTGCTGGCCGCCACGTTGGCCTGCGCCGTCAGCACGGTGGCGCGCGCCGCATCGACATCGGCCTGGGCCGAGCGGACCCGGTACTCGTAGGTCTCCGGGTCGATCAGCGCGATCAACTGGCCAGCCTTCACTTCACTGTTGAAGTCAACCAGCAGTTCCTTGATCTGGCCCGAGATCTGCGTGCCCACCGAGACTTGCGTCACCGGGTTCACCGCACCGCTGGCCGACACCGTGGCCTGCAGCGAGCCGCGCTCGATCTTCGCCGTGCGGTACTGGATGGCATCGCCCTTGTTCGACTGCGTCCACCACCAGGCGCCACCACCGGCGCCAGCTAGCGCGAGAACCAGCAGGCCCGCAATCCAACGTGATCTTTTCATGCGGGCTATTGTAGAAAGCGGCGGCTAGCCGCTGCCGCCGAGGTGTAACCGCAGGTTAAGGATGCTCGCTCTGTTGCTGCGTCGTTTCGCGAAGCCGTCCGGCATTTTGTCGCTTCGGACTGGCGTCGCGCGGCGCTGGCCGGCAAAGTCCTCTCCAAGCTGCAAGCCGCAGCGCGAACCGGGGACTTGACCATGACCATGACTTTGACGCCATTGATTGCGATCCACATGAGCGCAGCGATCGCCGCCACCGTGATCGGCCCGTTCGCGCTGTGGGCGCGTCTCGGGAGTCAGCAGCATCCCAGGCTGCACCGCGCCTTCGGCTACGCCTGGGTCACACTGATGGTCGTGACGGCCGCCTCCGCGATGTTCATCCGTGACTTCCAACTACCCAACCTGGCCGGCTTCACCCCCATCCACCTGCTGGTCCCGGTCACCGCGCTGGGCCTGGTCAGTGCGTTCTGGCTGCTGGCGCGGGGTAACGTCAACGGGCATCGCAAGACCATGGTCGGGCTCTACCTCGGCGCCTGCCTGGTCGCCGGCGCATTCACCCTGCTGCCCGGACGCTACCTGGGTGACTTGGTGCGGGGTCAGTGGCTCGGCCTGAACGTCACTTCCAATGCAGTTGCTACCCTAGAATCGAACGCGAATCAACAACCATGAACACACCACTTTCTGCTGAACAGATTGAGCGGCTGGCTCGAAAACGGGCCGGCGCCAAACTTCGCTGGTATGCCCACGCGGGCGTTTACCTCGTGGTCAACGTGTTTCTGTTCCTGATTTCCACCGAAGGCCTCGGCCATCGCCGGTGGTCATACCTGCCGGCGCTGGGCTGGGGCCTGGGTCTCGCGCTACACGGCATCTCGGTCTGGGTGCTGGGCGCCGGCAGCGGGCTGCGCGAGCGCATGGTGCAAAAGGAACGCGGGCGACTGCAGGGTCGGCGCGACGGCCCCTGAGCCTGTGGCAGACGGTCCATGAGAATCGACTGGATCGCCAAGCTGCGGCATTTGACGCAGACGCTGGCGTTCTGTCTTGCGGTGTCGGCGCTGCAGTTTTTCTTCATGCCGGACCGGCCGTACCAGTTTCCGGCGCTCTATTCGGTCTGCATAGGCAGTTCCATCTGGGCGCTGATCGACTTCGGCCGTCACCTGTTCGCCTCCGCCGCCGAAACGGGCTGGCCGCGCGGCGCCGCGGGCCTGCTGCTGCCGATTGGCGGCATCTTCGGCGGGTACCTTGTCGGCACACTCGCGGCGGACTGGTGGTTCGGCGTCTCCTCCTGGACCGAGCAAGGCCGCGCCCAACTCCCCACGTCGATCGTCATCACGCTGCTCGCCGGCAGCGTCGCCACCTATTACTTCTACAACAAGAACAAGAGCGCCTGGCAGGAGAGCAAGATGACCGAGGCAAGGCACCAGGCCACCGGCGCGCGCCTGAAACTGCTGGAGAGTCAGCTCGAGCCGCATATGCTGTTCAACACGCTGGCCAATCTGCGCGCGCTGATCGGCACCGACCGGCTGGCCGCGCAGCAGATGCTCGATCGCCTGATCGACTACCTGCGCGCAACGTTGGCCGCCTCGCGCGCCGACACGCATTCGCTGGCAACGGAGTTCGACCGCCTGCGCGACTACCTGGAACTGATGCAAATACGCATGGGGCCACGCCTGCGCTTTTCGCTTGAACTGCCCGACGAACTGCGCGAACGGAGCATTCCGCCGCTGTTGCTGCAACCTCTGGTGGAGAACGCCATCAAGCATGGATTGGAACCCAGCGTCGATGGCGGCACGGTGTCGGTGCGCGCATGGCGACAGGGCAGTGAACTGCGGCTGGAAGTGACCGACACCGGTGTCGGCATGGACGCGCGGGCGGCGTCGGGCGGCTCGGGCTTCGGGCTCGCTCAGGTGCGCGAGCGACTCGCCACGCTCTGGGGCACGCAGGCGCGAATGTCGATCGCGTCCAACCCGCCGCACGGCACGCGCATCGCGTTGACCTTGCCATGAGCCGCAGCCAACCGACCGCCCTGATCGCCGAAGACGAGCCGCTGCTCGCGCGTAGCCTGCAGGCGGAACTGGCGCGCGCCTGGCCCGAACTGCGGGTGGTCGCCGTTGTCGGGGACGGCGCTGCCGCGGT
Organism: Burkholderiaceae bacterium; assembly: GCA_038901755.1. Classification (GTDB taxonomy): domain Bacteria; phylum Pseudomonadota; class Gammaproteobacteria; order Burkholderiales; family Burkholderiaceae_C; genus JBCKPE01. The sequence continues at coordinate 18,884 of JBCKPH010000036.1, read as the reverse complement.
GGCGTCGGCGCTCAAGCTCAGGCCGGATGTGCTGTTCCTCGACATCCGCATGCCGGGAGTGAGCGGCCTCGAAGCTGCCGCCGAACTGGCCGACCGCTGGCCCGACGGCCAGGCCTTTCCGTCGCTGGTATTCGTCACCGCCTACGACCAATACGCGGTGCAGGCCTTCGAGCAACAGGCGGTGGACTACCTGCTCAAACCGGTGCAGAGCGAGCGGCTGCAGCAAACCGTTGGGCGCCTGCAGGCGCTGCTGGCGGCGCGCGCCACCTCGGTCAGCGGCCAGGCATCATCTCTGGAGCTTGCTGTGACGCAACTGCGGCAGTTGCTGGCGCCGGCGATAACCGCGGCGTCCGGAGCGGCTGCGCCGCTGACGGTGATTCAGGCCAGCGTCGCCAGCAGTTCCGGCCAGACACTGCGCATGGTGCCGCTCGCCGAGGTGATCTACTTCGAGGCCGCCGACAAGTATGTGCGGGTGCTGACGGCCGAGCGCGAGTACTTGATCCGCACGCCGTTGAAGGACCTGCTGCCGCAACTCGACGCGAATCAGTTCTGGCAGGTGCACCGTGGCACGCTGGTGCGGGCCACCGCAATCGAAACCGTGCAACGCGACGAATCCGGCAAGCTCAGCATCGGTTTGCGCCAGCGCAAGGAGCGCCTCGCCGTCAGCCGGCTCTACGCGCACCTGTTCCGCGCAATGTAGTGAACCTGGCGACACGCATGGCTGCGCGGGGCAGGCTGGCGTGAACCCTGCCGCCTAAAATCCAGCGCATGAGCGCCCCCGCCGACCACAAGAACAGTCCCAAGCCCAGCAATTTCCTGCGCCAGATCATCGAAGCCGACCTGAGCCAGGGCGTTTACGCAGGTCGGCGCTTCGGCGGCTCGCCGGGTGACGCGGCGCACCACGCCAAGGGCGCCCCGGACCCGGCGCGCATCCGCACCCGCTTTCCGCCCGAGCCGAACGGCTACCTGCATGTGGGTCACGCCAAGAGCATCTGCCTGAACTTCGGCTTGGCGCTCGACTACGGCGGCGTCTGCCACATGCGCTTTGACGACACCAACCCGGAGAAGGAAGAGCAGGAATTCGTCAACAGCATCCTGGACGCGGTGCGCTGGCTCGGTTTTGGCTGGGACTTCGACTACGGCACGAGCACCCCCGAAGCACAGCGGAGTCACCTCTATCACGCCAGCGACTACTTCGACTTCATGTACCGCGCGGCGGAATACCTGATCGAGACCGGCCACGCCTATGTCGACGAGCAGAGCGCCGACGAAATGCGTGCGAACCGCGGCGACTTTGGCAAACCGGGCGTGAACAGCCCATTCCGGAGCCGCGGCGCGGAGGAGAACCTGCAACGCTTTCGCCAGATGCGCGACGGCTTGCTGGAAGACGGCGCCGCCGTGCTGCGCGCGAAGATCGACATGGCCAGCCCGAACATCAACATGCGTGATCCGTCGCTTTACCGCATCCGCCGCGCCACGCACCACAACACCGGCGACAAGTGGTGCATCTACCCGATGTACACCTACGCGCACCCGATCGAGGACGCGCTGGAGAACATCACGCACAGCATCTGCACGTTGGAGTTCGAGGACCAACGCCCGTTCTACGACTGGCTGCTGGACCGCCTGTGCGAAGGCGGCCTGATCGCCCAGCCGCACCCGCGCCAGTACGAGTTTGCGCGGCTCAACCTGAGCTACGTGATCACCAGCAAACGCCGGCTCAAGCAACTGGTGGACGAGGGCCATGTGTCGGGCTGGGACGACCCGCGCATGCCGACCATCGCGGGCCTGCGCCGGCGCGGCTACACGCCCGAGGCCGTCCGCCAGATGTGCGAACGTGCCGGCACCAGCAAGGCCGGCGGCTGGACCGACTACGCGAGCCTGGAGGCCGCGCTGCGCGAAGACCTGGACCCGAAAGCCGCGCGCGCCATGGCCGTGCTCGATCCGCTAAAGCTGGTCATCACGAATTGGGGCGAAGTCATGGGCGTATCGGAAGACAGCAGTCAAGCTGCTGCCGACAGACTCGGCGACTGCCAGGCGCCGATACATCCGGCGCTGCCCGACCGCGGCTTGCGCAAGTTCAAGTTCGGCAGGGAACTGTGGATCGAGCGCGGCGACTTTGAAGAACAGCCGCCGAAGGGCTACAACCGGCTCTATCCGCCGCAGCGCGCAGCGGATGGCTCCATGACCCCCGGCAACAGGGTGCGGCTGAAGTATGGCCACATCATCGAATGCATTGGCGCGGTCAAGGACGCGGCAGGCCACATCACTGAGGTGCAAGCGCGGCTGGTCCCCGACACCAAGAGCGGCACGCCGGGCGCGAGCGCGGTCAAGGTCAAAGGCGTCATCACCTGGGTCGCCGTCGCCGACGCCCTGCGGGCCGAGGTGCGACTCTACGACCGCCTGTTCACCGATCCGCAACCCGACGCCGGCGGCAAGGACTTTCTCGCCTGCCTGAATCCAAACAGCCTGAAGGTGGTGCAAGCCTATCTGGAGCCGTCACTGGCCAGCGCCAAGGTTGAGGACAGGTTCCAGTTTGAGCGGCATGGGTACTTTGTGGCGGACCGCAAGGATCACGCGTCGGGGAGGCCGGTGTTTAACCAGATCACCGCGATGAAAGAAACGTTCAGCAAGTAAGGCCATGCAGACCACCGAGTACTTCCGCACCGACGTGATCATCAAGCGGCCCTATTTGAAGACAGAGTGGCTCGAAGCCGCGCTGGCCAACCCGCTCAGGCGCGAAGTCCAACCCGAGGACGGGCGCGTTCGCCACTGGATATGGGTGGACGAGCTGGGCAAGTACCTGCGGGTCGTGACGCTGCCAGACGGCATTACAGTGCACAATGCCTTTCCAGACCGTAGGTTTACACCATGAAAATTTCATACGACAAGGCAACGGACTCTCTCTACATCCACTTGGCCGACCGCGCCTCGGTGGACTCTGACGAGGTGAGGGACGGCGTGGTTCTGGACTATGACGCCAATGGCGCACTGGTAGGCATCGATTTGCAGCACGCCAGCACCCGGGCGGACATTCACAGCCTTGCAGTCTCCAGACTCCCGCTAGACGAACTATCGGCAGCGTGAGCCTGTTGCAGCCCGATGATGAGCGACGAGCTGCAAACCACTGTCGGCAGCGATAACGTCTTCCGTGACTTGGGGTTGCCCGAGGTCGAGGCCCAAAACCTGCCGCTGCGTGCCAACCTGGTTGTCCACATCCGCAAGGCAATCGGCAAGCTGGGGCTCACGCAAACCGAAGCGGCCAAGCGCGCCGGCATCACCCAGCCCCGCATGAACGATTTGGTGAAGGGCCGCACCCATAAGTTCACGCTGGATGCCCTGGTGAATGTGGCAGCGCGGCTGGGCTACACCGTGAAGCTATCCTTGAAGCAGGCAGCATGAGGGCTGGTGTGCGTGGTGGGCGATGTGTGCCTGTCGCGCCGCAAGAACGCGGGTGAGCACACGGTGGTGCCACTGCACGCGTCGATCCAGGAGCATTGCCGCGCGCTGGGCTACTCCAACCTGGCGCCCATCATTTGGTACAAGATCGCCAACGCGGTGTACGAGGCATCGGGCAACGGCGGCGGCTTTCTGGGCAAGCCCTACGAGCCCAATGGCGTGATCAAGAACGACATCGAATTCATTCTGATGGAGCGCAAGCCCGGCGGCTACCGCAAGCCCTCGCATGCGGCGCGACTGCTGAGCGTGATCTCGGCCGGCAACCACCGCGAATGGTTCCAGCAAATCTGGACTGGGCTGACGGGCGCCTCCACACGCCAACACCCTGCCCCCTCCCCGCTGGAGCTGGCCGAACGGCTGGTGCGCATGTTCAGCTTTGTCGGTGATACGGTGCTGGACCCGTTCATGGGCACGGGCACGACCAATCTGGCCGCGGCCAAGTGGGGACGCAACAGCATTGGCGTGGAAGTGGACGACAAGTACTTCAAGATGGCCAGCCACCGGCTGGAGCAGGACAGCGGCAAGCTGTTTTCCACGCGCGTCATCCAGACGCATCGGGCAGGTTGACCCATGGGTGAGTTGCGCCTCGATGTGGAAAAACAGCTTGCCAAGGCGATCAAGCACTACTGGACGACGCGGGGCCGGCAACAGCTCGCGCAGGGCGGCAAGACGGGTAAGAAGGACGCCGGTTCGCGCAGCGCCGTAACGGGTGGCAAACCACGCAAGGGCTGCCGCGTTTGCAGGTATCAAGTCATGACAAGCAAACGTCTTCTCGGCCTGTTGCACTTGCCCGACGACAATTTGGCGCGGCCGGATTGAATGGAGGATGCGCGCCGGGCGCGTGAACCGGGTCATGCGCCACGAAACTTTACGTTTGCCCGATCAAATTTCGGCCCCACGCGGCGCTCAAATCCGTATCATGTAAGGGTGCGAACCTTCTGGAGGTGGATGGCCATGAAAACTCAACTTGTTCTGGCTGCAGCGATGTTGACCTGCACGGCAGGATTGGCCCAGGAACTGGGGCGCGTGCTGTCGTCCACGCCGGTCATCCAGCAGGTGGTGGTGCCCCGCCAGGTCTGCAGCACCGACCAGGTCGGCGTGCAGCAGCCCAGATCCGGCGCCGGTGCGCTGCTCGGCGCCCTCGCCGGGGGCGCCATGGGCAACGCGGTGGGCGACGGCAGTGGCCGGGCCGCTGCCACCATCATCGGGCTGATCGGCGGCGCCATCATCGGCGACCGGGTCGAAGGTGGGCCCGGGCCTCAGACCTACCAGCGCTGCACCGCCCAGAATTTCTATGAGAACCGCACCGTCGCCTACAACGTGGTGTATGAATTCGCGGGCAAGCAATACCAGGTGCAGTTGCCCTACGACCCGGGGCCGACGATCCGGCTCCAGATCACCCCTGTGGGCGCCGGGCAGCCGCCAGCCGGGATATCGGAGTTGCAGCCGGGCTACCTGCTGCCGCCTCCTGCGGTGGTGCTTGCCGCGCCGGCCTATTCGCGCTACTACGTCCAGCCCTACTACCCGCCGATCTCGTTGCAATTCGGCTTTGGGTATTGGGGTGGCCACCGGCCCTACCACCGCCGGCACTGATGCAAGCCTGAGGCCGCGCGCCTGGGCGGCCAGCCGAACCGGTATCGTGCGCCGGCCGAAGCCGCCCGCCGGCGCCGCCAGCAATCAACGTGAAATCATCGGGGCATGAACTCCAATCCCCGCGCAGCCCCCGTCTCCACCAGCTTCGCCACCCTCCCCCTCAACCCGGCCACCCTCGCCAACCTGCAGCGCCTGGGCTACCTGGAAATGACGGCGATTCAGGCGGCCAGTTTGCCGGCGGCGCTGCTGGGCCGGGACATCATCGCGCAGGCCAAGACCGGCAGCGGCAAGACGGCGGCGTTCGCGCTGACGCTGCTGGCAAACTTGAACGCGCGGCGTTTTGCCGTGCAGGCGCTGGTGCTGTGCCCGACACGCGAGCTGGCCGATCAGGTGAGCAGCGAGATCCGCCGGCTGGCCAGCGCCGAGGACAACATCAAGGTGGTGACGCTGTGCGGCGGCGTGCCGCTGCGCGGCCAGTTGGCGACGCTGGAGCACGGCGCGCACATCGTGGTGGGAACGCCAGGCCGCGTGATGGACCACTTGGCGCGCGAGAGCCTGCGGCTCGACGCCCTCAACACCCTGGTGCTGGACGAGGCCGACCGCATGCTGGACATGGGCTTCTTCGACGACATCGTCACGGTAGCGCGGCAATGCCCAAGGTCGCGCCAGACCCTGTTGTTCTCCGCCACCTACCCGGAAGGCATCACCAAGCTCTCGGCCCAGTTCATGCGCGAGCCGCTCAGCGTGAGGGTCGAAGCGCAGCACGCGCTCGGCCAGATCGAGCAGCGCTGGTACCAGGTGAAAGACGGCGAACGACTGGATGCCGTGAGCCTGCTGCTGAACCACTTTCGTCCGGCCAGCACGCTGGCGTTTTGCAACACCAAGGCGCAGTGCCGCAAGCTCGCGGCCCGGTTGCAGAAACAAGGCTTCAGCGCGCTGGCGCTGTTTGGCGAGTTGGAGCAGCGCGAGCGCGACCAGGTGTTGGTGCGCTTTGCGAATCGCAGCTGCTCGGTGCTGGTGGCCACCGACGTGGCGGCGCGCGGGCTCGATATCGCGAATCTGGCGGCGGTGATCAACGTCGATGTGACGCCCGACGCCGAAGTCCATATCCACCGCATCGGGCGCACCGGCCGCGCTGGCCGCACCGGCAAGGGTACCGAGAGCACAGCCCGCGGCTTGGCCCTGAACCTGGTGAGCCTGGACGAGATGGGCTACGTCGGCCGCATCGAACAGATGCAGGGCCGCGAGTCGCAGTGGCACAAACTCGATGAACTTGCGGCGACCGGCAGCGGCCCTGATGGCCGGCTCGTGCCGCCGATGGTCACGCTGCACATCCAGGGCGGGCGCAAGGAAAAAATCCGCGCTGGCGACGTGCTGGGCGCGCTCACCGCCGACCTGGGCTACCGGCGCGAGCAGATCGGCAAGATCGACGTCAACGAGTTTTCCACCTATGTCGCGCTGGACCGTGTCATCGCGCGTGAGGCCGCCAGCCGGCTGAATGCCGCTCGCATCAAGGGCAAGAGCGTCAAGGTGCGGGTGTTGGAGGACTGACCCAATTCGTGCGGCCCTGGCGGCGAAAGCTCAACTTCTCTTGGACCTGGCCGAACGCCGGAATCCGAGCCGATTTTTGCTTTACCATTCACCCCACCATTTCCACCCGAGTCCAACCACGGAGATCCCATGGCCAAAGGCGAACAGCGCAGCAACAAGATGGCGAAGAAGCCCAAGAAGGACAATTCGCCGCCCAAGCAGTCCAGCTCGGACCGGCCGACTCCGCCGGTCACGCTGGTGCAGCCGCGCGGCAAGCTGAAAAGCAAGTAGCGGCGCCCATGGGATGCTCGGCATCCCCATCACCTAGCTACGTTTTCGATAGCATGAGTCCGGAGCCACTGAGCGGAAGGCCGGCGCGGGCTGGTCGATCCTGTCAAGTGGCCGCGGCGAGCAGACCCAGGTCCTGCGCGCGGGCAGTCAGCCCTTGGGCAAATCGCTCGTAGCCCCGCGCGTTGGCGTGGATGGCGTCCGAGCGCAAACTCTCGTCGCCGAGCACATCGGCCCAGCCGCCGGCGTGCAGTGGCAATTTGAGCTCCTGAGCGAGCTCACCGTAGAGGCTGTGATCGCTGAGAGAGCGGACCACGGCGGCCGCCAGGGAGGGGCGCGGCACGGCAATCAGCAACACTTGGGCGCCCGCGGCAATGACTTGTTGACAAATTCGCCGGACGTTGGTTCGGGTCTCGGCTTCAGCGACGCGGCGCAGAAAGTCATTGCCGCCGATACTCACCAGTACCAGTTCCGGACCATGCTGGCCCAGCAGTGACGGCAACCTCTGCAGCGCCTGCGCCGAGACATCTCCCGGCACACCGGCATTGATCACATTCCAGCCGCTTAGCCGCGCCAGCACGGCGGGGTAGCTGGCCTCAGGAGCCGCGCCGGTGCCAAAGGTGATTGAATCACCGAGCGCCAGCACGGCGGCCCCACGAGGCACCAGTCGCCCCCGCAACTCCTTCTTGCCACAAGCTGAAAGGGTTGCGGCCAGAGTCGCTGCAATGGCGACGCTCAGCAGCCGGCGCCGCGTGTAGCGCTCAGACATCGTTCAACCCGCCACACGACCCTGCGTCCAAACTTGCATTCATGGACGCTCATGGTATCGATTCGCAACTGACTGTGCAGGTGGATGCTGACAATCGTCAGGCACGCCACGCAAGTAGCGCAAGCTGAAAAACAAGTAGCCGCCCACCCGCGACGCCTGGCTCAAAGCGGCCGGGTCAGGTAAACGCCTTCCCTGCCGACAATCGCCGAGCGCGTCGGCATGAAGACGGTGCAGTCGTCGCACGGCGCGCGGATTTCGTCGGCGCCATCGGTGGCGATCAGTTCGTCCTTGCTGAACACCTCGAAGCCGACCAGCGGCCGCGCAAAGGCAAATTCCGCTGTCTTGACCATACAGGTCTGCAATAGCTCAAAACGCCGCTGCGCGACAAGCGCCACAGCCTTCGGTTCACGTTCGATCAGGCCGAAGTGGGCCAGGAAGTCGAGCGTCACGGCGCTCGCCATGTCGGCCGTCGCGCGCAGGAAATGCTGGCCGCATTCGACCACCAGTGCGGCGCCAGATCCGTCCGGCGCGCCATGGCGACCATGCTGGATCAGCGGCGTGCCCGAGCCAAGTCCACTGGGCATGACCAGGTGCACCGCAGGGCGCCCGATGGTCAGCGCCACGGCGGCGTTGCGCTCGAAGGCGGGATAGACCCAGAACGGCGCGACGTCCTGGCTAGTCGAGTGGATGTCGAGAATATGGTCGGCCGCCGCCACCACAGGCCGCAGCACTCGCGCGCGCCGCAGCTCGGGGCTGTCTTCGCTTCCGTCGAGCCATTCGGGCGACCAGATGCGGTTCAGGTTATGCACCAGCTGGCGGCTCTCGAACGGTTTGTCCCGGTCGAACGACTGGTAGGCCTCGACGTTGGCAAAACTCACGGTCAAGGTGCCGATCCTCGGGCGCACGCCGCTGTCGAGCAGATGGGTGGCGGCCACCATGCCGCAAATCTCGTTGCCGTGCGTCAGCGCATTGACCAGCACATGCGGCCCAGGCTGGCCGGAGACGAAGCGGTGCACATAGTCGATGCCGGTGTTGCCGCTGCGATAGGCCGACAGGTCGCGCGGCAGGACTTCAAACGCGGGTGCTGGATGCGTCATGCGCGCCTCTTGCTGGATAGTTTCTTCAATCTCACGTGCAGGTTGGTCTGTGTCACGCCATCGGGACGGGTCGTTGGAACCTCCTTCAGCTCAAGGTAGGGCTGGGCCCGCGCCAGTTCGCGCAGTTTGCCAAAGCCGTAGTTGCGCGAGTCGAAAGCCGGATGGTTCTTGGTGATGTGGCTGCCCACCGGTCCCAGGGTGGCCCAGCCGTCGTCGCGTGCCGTGGCTTCCACCGCGGCCACCATCATGGGTTCCAGCGGCGGCAGGGCTGGCACTTCAACCGCCTTCTCCTGATCGCGCAGGCGTTCCCGTTCGGGTCGCAGGATCTCGGTGTAGACGAACTTGTCGCAGGCCGCGACAAAGGGCTCGGGTGTCTTGCGCTGGCCAAAACCATAGACCACGAGACCGGCCTCGCGGATGCGTGTCGCCAGGCGCGTGAAGTCGCTGTCGGAAGAGACCAGGCAAAAGCCGTCCACGCTGTTCGCGTGCAACACGTCCATGGCGTCGATGATGAGCGAGGAGTCGGTGGAGTTCTTGCCGCTGGTGTAGCTGAACTGCTGGATCGGCTGGATCGCCATCCGGTGCAGCACCTCCTTCCAGCCCTTGAGGTTTTGCGTGGTCCAGTCGCCGTAGGCGCGCTTGATGGTCGCCGTGCCGTAGCTGGACACCTCGGCCAGCAGTTCCTGGATCACCGACGCCTGCGCGTTGTCGGCGTCAATCAGGACCGCCAGTTTGTCATTGCCTTGTGTTGCCATGTTGGCCCCAGGTTCAAATGGGCCGATGGTACTTGGCCCGGCCGGCCCCGGCGGTGTATGCTGGATTCGGCCGCCCGGTCGAAGCGGCGCATTGAAAAACGCGACGCCATGCCCCAAGACCCGCATCCTGCCGACCCGAGGCCTGTCGTGCTTGCCACCGCGCTCATGCGACAGTGGGTCACTGCCCGGGTGGTTGTCTGTCTGGCCGTGGCGCTGCCGCTCTGCGCCGGCGCGCAAACCGGGCGCCTGCCGTTCAGCGACGAGGGCAATTTTTCCGAGGCTGCCGTGTTGCGCGGCGTTGCCGCAACGCGCGAACAGTGTCATTTGGCATCACACGCGGCGTGGGCCGACGCCGGTCGCTTTGGCGCCGAGTGCCTACGCTACTGGAGCGCCGGCCTGGGCAAGGCCCCCGTCAAGCGGGTGCTGGTGTTTTTTCATGGCGACGTGTCTGTCGGCGTCGGCAAGACCAACCCAATCTACCTGAGCTCAAGCATCGCCAGGCAGCAGGCCGACGCCGAACGCTGGGGCAAACAGCTTGGCCTGCCGTACATCTTTTTCGGTCGGCCCGGCACCCATGGCTCGTCAGGCGACCATATGCAGCGGCGCCGCCCAGCCGAGTCGGCGCTGATCTCAGCCGCGCTGGACCGCATCAAGGCAAGCTACGGCGTCGAAGAGTTCGTCATCGCCGGGCAAAGCGGTGGCGGCCATGTGACCTCTTCGCTCTTGACGCTGCGTTCTGACATCCTGTGCGCGGTTCCCACCTCAGCCCCATCGTCACCGCGCATTCGCTGGGAGATGCTGGGACGCAGCCGCGACACCACCGACTACACCGACTCCTATGAACCGACCAAACACATCCAGCTCGGACGGATGCATCCGAACTTGCGCGTGTTCGTGCTCGGCAACCCGAACGACCGAAATGTGTTCTGGGCCTCGCAAGCCGCGATGGCCGAGGCGCTGGCCGACGCTGGTGTGGCTGTCCAGGTGTTGCATGGCGTTGGCAGCGGCCCGGACGGGCATGGTCTGTCGAGTTCATCGCGCCAGGTCGCGGCATGGTGCGCCAAGGACATCGGCACGCAGGAGATACTGCAACGTGCCGCCAAAGGGCTGAAGGGCTGAAGGGCCAAAGGGCTGACCATGTCATCGACCGTTATTTACAGCAGCGAGTTCGACCGCTACCTGGACCACGGCCTGGCGCCCGAGCAATTCAAGTACCGCCTGCTGGCCGAAGGCGATTCGTGGATGGAGCGAAGTTCGGCCACCACAGTGTCGCTGCCGGATCACCTGGCGCGCGCCATGAGCGCTGGCGGCGACGATGTGCTGATCATCAACCTGGCACGCTTTGGCGACACCATGCGCCGCATCGGCGAATGCGTCGCCGGCGACTTCGGGCTCTGGGTCGACACCGCGTTCAACTGGAAGTTCGACGCCGTCCTGCTCAGCGCCGGTGGCAATGACTTCATCGATGCGGCGCGCGACCCGCCCGCTGGACAAGGCATCCTGAAAGACCTGGCCGGTCATCAGCCGCCGCTGGACGGCGCCGACTGCATGGACCGGGCCGCGCTGGACCGGCTGGTGTTCGAGTATCTGGACCCGAACTTCAGCCGGCTGTACGAGCGGGTGCAGTTCAGCCGCCACGCCGGCGTGCCGATCCTGCTGAACCATTACGACACCCCGGTGGCGCGCTATGCCCCGGCTTTCCCCGGCAGCAGGGCTTGGCTGTGCGAGGCCTACACGAAGAACCACATTCCGCCGGGTCTGTGGCTGGGTCTGACCGGCAGCATCTTCACCGAGTTGCGGCAAACCATCACGGACTGGGCGGCAGGCCGGCCCAATGTCTTCATCGTGCCAACCGAGGGCAGCCTGGACCCGGCCCTGCCGGGAAGCAGCGGCAGCAGCGGCGACTGGCTGAACGAAATTCACCCGAACCCGGCCGGCTGGGGCAAACTGGCGCAACGTTGGCGCGACGCCCTCAAGCGCGTAATTTGAGCCTACATCGCGGGCACCGACTCTCATTTCGGTCGCTGCACGAGCGTCACGCCGGTTCACATTGAACGTGGTAGTCTCCGACTCCCCGGTCGCTCCGGTCGCCACCCCGCGCAGCCAAGCCCGACCCATCTTCCAACCTGACAGGAGCCGAACATGCCTGGTCTGTTGCCCAACGTTGATCCCGACGGCCTGCTTGAATTCTCCGTGGTCTACACGGACCGCGCGCTCAACCACATGTCGAGCAGTTTCCGGACGGTGATGCGCGACATCTCGGGCATGTTGAAGGAGGTGTACCAGGCACGGTCGGCTGTCATCGTGCCGGGCAGCGGCACCTTTGGCATGGAGGCGGTGGCACGGCAGTTCGCCGCCGATCAAAAAGTGCTGGTGGTTCGCAATGGCTGGTTCAGCTACCGCTGGACCCAGATTTTTGACATGGGCAAGATTCCGGCTGAGTCGATCATCATGAAAGCGCGCCGCGTCGGCGCCGGCAAGCAGGCGCCGTTCGCGCCGGCCCCGATCGGCGAGGTGGTGGCAGCCATCAGGGCGCAACAGCCCTCACTGGTGTTTGCACCGCACGTGGAAACCGCCTCCGGCATGATGTTGCCCGACGACTACCTGACAGCGCTGGCCGAGGCCGTCCATGCGGTGGGCGGCATGCTCGTGCTTGACTGCATCGCATCCGGCGCAATCTGGGTCGACATGAAAGCGACCGGGGTCGATGTGCTGGTGAGCGCGCCGCAAAAGGGCTGGAGCAGTTCACCCTGCTGCGCAATGGTGATGCTGAGCGAGCGGGCTCGTGAAAAGATCGACGGCACCAGCAGCAGCAGCTTTGCCTGCGACCTGCGCAAGTGGCTGCAGATCATGGAGACCTACGAGGGCGGCGGCCATGCCTACCACGCCACCATGCCGACCGACGCGCTGCTGCGCCTGCGCGATGTGATGCAGGAGACGCGGCGTTACGGCTTCGACAAGCTCAAGGCCGAGCAGCAGGAACTGGGCCGCCAGGTGCGCACGCTGTTTGCCAGCCGAGGGATCAGAAGCGTGGCGGCGCCGGGCTTCGAAGCACCCGGCGTGGTGGTCAGCTACACCGAAGACCCGGAGATCCAGTCCGGCAAGAAATTCCTTGGCCAGGGCCTGCAAACCGCCGCCGGTGTGCCGCTGCAATGCGACGAGGGAGCGGACTTTCAAACCTTCCGCATCGGCTTGTTTGGCCTGGAGAAACTGCACAACATCGAGCGCACGGTCGGCCATCTGGAGGCAGCCTTGAGCCGGATTCTTCCCTCCGAACCAGCGACGAGCGTCAAATCGGCATCGGTGGCCGAGGGCCAGACCTAGGGCAATGTGAACAAGTGCCGTTTCAAAAATGATGCTTGTTCAGCGTTGCCTTGACGCATGGGTTACGTGCGGCTGTATGCGGCCGGCGGAACAGCCAAAATCGTTCTCCGCAATGTCGACGGCGAAAGGCCGGGAGCGAAAAGGCGGCCGTGCGTGAGTTTCACGAGACCGCGCGATGAACTCGGCGCTCTGGGCCGCGGCCCGGTTGTGGATCCGGTATCGCCGTGGCCGCACGCCACCGGTGAAGGTTCCGGACCCGATCTGGTATTTCGCCTACGGCTCCAACATGAACGAGCGCCTGTTCCGGGAACGCCGGCACATGAAGTGGTTGGAGTCACGGGTCGGTCGCCTTCATGACTACCGCTTGGTGTTCACTTCTGCCGGAGGCATGCGCCCAGGCGTGTCGGCTCCGGCCAACATCATTGAGGCGCCCGGCGGCGTGGTTTACGGCGCTCTCTACCTCTTGCCTCTACACAAATTCGCCCGACTCGATAACAGCGAAGGCAAGCAGTACGACTACCTCTGGACCGAGATGGAGGATATCGCTGGCAACCGGTTGTCTGTCGTGACCTACAAGGTGCCGCACGCGGCGCTCGAGGGCCGGCCGGGAACGGGCTACCTGAACCTGATCCGCGAGGCGGCACGCCAGCGCGAGCTGCCTGCCGATTACATTGCCTTTCTTGATGGTATCGAGGCGAGAACGTGATGCAGGCCGCGGCGGGGAGCCGCTGGCGCCGGTGCTGGCCGTGGCTCGGCGGCCTGATCGGCATTGCAGCGCTCGTCTGGGTGCTGCGGCGCTTCGATCTCGACAGTTTTCGCACCGTCCTCGTCGGCGCCGACGTTCGCTTGCTGCTGTTGGTGCCGCTCGCGATCGTCGCCGAACAATGGGTCCGCGCCTGGAAATGGCGCCAGATCCTCTACCCGATGCGGTCCATCGGTACGCTTCATCTGTTCGGCGCGATCATGGCCGGCTACCTTGCGGGCCTGCTCATTCCCTTTGGCTTCGGCGCGCTCGCGCGAGCCTGGCTGGTCGCCCGTCGCGAGAGCTTGGCGATGACGGCCGTACTTGCAACCGTTGCCATCGACCGCGCGACTGACGGCATCGTCTTTGCGCTGCTCGTACCGGTTGCGCTGCTGCTCGTAGTCTTCCCTGATCCGACCGGCGATATTCGCGCGGGGCTCACATGGGTCGCTTCCGGTAGCTTCGTGTTGTTCGCGGTGCTGCTGCTCGCGCTTTCACTCTACAAGCGCAGGACATTGCAGCCCGGCGGATGGTTCATGCGATTGATCGAGCGCCTGCCGGCGCGCGTCCTTGGACCCGTGAGGCGGGTTGCAGCTTCCTTCGCAACGGGCATCGTCTGGCCGCGCGAATTCTGGCGCGGTTTCGGCATCGTCTCTGCAAGCATCACCATCAAGCTTTTCGCCGCCACGCATTTCCTGTGGGCAGGCCTCGCCTTCGGCGCTGATTTGCAGACGGCGCAGTACCTGTTTCTGATGGTGTTTTTGGGTTTCGTGGCGGTTCTCGGTGCATTCGCGAAAATTCCGGGCAGCTTCGTGATCGGCGCGATCTTCGCGCTCGGGCTCTTCGACGTCGGCCAAGAGAAGGCGCTCGCGATGGTGTTGGTGGTGCAGGCGTCGAGCCTCTTGACCGTCGCCAGTATTGGCGCTCTCGCGCTATGGCGCCAAGGCGTGGTGCTCGCCGAGCTGCGGGAAGCGGGAGCGCAGCGTGTCCGAAGCGACTGAGTCGAAGCGGCGTTTCCGGCGCATCTCAGCCGCCGGTATCTTTTTCCAGGGCGGCGCGGCGACGGTCGATACGAACACCGTCGTGGCGGCGCTTGTGCATGGGCTGACAGGCAGCACCTTCGCGGTCGGCGCGGCGGCGGGCATCGCCCGCTTCGGCTGGCTGTTCCCGCAACTCTTCGTCGCTTACTACGCGCAGCGACGCGCACGGCGTCTGCCGTTCTACATGGTTGGCGCGTTCGGACGCGTGGCGTGCCTTGCCGGCCTCGCCGCATTGCTCTGGCTGGCCAGTAGTCCGCCGGGCACATCCGTGGTCGTCATGTTCTTCGCGCTATGGACTGTCTTTGCCTTCGTCAGCGGCATCGTGGCCGTGCCGTACAACGACATCGTCGCGCGCTCGATCCCCTCGACGCAGCGCAGCCGAATGCTGGCGCTTAGGTTCTTCGGCGGCGGTCTCCTTGCGCTCGCCGTGGCCTGGGCGGCGCACCGCATCCTCCAAGCCCTGCCGTTTCCCAGCGGCTATGCGGCATTGCTGGTGCTCGGCGCGGCTTTACTCTTGGTGTCAGCCATTTTCTTTGTCTCAGCCGGTGAGCCGCAAGCACCTGTGGAACATTCCGTTGCAGTGGGTTTCGTGGATTTCCTGCGCGGTGGCGTTGATACCTTTGTCGGCGACCGCCGCTTCCGTCTCTTCCTTATCGCACAGTGGTTCGGTGGCACGGCAGCGATGGCACTTCCCTTCTACATCTTGCAGACGCAGAGTTCGGCGCCGGACGTCGCCTTTCTGCTCGGGGCGCAAATTGCAGGCGCGCTGCTTTCCAATCCGCTGTGGGGCTGGTGGGGGGACCGGCGCGGCAAGCGAGACTTGCTGGAGATCGTTGCCGCCCTCGGCGCCGTGGCCCCGATCCTCACCCTCGCCTGGATGGCCACCGATGGGCGCTGGGGCGCGGCGGCGCTGCCCTATTTCGCGGTGGTCTTCGCGCTCCTGGGCGCGATAGGGAACGGCGGCACCATCGCCTACCTTGGTTATCTGATGGAGATTTCGCCGGATGACCGACGCCCCGCCTACAGCGGCTACTTCAATGCCCTAGCCGCGCCCGCCGCGCTCTTGCCGATGGCAGGCGGCGCGGTGGCGGAAGCGGGGTCGTTTGCCGCCGTCTTTGCGGTGAGCCTTAGCGCCGCCGCCCTGCAATTCCTGACGGTCCGGCGTTTGCGCACCATCCCGAGTGGAGACAGTGAGCGATGAGAAATCTATTGAGAAAGCTGCGCAGGCTCATTGCCAAGTCCTGGGCGCTCTCGCGGTGCTATTACCGGCTCAACGGCATCCGCCTGGTCGGGCCTCCGCGTGAGGAAGTCTGGTACTTCGCCTTCGGCGCGAACATGCATGACGGCGCGTTTCGCGAGCGGCGCGGCATGCGAGCGCTGGAATGGCGGCCCGGTCGGGTGTGCGGGTATCGCCTGCGTTTCAACCTCGATGGACACCCGAAGGGCAAGGCCGCACCGGCGAATCTGGGCGCCGACCTGGGAGCGGAGGTATGGGGCGTACTCTATCGAATCACCCGCCGCGATCTCGTGCATCTGGATTCGACCGAAGGGGTTCCCGGACGGCGCTACCGGCAGCTAGGGGTTGACGCCGAGGACATCGATGGCCGCCCGCTCAAGGCCGTCACATACATTGCCGACGGAAACGAAGCCGATGGGAACCCCTCCCTTCGCTACATCACTCTGCTCCGCGAAGGCGCACGAGCGCACGGGCTGCCCGAGCACTACCTCCGGTTTCTCGATAGCGTTAAACACGCCCAGTAATCAGCAATGTATAGATTGCGGCCTTGGCCACTTCATTGCTGCCCTGGACGGAGCCACTTTGCGGCACCATGTCGTCCTGCCTGCCGGTCACTTCGGCGAATCGCGCCGCAAGTTGCTCCGGTGCTTGGGCTTCGATGCCAATCCATGCCCCCTGGGTCAAGGTGATGTGCGCCGCCTCGAAGCTGCCGGCACCGGCGCACAGGATGGTTCGATTCGGCGCATCCTCGCCAGCCAGCACCAGCATCGCCGGCACCACCGCTTCGGGCCTCAGCGCGCGCAGCACCTCCTCGGTCATCAGGCCCTCGGTCATGCGAGTGGCCGCGGTGGGCGCCAGGCAGTTGACACGGATATCGTGTTTGGCGCCTTCCAGCGACAGGGTTTGCATCAAGCCGACCAGCGCCATCTTGGCCGTGCCGTAGTTGGACTGGCCGAAGTTGCCGTACAGACCGGTGGAGGACGTGGTCATCACGATCCGGCCATATCGCTGCGCCACCATGACCGGCCAGACCGCCTTGCTGCAATGCACGGCACCCATCAGGTGCACTTCCAGCACCAGGCGAAAGTCCGCCAGATCCATCTTGGCGAAGGTCTTGTCGCGCAGGATGCCGGCGTTGTTGATCAATGCGTCAACCCGGCCCCATTGGTCAAGCGCCTGCTGCACCATGGCGCGAACGGCGTCAAAGTCGGTCACGGATGCGGCGTTGGCGATGGCCTCGCCGCCGGCGGCGCGAATCTCGTCGGCCACCGCCTGTGCCGCCGTCGCGGATGCGCCGTTGCCGTCACTTGAACCGCCAAGATCGTTCACCACCACCCTGGCGCCACGCGCTGCCAGTGCCAAAGCGTGCTGTCGCCCCAAGCCACCGCCGGCTCCGGTCACGATGGCCACGCGGCCCTTGAAATCAATCGTCATCTCTTCGCTTTCCTTCCTGCATGGTTGAGGTTCTTGAAAATCATGGCTGCAGCCAGCGTGCGGCGCGCTGCTCACCGGACTCGGCTGACGCGCCGGTGGCGGACTGGATGGCTCCCGGGGTGCGCGAGAAGCGCGGCGCCGGCGCCGGCTGCACCACGCCGTCGAGCTCCACGAAGTTTTGCCGATCCCGGTTGTGCGGATGCGCTGGCGCCTCGTGCATGTCCAGCACCGGGGCGAAGCAGGCGTCGCTGCCCTCCAGCAGGGCGCACCACTGGTCGCGGCTGCGTTGCCGGAACAGGGCCGCCAGCTGTTCGGCCTGCGCTGTCCAACTGCTGCGCTCGAGTCGCGCCGTTGCGTCGGGCGCTGCAATGCCGGCCCGCTTGCACAACTCCTCATAGAACTGGGGCTCGATGGCGCCGATGGCGATGAACTTGCCGTCGGCCGTCTCATAGCAGCCGTACCAGGGCGCGCCGCCGTCGAGCAGGTTGCTGGCGCGCTGGTCCTGCCACAGGCCTTCGGCCATGCGGCCGTAAATCATCCCCATCAGCGATACCGTGCCATCGACGATGGCCGCATCCACCACCTGCCCCTGGCCCGACGAGCGGGCCTCCAGCAGGGCGCTGACCAGGCCCAGCGCCAGGTACAGGGCGCCACCGCCAAAGTCGCCGACAAGGTTCAGCGGCACGATCGGCTTGCCAGCACGCGGTCCGATGGCATGCAGCGCGCCGCTGAGCGCGATGTAGTTGATGTCGTGGCCGGCCGCCTGCGCCAGCGGACCGCTCTGCCCCCAGCCGGTCATGCGGCCATAGACGAGACGCGGATTGACGTTCAGGCAGGGCTCCGGCCCCAGCCCCAGGCGCTCCATCACGCCGGGACGAAAGCCTTCGACCAGCGCATCGGCGCGACCGATCAGTGCCAGCAATTGCTCTTGCGCCGGGGCCTGCTTGAGATCCAGCGCCAACGCGGGCCGCCCGCGGTGCAGCACCTGCTTGCGGCCGCGTCCGGCGCCAACCGCGTCGCCAGCATCGGGCCGTTCAATCCGAATGACATCGGCGCCCATGTCCGCCAGCAACATGCAGGCGAACGGCGCGGGGCCGATTCCCGCCATCTCGACGATGCGCACCCCTTTCAGGGGGCCTTGCGCAGTCGCGTTGTTGTTTGGCTGCTCCATCGCGCGCAAGTTTAGGGCCTGTCGCGCATGGGTCGGCGCAAATGGTCCAGGCCAGGCCCAGCGGTGCGGGGTCTGCTAGCCTTGGGGCTGCGGCGCGAATTCGTCAACAGGGTTGCGTCGAACCCGCCATGCTTCGAACACCTGCCACTTTCGTTTCCCTGCTGTCAGCGCAGGAGCATCCGGACCCGCTCAACTTCGTTTTCCGTGGTGATGAACTGCTGGTCAGGCAAAGCGACCTTGCCCTGCCGGACAACGCAACCTTGAATCAGCTTGGCTGGCCCGAGCAGCGTTTCCAACCGGTGGGGCTGTTGGACCAGCGCTACTGCCGCGCCGGATGGATCGACAAGGGCGCCGTGGCCTGCGATGGCCACGCGTTTCGCCGCCTGCGCTCGCTGTTTGGCGCGATGAACGAGGCACTGCTAGCCGTGGCCGGGCGCGCCTACCA
>JBCKPH010000035.1:0-23402 GCA_038901755.1 Burkholderiaceae bacterium | reverse complement strand
CGACCTTGTGCCGATGGTGCGCTTCGATCACCTCGATGTCGAAGCCCTGGGACAGGGCTCGTGCCGCCATCTCCAGCAGTTTCAGCGTGACGTTCACGCCGACCGACATGTTGGGCGCCATGACGATGGCAATCTGTTGCGCCGCCAGCGCAATCTCGCTTTTCTGCGCGTCGGAGAATCCGGTGGTCCCGATCACCATGTTGACACCGAGTGAGCGGCATTGCCGCAGGTGCGCCATGCTGCCCTCGGGCCGGGTGAAGTCGATCAAAACGCCGGCCAGCGTCAAGGTGCGCGCAAGATTGGCGCTGATGCTCACCCCGCTGAGTTGGCCCAGGAAGGCACAGGCATCGGTTCCGAGCAGCGGACTGCCAGCGATGTCCAGCGCGCCGGTGAGCACCAGGTCCTTGGCTTCGCGAACCGCTTCGATCAGCGCGCGGCCCATGCGACCGCTGGCGCCCGCCACGGCGACGCGCTGCGGCGGGTCCACCGCGGCAGCCCCGGCTTCGCCTGCGCTTGGATCGGACGGAACTGTCATGCCAACACGCCCCTGCGCCCGCGCCTCAACGCGGAGCAGGCTCCAGGGGTGGGTAGGCTGTGGCTCGCGCGGCGGGAGCTGCCGCCGTAGTCTCGGCCTTGCGCTCCGGTTTCGGGAAGGCCTTCAGGGCATCCTCCGAGGCCTCCAGCACCGGAACCGCGCTCTTGCCCTTGGGCGGCGTGAACTTGGCGGCGAAATCAGCCTCGGACAGCATTTCATCGCCCTCAAACCGCTCCAGTTGGTCGGCCTTGAAGTACACAGTCAGCTTGCGGCCGATCGGCTCGGTCTGCTGGCTCTTCAGCGTGAAAGCGTATTCCCAGCGATCGGCGTGAAAAACGCTGACCAGAAGCGGGGTGCCAAGCAGTTCGGCAACCTGCTGCCGGCTCATGCCCGGACGCAGCGCCTCGACCTGTTCCTTGGAGATGAAGTTGCCCTGGATCACGTCGGCCCGGTACGGCGACACCATGCCGGTGATGCCGCTGCTGACGCGATCGAGTCCGCCGCAGCCCGAAACCAGGGCCGCGGCAAGGAGATACATGCTGAGGCAGGCGCAGCGGCGGGCGAGGGAAGGCATGGAGCGAGCGCGGAACGATATGATCACTTGATTGTAGCGGCAGGGTCAGCGCCAGAGCGCGGGCGACCCTGGCACGGAGGACCCCGAATGTCGCGTATTGACGAGATCAAGAGCACCGGTCTGAAGGCGACCTTGCCGCGCCTGAAGATCCTCGAGATATTCCAGCAGGGCGGCCAGCGCCACATGTCGGCGGAGGACGTGTACCGGGTCCTGCTGCAGGACCATTCCGACGTCGGCCTGTCCACCGTCTACCGGGTGCTGACCCAGTTCGAGCACGCCGGCATACTGATGCGCAGCCACTTCGAGAGCGGCAAGGCGGTCTATGAAATTAACGAAGGCCGGCACCACGACCACCTGATTTGTCTGGACTGCGGCCGGGTCGAGGAGTTCTACGACGCGCAGATCGAGGCGCGGCAAAACGCCGTGGCCGAGGCCAAGGGCTTCTCCATCATGGACCACACCCTCAGCCTGTACGCGAACTGCGCCAAAGCCAACTGCCCGAACCTGCCGCCGCGTTCGGTCTGAAACGCTCCGGTTTGACCCGTTGCTTGGTTGGCTGGGCCGGTGGTCCGGATATCCGTGCTTCGGCTCAGGCCGAAACGTCGTGCCTGCGAAGTTGCACAGTGTAGGCCTGAGTATGAGTCGCCTTTGCTGCGCAGCTACGCAGGCGCAACGCTACGGCGGCTCAGGCTCGCGGGCGGATATGGTTGGCCATCGACTTTGGTCGGCGCAAATACTTTGGTTGGCCTGCCAACTTGGTCACAGCCGCGAATGGAGCCTGCGCCCGGATACCGCGAACCACCGACCTCGGGTGACGTCCTGATTAGCGACGAACCTCAGCTTGACGTGAGACGGCTGTCCGCATCGGCCCTCACCCCTGCCCTCTCCCGCAAGCGGGCGAGGGAGAGTAAGCGGGGTCCTGTTCAACTCCCTCTCCACCATGCTTGGGGGAGAGGGTTGGGGTGAGGGGGCGACGGCCGGCGGCAGGCGACAAGGCCGGAAATGTCAGCGCGGGCCTGCCAAGGCGTCACTGACGGTGGATGGTGCGGGCTTGCGGGCGCAGGCTCCACCACCAATCTCACGCGAAACCTGCCACCCGCCGCTAACTGCCGGAACTCTCGTTCTCTTTCTCCATGGCTCGCCGCTGGCGCGCCAGGAAATCCTGGTAGGAGTCGATACCACGCAGTTGCAGGATGGTGTTGCGCACGGCCGCTTCGACCAGCACGGCGATGTTGCGCCCGGCAACGACCTGAATCACCACCTTGCGCACCGGGATTCCCAGCACGTCCTGCGTCAACGGCTCAAACGGCATCCGTTCGAAGTCCCGTTCCAGCGTCTCACGCCGTACCAGATGCACAATCAGCTTGAGCCGCATCTTGCGGCGCACCGCGGTTTCGCCAAAGATCGCCCGAATGTCGAGCAGGCCGATGCCACGCACCTCAAGCAGGTTTTGCAGCAGGTCCGGGCAGCGGCCCTCGATGGTGTTCTGATTCACCCGGTACAGGTCGACCGCGTCGTCGGCCACCAGGCCGTTCCCGCGTGAAATCAACTCCAACCCAAGCTCGCTCTTGCCCAGACCGGACTCACCGGTAATCAGCACGCCCAGCCCCAGGATGTCCATCAGCACGCCGTGCATCGAGATGCGATCGGCAAAGTGGCGCGACAGGTAGGCGCGCAACACGTCGATGACAAAGGCCGAGGATGCCTCGGTGGCGAACATCGGCAACTGGGCGCTTTCGCAAAGTGACAGCAAGGACTCAGGCGCTTGCTCTGCATCGGCCAGCACCAGCACGGGCGGCTCCAGCGTGACGATGCGGGCGATGCGCCGGGCGCAATCCTCCGGTGTCGCGTTCGTCAGGTAGGCGATTTCGCGCTTGCCGAGAATCTGCACCCGGTACGGGTGGATGTAATTGAGGTAGCCGACCAGGTCGGCGCCGGAGCGCGCGGCTCGCACCGCGACTTCATCAAAGTGGCGTTCCGAGGCGCCGAGTCCGGCCACCCAGTCCCAGCGCAGCTTGGTGCGGAACTCCTCGAACAGTGCGTTGGCGCTGACAAATGTAGGTATCAAACCGCTGCTCCGAACGGGCCCTAGACCGGCTGCGCCGAGTGCCAGCCGGCAATCAATTGATGCAGTTGCTGCGCGTCCGCGCTTTGACGCAGGTTCGCACGCAACCCGGGGTCGCTCAGCAGCTCGGCGATCTCTGAAAGGATTTCCAGATGTCTCTGGGTCGCAGCTTCGGGCACCAGCAAAAAAATCAGCAGGTTGACCGGTTGCTCGTCGGGCGCGTCAAAGCCGATCGGTTGCGCCAGCAGGAAGGCCGCCGCCAGCGGCGACTTCAACCCCTTGATGCGGCCGTGCGGGATGGCAACACCGTGGCCCAGGCCGGTCGAACCCAGGCGTTCGCGGGCAAACAGGCTGTCGGCAATGACCGCGCGGCTCAGACCGTGCAGGCTCTCGAACAGCAGTCCGGCCTCTTCAAAAGCCCGTTTCTTGCTTGTGGCATCGACGTTGACCCTGACCTGTTCGGCGGGCAGGATGGACGCGAGTCGATTCGTGTTCATGGGCTTTGAAGCCCGTGATTATGCATCCGCTTGTGCAGTGTGGCAGGACCAGGGTTGGGTCGCGCCGCGGCGAAAAAAAAGCCGCCCCACAGGGACGGCCGGTTCTGAGCAGGCTGGTCACTGCATCAGCCGTTTCGCCGTGTGGCGCTGGTGCTCGAGCTTGCGGTTCTTGTGGCGCAGCACCTGGCGATCGAGCTTGTCGACCAGATCGTCCACCGCCGCGTACAGGTCTTCATGGGAACTCTCGGCGAACAGATCGCTGCCCTTGACGTGAACAGTGCATTCAGCACGTTGTCGTCGATCCTTTTCCGTCAGCTTTTCAACGGTCAGCAGGACAGTGACATCCACCACATGGTCGAAGTGCCGGATGATCCGGTCCAGCTTGGTTGTCACGTAGTTGCGCAAGGCTGGTGTCACTTCGAGATGATGGCCGCTGATCGTCAGGTTCATGGGAACGTTCCTATCTCCGGGGTAGAAAAAATCATTGCAGGGGGATGACAAGGCCGGCAACTGTCCGACTCGGGAACACTATGCTCCAGTTGGAGTGGAAAGGCAAACCCGGGGAATTGACTCAGCACAAGGACCTTGCGCATAGGCGTCCAGGCAGGTGCTTGCGGGCCGCCGCACCGAGTGCGGGGCGGTCGGTTGCCCGAGGATGCGATGCCATAATTCGCCGGCCCCAACGCGGCGCAGCAGCAAGACCCTAGAAAGTGAGCCATGCTCAACGTTTTTTCGCTCGCCAACGGCCGGCTGGTTCAGGAGGAAATCGATTCTCTGGAAGAGTTGTCCAATTTCCGGCCGATTTGGGTCGACCTGGAATCTCCGACGGTTGACGAAAAGCGCTGGGTCAAGCAGTACTACGGGCTGTCGATCCCGGAAGACGCGATGGACGAGGATATCGAGGAGTCGGCGCGCTTCTACGAGGAGGACAACGGCGAACTGCATATCCGCTCGGACTTTCTGAACGCGCATGACGAAGAGCGGCGCACGGTTCGCGTCGCTTTCATCCTGAACCAGCACAACGAGGAACTGCGCAGCCGTGGCGTATTGTTCTCCATCCATGACGGCGACGTGCCGGTGTTTCGCCTGCTGCGCATGCGGGCGCGCCGGGCGCCGGGCTTGATCGAGGACGCCAAGGAAGTCCTGCTCAAGCTGTTCGACGCCGACGCGGAATATTCGGCCGACACGCTGGAGGGCATCTACGACGAGCTGGAGAAGGTCAGCAAGCAGGTGTTGTCAGGCGACGTGACCGACACGCTGGCCGGCGCCGTGCTGGGCGCGATCGCGCGCCAGGAAGACCTGAACGGGCGCATCCGGCGCAACGTGATGGATACCCGGCGCGCCGTCAGCTTCATGATGCGCAGCAAGATGCTGAACGCCGAGCAGTTCGAGGAGGCGCGCCAGATCCTGAGGGACATCGAGTCGCTGGATTCGCACACCGCCTTCCTGTTCGACAAAATCAACTTCCTGATGGATGCCACGGTCGGTTTCATCAACATCAACCAGAACAAGATCATCAAGATCTTCTCGGTGGCCGCCGTCGCGCTGCTGCCGCCGACGCTGATCGCCAGCATCTATGGCATGAACTTCAAGTACTTGCCCGAACTCGACTGGCAGGCCGGTTACCCATTCGCGCTGGCCCTGATGGCGGCCTCGGCCCTGGTGCCGATGTGGTACTTCAGGCGGCGCGGCTGGCTGAAATAGCTCGAACGCGAGGAGGATCAGGCAGCGCCGCGCACTTCAGCGTGGCAATCGTTCCAGCAGCCCGCCCACCATGGCCGCCGAATAGCGGCTTGCCACCTCCTTGATGAAGCGCTGAAAGTCGAGGTGGGCCGCGTCGTCGGCCAGGTCCGAGATGGTGCGGGCGGCGGCAAAGGGGATGCCGTAGTCGTGGCAGACCTGGGCCACTGCCGCGCCCTCCATCTCGACCGCGAGCGCTTCGGGCAGGGCCTTGCGCAAGGTGGCCGCCTCGACGCTGCTGGAGACAAAGCGGTCGCCACTGACAACCAGCCCCTGGTGCACCTGTGGCTTGAAGAGCCCGAACGAGGCCGCGGCAGTTTCGCCCAACAGGGCGCGCGCATCAGCAAGCGCGGCCCGCGCGGCGGCCAGCAGCGCGTCGCTCAAAATTGCATCCGTATTGAAACGGCTCAGTCCATAGAGTGGAACTTCGTACTTCGGAAAAATCGGCGATGCGTCCAGGTCATGCTGCATGAAACTGCTGGCGACCACGATGTCGCCCACCGCGACATCGTGGTCCAGGCCACCGGCGACGCCGGTGAACACCATGCGCTCGGCGCCAAAATGCTCAAGCAGCGCGGTGGCCGTGGTGGCGGCAGCCACCTTGCCGATGCGCGATAACACGACCACCACCTCGTGTCCGTGCAGGTGACCGAGCCAGAAGTCACGGCCGGCAACGCGCTGGCGCTGCTCGTCGGGCATGAGTTGCAGCACGGAGTGCAGCTCCTGCTGCATGGCGCTGACGATGGCCAGGCGCGACATCCTGCCCCGGGCTCCGGCCCCGTTCAGCGACGCGGCCGAACAAGCCCGCTGTGCGGCACCGGCCGCAGCGCGCGCAAGGCCTGACTCATTCGATCGCCTTGGCCATGTCCTCGACCACCTTCTTCGCGTCGCCAAAGACCATCATGGTTTTCTCCATGTAGAACAGTTCGTTGTCGAGTCCGGCGTAGCCGGCAGCCATCGAGCGCTTGTTGACGATCACCGTCTTGGCCTTGTACGCCTCCAGGATCGGCATGCCGTAGATCGGGCTACCCTTTTGCAGCGCCGCCGGGTTCACCACGTCATTGGCGCCGAGCACGATGGCGACATCGACCTGGCCGAATTCGCCGTTGATGTCCTCCATCTCGAACACCTGGTCGTACGGCACCTCGGCCTCGGCCAGCAACACGTTCATGTGGCCCGGCATGCGCCCGGCCACCGGGTGGATCGCGTACTTCACCGTGATGCCCTTGTGCGTGAGCCGCTCGGCCAGCTCCTTCACCGCGTGCTGGGCCCTGGCCACCGCCAGTCCGTAGCCCGGCACGATCACCACCGTTTCGGCATTGCTCAGGATGAAGGCGGCATCTTCAGCGCTGCCGCTTTTCACGCTGCGCTGCCCCTTGGCGCCGACCGGCGCTTGTCCGCTGTCGCCGCCAAAACCGCCCAGGATGACGTTGAAGAACGAGCGGTTCATCGCCCTGCACATGATGTAGGAGAGGATCGCGCCCGAGGAGCCGACGAGCGAGCCGGCGATGATCAGCATGCTGTTGTTCAGGCTGAAGCCAATACCTGCCGCGGCCCAGCCCGAATAGCTGTTCAGCATGGAAACCACCACCGGCATGTCAGCGCCGCCGATCGGAATGATGATCAGCACGCCGAGCACGAAGGCCAGCGCCAGCAACAGCGCAAAATCGATCCTTGCCTCGCTCAGCGTGTAGCCGACGATGAACAGCAGCATGGCCAGCCCCAGCACCAGGTTGAGCAGGTGCTGGCCCTTGAACGTCACGGGGGCGCCCTGGAACAGGCGAAACTTGTAGCTGCCGGAGAGCTTACCCCAGGCAATCACCGAGCCGGAAAAGGTGATGGCGCCAATCGCTGCGCCCAGCGCCAGCTCAAGCCGACTGCCCCAGGCCATCGCGCCGCCCTTGGCGGTGATGCCAAAGGCCCACGGCTCCACCACCGCCGCAATGGCGATAAACACCGCGGACAGGCCGATCATGCTGTGGAAGAAGGCCACCAGCTCGGGCATCTTGGTCATCTCCACGGTCTTGGCGCGCCAGGCGCCGTAACCGCCGCCGACCAGCAAACCCAGCAGCACCCAGGCCATGCCGCGCGCGTTGTCGGTCGAGATCTCGACGATCAGCGCTGCCGTGGTCAGCGCGGCGATGGCCATGCCGGCCATGCCAAACAGGTTGCCGCGGATCGAGCTGGTGGGGTGCGACAGGCCCTTCAAGGCCTGAATGAAGCAGATGCTCGCAACCAGGTAGAGCAGCGTGACCAGGTTCATGCTCATTGTTTTTTCTCCGCCTTCCGGTCCTTCTTCCTGAACATCTCCAGCATGCGGCGCGTCACCAGAAAGCCGCCGAAGATGTTGACCGCGGCCAGCGCTACCGCCAGCACCCCCATGGCCTTGCCCAGATTCGTCTCGGTCAGCGCCGCGGCCAGCATGGCGCCGACGATGACGATGGCCGAAATGGCGTTGGTTACGGACATCAGCGGTGTGTGCAGCGCCGGCGTGACGGTCCAGACCACGTGGTAGCCGACGTAGATGGCCAACACGAAGATGATCAGGTTGAGGATGGTGGGTGAGACTGATTCCATGAATGCTCCGTGATTGGCTGGGTGCGCCATGCGCGCTATTTGCGCCGGACCTCGCCGCCCTGCGTCATCAGGCAGGCGACCACGATGTCGTCGTCCAGCGGCACCTGCAACAGGCCTTCCTTGGTTGTGATGAGCTTGAGGAAATCGAGCAGGTTCCTTGCGTACAGGGCGCTGGAATCGGCTGCCACCAGCGCCGGCAGATTGGTCTCGCCGACCAGGGTGACGCCGTGCTTCAACACCGTCTTGCCGGCCTCTGTCAGCGGGCAGTTGCCGCCCTGCGGTGCCGCCAGATCGACGATCACCGAGCCCGGTTTCATCGACTTGACCATCTCCTCGCTGACCAGCACCGGTGCCGCGCGGCCCGGGATCAGCGCTGTGGTGATGACGATGTCGGCGCCGGCCACGCGTTTTGCAACTTCGGCCTTCTGCCGCTCCAGCCAGCTCGGCGGCATCGGTTTGGCGTAACCGCCGACGCCCTCGGCCGCTTCTCTTTCCTCGGCCGTCTCGTAGGCGACGTCAATGAACTTGGCGCCGAGCGATTCGACCTGCTCCTTCACGCTCGGGCGCACGTCGGAGGCCTCGATCACCGCGCCGAGACGTTTTGCCGTGGCAATCGCTTGCAGGCCGGCCACGCCCACGCCCAGCACCACGACGCGCGCCGCCTTCAGCGTGCCGGCGGCGGTCATCAGCATCGGAAAGATGCGCTGGTACTTGTCGGCGGCGATCATGACCGCCTTGTAGCCGGCGATGTTCGCCTGCGATGAGAGCACGTCCATGCTTTGCGCGCGTGTCGTGCGTGGCGCGGCCTCCAGCGCAAAGCTGGTCAGACCGGCGCTGGCCAAGCGCTGCAGTCCCGCCGCGTCAAAAGGGTTGAGCATGCCAACGACCGTGCTGCCCGACTTCATCATGGGCAGTTCCGCTTCGGTTGGAGAACGAACCTTCAGCACCAGTTCGGCGCCCAGCGCCGCGGCGGCGTCGGTGATGCTGGCGCCGAGCGCCTGATAGGCGCTGTCCGGCGCGCTGGCGGCGACCCCGGCGCCGGCCTGAACATTCAGTCGATGTCCTTGCGCGATCAGCTTCTTGGCTGTTTCGGGTGTGACGGCAACACGGGTTTCACCCACCGTGGTTTCGGTGGGCACGCCAATCAGCATGGGGGCGTCTCCTCGACTCTGTGATTGAAATCTGGCGCCAAGCTTACCCGAGTTTCCCTGCTGTGCCAGACCGTGCCGGACCGTGCATCGCAGGCGCGCGCAGCGGGTCTGCATAATCGTCACCATGAATGAATCAGGGAATGGTGAGCGCTGGAAACCCAGCGTCACAGTCGCCGCCATCATCGAGCAGGACGGCAGGTTCTTGCTGGTGGAGGAGGAGACCTCGGAGGGGTTGAAGTTGAACAACCCGGCCGGTCATCTTGATTCGGGCGAGTCGCCGCTGCAAGGCTGCGTGCGCGAGGTGCTGGAGGAAACGGCCTGCCACTTCACGCCCGAAGCGCTGGTTGGCGTCTATCTGGCGCGCAAGCGGGATCCGGATACTGGCGCGGACATCACCTACCTGCGCTTCGCCTACTGCGGCCGGGTTGGGTCGCCCGAGCCGGGGCGAACGCTGGACCGGGGCATTGTGCGCACCCTGTGGCTGACGCCGGCGGAGATTCGCGCCAGCGCCGCGCGGCATCGCAGCCCGCTGCTGCTGCAATGCATGGAAGACTATCTTGCCGGAGCCAGGCATCCGCTGTCGCTGGTGTTTGCCCACTCCTCGCTGGGTAGCCCCAGCGCGACGATCTGACCGAAGCGCGCGACGGTTCCAGCACGCTGCAGAACGCGCGGCTGCATGGCGCAGCCACCGCCCCGGGATAATCCGGGCATGGGCAAGGAGCGCGTGGTCGTTGGCTTGAGCGGAGGCGTGGACTCGGCGGTCACCGCCTGGCTCTTGAAGCGCCAGGGTCACGAGGTGGTCGGCATCTTCATGAAGAACTGGGAAGATGACGACGACAGCGAGTACTGCGCGTCCAATGTCGATTTTGTCGATGCCGCGGCAGTGGCCGACGTGATCGGCATCCCGCTCGAACATGTCAACTTTGCCGCCGAGTACAAGGACCGGGTGTTTGCCGAATTCCTGCGCGAGTATCGCGCTGGCCGGACACCGAACCCGGACGTGCTGTGCAACGCCGAGATCAAGTTCAAGGCCTTTTTGGACCACGCGTTGCGGCTTGGCGCGGACCGAATAGCCACCGGGCATTACGCCAGGGTTCGCTGGTGCCCAGCCAACCCTGGCGAGCCCGTGGGCCGAAATGACGAATCGCACGCGAGCGCGTGCGATAGCGCGCGGGCAATCCATGGACAGTACCAGCTGCTCAAGGGGCTCGATGGAGCCAAGGACCAGAGTTACTTTCTGCATCGGCTGACGCAGCAGCAGCTTGGCAAGACGCTGTTTCCGATTGGCGAATGGGCCAAGACCGAGGTGCGGCGCATGGCCGAAGAGATTGGCCTGCCGAACGCGAGAAAGAAAGATTCCACCGGCATCTGCTTTATCGGCGAACGGCCGTTTCGTGAATTCCTGAACCGCTACATTGCCGGCGAACCCGGCCCGATCAAGAATGAGCAGGGCCGGGTGCTGGGCCAGCATGTGGGCCTGAGTTTCTACACGCTGGGCCAGCGCCAGGGGCTTGGCATCGGCGGCGTGCGCTTAGCAGGTGCGCGGCGCGGTGGCGGCGAGCATGCGCCCTGGTTCGTCGCGCGCAAGGACCTGGAGAAGAACACACTGTGGGTGGTGCAGGGGCACGAGCACCCCTGGTTGCTGTCGAGCCGCCTGCTGGCGCAGGACACGAGTTGGGTCGCCGGCGAGCCGCCCAAGGCCGGGACCTTGAACGCCAAGACGCGCTACCGCCAGGCCGATGCCGCCTGCGAACTCAGCACTGTCGCGGGCGCGGGCTTTGCGCTGGACTTTGCCGCGCCGCAATGGGCCGTCACGCCGGGGCAGTCGGCGGTGCTGTACGACGGTGAAGTCTGCCTCGGCGGCGGCGTTATTCAGGCCGCAGCGTAGGCCTGAGTATGAGCCGACGCGCGGGCTGGGAGATGAGACGAAACGCTGGCCGGCTCAGGCCGCTGCCCAATCAAGCGTCCCAGTTCAGGATCACCTTGCCCGACTGGCCCGACAGCATGGTGGCAAAGCCCTGTTCGAAATCGTCGATGGCGAACTGATGGGTCACGATCGGCGACAGATCAAGGCCGCTTTGCAGCATGGCGACCATCTTGTACCAGGTTTCGAACATCTCGCGACCGTACACACCCTTGATCTCCAGCCCCTTGAAGATGACCTGGTTCCAGTCGATCGCGGTGTTGGACGGTGGAATTCCCAGCAGCGCCACCTTGCCGCCGTGATTCATGCTCTGCAGCAGAGTCTGGAAGGCCGAGGGCACACCCGACATCTCCATGCCCACGTCGAAGCCCTCGACCATGCCCAGTTCGTGCATCACGTCCTTCAGCGAGGTCCGGTCCACGTTGACGGCGCGCGTGGCGCCCATCGTGCGTGCCAGCTCCAGCCGGTAGTCGTTGACGTCGGTGACGACGACGTGGCGCGCGCCGACATGGCGGGCAATCGCCGCCGCCATGATGCCGATCGGCCCGGCGCCGGTAATCAGCACGTCTTCGCCGACCAGGCTGAACGACAGCGCGGTGTGCGTGGCGTTGCCGTAGGGATCGAAGATGGCCGCGAGGTCGTCGCTGATACCCGCGGGAATCTTGAAGGCGTTGAAAGCCGGAATCACTAGGTACTCGGCGAAGGAGCCTTCGCGGTTCACGCCCACGCCGCTCGTGTTGCGGCACAGGTGACGACGCCCGGCGCGGCAGTTGCGGCAATGGCCACAGGTGATGTGACCCTCGCCCGAGACCCGGTCGCCCAGCGCCAAGCCGCGCACCTCGGCGCCCATCTCCACGATGTGGCCCAGGTACTCGTGGCCCACGTGCATCGGTACCGGAATGGTCTTTTGCGCCCACTCGTCCCAGTTCCAGATGTGGATGTCGGTGCCGCAGATGGCGGTCTTCCTGATCCGGATTAGCACATCGTTGTGCCCGACCTCAGGCCGCGGCACGTCAGTCATGGTCAGGCCCGGGCCCGGCTTGAGTTTGGCGAGTGCTTTCATGCTTTTCCCCTTCGGCGGTTCAGGCCGGGATCACGTCCAGCGCGCGCCCGACCTTGGCGAACGCCGCCACCGCGCGGTCTATCTGCTCCGTGCTGTGCGCCGCCGACATCTGCGTGCGGATGCGCGCCTGGCCCTTGGGAACGACGGGAAAGCTAAAGCCGATAACGTAGATGCCCTCTTGCAGCAGGCCCTCGGCCATGCGGCTGGCCAGCGCGGCGTCGCCCAGCAGCACCGGCACGATCGGGTGCTGTCCCGGCACGAGCTGGAAACCCAGTCTGCCCATCTGGCTGCGAAAGCGCGCGCCGTTGGCGTTGACGCGCTCGCGCAGAGCTGCGCCTTCGGCCGATGTCAGCAGCTCGATCACTTGCAGCGAGGCGCTGACGATGGCGGGCGCCAGCGCATTGGAAAAGAGGTAGGGACGCGAGCGCTGCCGCAACAGGTCCACCAGCTGCCGGCGCCCCGCAACATAACCCCCCGAGGCGCCGCCCAGCGCCTTGCCCAGCGTGCCGGTGTAGACATCGATGCGCCCGGACACGCCACACAGCTCGGGCGTGCCACGCCCATTGGCGCCGACAAAGCCCACCGCGTGCGAGTCGTCCACCATGACCAGCGCGCCATGGCGCTCGGCCAGTTCGCAGATGCCTGCCAAGTTGGCGATGATCCCGTCCATCGAGAACACGCCATCGGTGGCGATCATCTTGTGCCGTGCGCCCGCGGCCGCGGCGGCCAGCAGCTGCGCCTCCAGGTCGGCCATGTCGTTGTTGTGGTAGCGAAAGCGCCTGGCCTTGCACAGGCGCACGCCGTCGATGATGCTGGCATGGTTGAGCTCGTCGCTGATGACCGCGTCCTGCTCGCCCAGCAGGGTCTCGAACAGGCCACCGTTGGCGTCGAAGCAGGAGCCGTACAGGATGCTGTCCTGCGTGCCGAGGAAGGCCGCGATGGCGACTTCGAGTTCGCGGTGGCTGGTCTGCGTGCCGCAGATAAAGCGCACCGAGGCCATGCCAAAGCCATGCCGGTCCAGCCCCTCTTTGGCGGCGGCGATAAGCCGCGCATCGTCGGCCAGGCCCAGGTAATTGTTGGCGCAGAAGTTGACCACCTGCGCACCGGACTGCAGCGTCAGCGCGGCCCGCTGCGGCGTGGCGATGAGACGTTCGGTCTTGTAGAAGCCGTCGGCGCGGATTTGGCGCAGCGTCGCTTCGAGCTGTTCGTAAAAGATCTCACGCATGGCGGTCTCCACGGCGCGGGTTTTCAATAGGGTTTCCTCGGGAACGCATAGGGAACAAGAGGCGGCAGTCAATTATCGGCGCAGCCCCTTGGCGTATTCTCGGAGTCATGGGTCGGCGCCATCACTACCATGTCTACGTGATCGAACTGTCGCCAGAGGTGCTGGACGAAGGCCGGTTCAGGAAAGCCAATCCCGATTACGTCAGTGGCAAACCCTGCGTCTATGTCGGCATGACCGGGCTGGACCCGGACCTGCGATTTGACAAGCACAAGGCCGGCATCCAGTCGAACCGGTATGTGCTTCGATTCGGATTGCGCCTGCTGCCCGAACTCTACGAACGCCACAACCCGATGAGCTACGACGGCGCGCGGGACATGGAGGTCGAGTTGGGCATCATGCTGCGCGCAGCCGGGTTTGGCGTCTGGCAGGCCTGAGCCGAACAAGCGCATCGCCGACACGCTATGGCGTCAAACAGGAACAGGAGAAAAGGATGCGGTTTGCTTTGATAGGTTATGGCTCCTGGGGCAAGGCAACATGCGCAGGCTTACCGTCGCCAACGGTCCTCCCGCTCAGTCCGGGCAACTGCGCCCCAGGTCGAGGTGGACGATGGCCAAGTTCTTGTCATGGTTTTCGGGATTGTCATGTCAGCTTCTGCGCAACCGCGATGCCTGACTGCTCAGCCCATCGGCGCGAGCCCCTCCAACAGCGTGGGCAGCAGTTCCGACACCGTCGGGTGGATATGCACGCCCTGGTTGATGACGGTATACGGCTGGCGCGCCGTCATCAGTTCCAGGATGGCGTGGATCACCTCGTCGCCGTGCACACCGAGGATGGCCGCGCCGAGGATTTCGCGCGTGTCACGGTCCACCGCGATTTTCATGAAGCCCGCCGTCTCGCCCATTTCGCGGGCACGACCGACCCGTGACATCATCATCTTCGCCGCCAACGCCGGACGGCCCGAGGCGCGAATCTGGCTGTGTGTCATGCCGACACGACCCAGCGGGGGATCGATAAACAGCGCATAGGCCGGAATGCGCTCGCCGATGCTGCGCTGGCCGCTGTCGAACAGGTTGGCCGCAACCACTTCGTAATCGTTCCAACTGGTGTGGGTGAAGGCGCCGCGGCCGTTGCAGTCGCCCATTGCCCAGACCCCGTCCACGCTGGTCTTGAGCTTGTCGTCGACCGTGATGTAGCCGCGCGCGTCGGTCGCGATGCCGGCGCTGGGCAGGCCCAGGTCACCGGTGTTGGGCACCCGCCCAGTGGCCAGCAGCACATGACTTCCCTCAAGCTCGGGCGCGCCGTCGTCGCATTGCACGGACAGCGCCACGCGCTCGCCGCGGCGTTGCAGGGCAATGCAGGAAGCGTTCAACCGGAACTCGACTCCTTCGCCGGCCAGGATGTCGCGGATCGTGTCGGACACGTCCTGATCCTCGCGAGCGATCAGGCGCGACCCGCTTTCGACCAGCGTGACGCGGCAGCCGAAGCGGCGGTACATCTGCGCGAACTCGAGCCCAATGTAGCTGCCGCCGACGATCAGCAGGTGCTCGGGAAGGCGCTCCAGATGCATGATCCGCTCGTTGTTCAGGAACGGCACCTCGGACAGACCGGCCAGTTCAGGCAGCGCGGCGCGACCGCCGACATTGATGAAGATGCGCGGAGCCTCGATCTCACGCGCGCCGACGCGCAAGCGATGCGCGGTTTCGAATTGGGCATGACCTTCGATCACCGTGACGTTGGCGGCGCCGTCGAGCCAGGCGCGCACGCCGGCGCGAGATTTCTCGACGATGGCGTCCTTGCGCGCCTTGACGCGGGCCATGTCAACGCGGATCGGGCCGTCGAACAAGACCCCATGGTCGCCGGCGTGGCGCGCCACATGCGCGGCCCGTGCGCTCGCCACCAACGTCTTGGTCGGCACGCAGCCGTTGTTGACGCAGGTGCCGCCAAAGCGATGGCGCTCGACGATTGCTGTCCTCAGACCCTCCTTGCCGCAGCGCACAGCCAGTGCCGGTCCGGCCTGGCCCGCGCCGATCACGATCGCGTCGAACTGTTCAGTCATGTTGGCCCTTCACTTGGTTGCTGCGCTGACCCGGGCCAGCCATTGCCGGTTCAATCCCGAGCGCGGCTTCAGTGCCAGGCGCTCGTTCAACAACGCTCGCGTCAACGCGGTCTGGCCGGCGTGCTCGGCGCCCGCGATCAGCGTTTGCGCCAGCAGGTCGCGCTGCGCGTGCGAGCCGCCGCTGCGCGCGGCGATGGTCTTGACAGGCTCAAGCAGTCTCACGGTCGCCGCGTAGTCGCGCTGGGCATAGGCGAGCAGCGCCCGCGCCACCGGCAGGCCAACACTGCGGGTCATGGCGCCGTTGTCGCTGTCAAGCTGTGCCGTGCGCTCCATCACCTTGAGCAGGCGCAGTGCCAGGTCCTCGCGGCCGGCGCCGGCAAAGGCCATCATCGCGTGGCTGTCGTTGAAGGCGTACCAGGCATCGTCGATGCGCGGTTCCCAGACCTCCACCATGCGCTGCCAGCGGCCGCCGACGTCCACGCCGTGCAGATAAAGCCGCCACAACAGGGCGCTGGCATCGACCATGTCGAGAATCACTGTGGAGTCGCTGCCGCGGATGCGCTGGTCGTACAGTCGCAGCACCTCATCCCATTGCAGCCGGTCAAAGTGGTAAAGCGCCAGGTGCCACCAGTTGTGCACGGCAAAGAAGTTGTCGGTTGCCCAGCCCTCTTCTCCCTGAACCAGCCATTGGATGCCCTCGTCGATCCGGTTCGTCATTTCCATCACGTGCGCGACCGCATGGGTGGCCCAGGCATCGCGCGGGTCTCGTGCAACGGCCTTGCGGCCGATGGCTTCGGCCTGACGGTAGTCGCCCATTTCTTCCAGACCAAAGGCGTACATGCCCAGGTAATGGCCTTCCAGCGCGCTGCCGCTCTCAATCTCGGGCAGGCGACGCGCGACGCGGTCGCGCAGTTCGCTCGACTGGCCAAGGTAGAAATCACCCAGATGCGCAGCCAGCATCGCGAGTGCGTCAGCTGGGTATTCGACAAGGACGTTTTCCCAACGCGCGCAGGCCTCATACATGCGTCCGTCGACCCAGGCCGCCAGGGCGCTCAGGTGCCCCTGTTCGCGGGCATCGCCACCCCCCGCCGTGGCGCGCCCGGCGGCAAGTGCGGCACGAGCGTCGGGCAACAGGGACTTCTCGGTACCCAGTGCACAAAGCAATCCCTTGAGTACATGCCCCATGATGAGTTCGGGGTCGATCGCCGTGGCGGCATCAATCTCGGCAACCGGGTCGTTGCGAAACACCAGCAGCTTGTCGAGCGCCGAGTTGTAGTGCGCTAACGCGGTCGCGTCATTTGCGCTAAGGGATAGACCGTATGCGTCTTGATAGGACATGCCATTCCTCCGCTGTGGCGGCACATCGGCGCCCGGACCATGATGCCCTGGGTAGGGAGACCATCCCTAGAACGGAATGTCGTCGTCCATATCGTCAAACCCGCTGGACGGTTTGGCGGCGGCCGGGCGGGGCGACCCGGCCGGGGCGCCAGTGCGCGCCGCGGACGCGCTGCGCCGCGCCGCGCCATCGTCACTCGCGTCGGCGGGCGCGCCCATGCCCTCGCGGCTTCCCAGCAACTGCATTTCGCTGGCAATGATGTCGCAGGTGTTCTGCTCCACGCCGTCCTTGTTGGTGAATTTGCCGTACTTGATGCGGCCTTCGATGTAGAGCGGCCGGCCCTTCTTGACATATTCGCCGGCGATCTCGGCGAGCCGGTCGAAGAAGGTGATGCGATGCCACTGGGTGTCCTCGATCATTTCGCCGCTCGTCTTGTCCTTGCGCTTGGACGAGGTGGCCAGCGTGACGTTGGCCACGGCCTGGCCTGAAGGCAGGTAACGAATCTCGGCGTCGCGGCCGCAGTTGCCGACCAGGATGACTTTGTTGACGGATGCCATGGTGATTTCCTCCGGTTGATTCGACAGATTATGCGTTTGGTTGGAGCGTGGTAATGGGTCAGGCCGGCAACTGCCGCGCCAACCTCCCCTGTGGGAAGTTAACGAACTGCCCCGGCAAGCCGTTGACGTTGCCTGGTTCTTTGCCACATCGGCCGCCGTCCAATCACCATTCTCGGCCCCCTTCAGGCTCATTCCTCGTTGAAATCTCGCCCTGAGCCCCAGGCTCACACTTCGTTGGACAAGAATCGAGGCTGCTTTCAAGGCGGATGTTGACTATCATCTTCGGTTTACCCGAGTGCGCGTGAACCTGAACCCATCGCCGAAGCAAGTTGCCCCCGAGGGCGCCTATCTTGGCGCCAGTCTCGCCGACGCCCAGCCTTTCATCAGCGTGCGCGGCGCCCGCACGCACAACCTGAAGAACATTGACCTGGATATCCCGCGCAACCGCCTGGTGGTGATCACGGGGCTTAGCGGATCGGGCAAGTCGAGCCTGGCGTTCGATACCCTGTACGCCGAGGGCCAGCGCCGCTACGTCGAGAGCCTGAGCGTTTACGCGCGGCAGTTCCTGCAGCTCATGGACCGGCCCGACGTCGACATGATCGAGGGCCTGTCGCCGGCCATCAGCATCGAGCAGAAGGCGACCAGCCACAACCCGCGCTCGACGGTTGGCACCATCACCGAAATCCACGACTACCTGCGCCTGCTGTTTGCGCGCGCCGGCACCCCCTACTGCCCGGACCATGGCCTGGCGCTGCAGGCGCAGACGGTGGCACAGATGGTGGACGCCGTGCTGGCCCTGCCGGCCGAGACCCGGCTCATGATCCTGGCGCCCTTGGCGCGTGAGCGCAAGGGTGAGTTTCTCGAGCTCTTTGCCGACCTGCAGGCGCAGGGTTATGTGCGCTTTCGCGTCGATGGCGAGGTTTACGCCTATGAGGATTTGCCGAAGGTGAAGAAAACCGAGAAGCACAATGTCGACGTGGTGGTCGATCGGCTGCGCGTGCGCCCCGAGCTCAAGCAACGCCTGGCCGAGAGCTTCGAGTCCGCGTTGCGACTCGGCGGGCCGGACGCCGATGGACGCGCCATCGCGCTGGAAATCGATCACCCTCTCCCGGCGGGAGAGGGCAGGGGTGAGGGCCCGCATTTCAAGGAACACCTGTTCAACGCCAAGTTCGCCTGCCCGGTCTGCAGCTACTCGATCAGCGAACTCGAGCCGCGGCTGTTCTCGTTCAATTCCCCGGTCGGCGCCTGCCCGGCCTGTGACGGCCTGGGCACGCAGGAATTCTTTGACCCAACACGTGTCGTCGCCTTTCCCTCACTCAGCCTGGCCGGCGGCGCCATCAAGGGCTGGGACCGGCGCAATGGCTACTACTTCGCGCTGCTGGAAAGCCTGGCGCGGCATTACGGGTTCGACGTCGATACGCCCTTTGAGAACCTGGACGAGGCGACGCGCCGGGCCGTCTTGTTTGGCTCGGGCAAGGAGGAGATCCGTTTTTCCTATGTGATCGAGTCCGGGGCATCGTCCGGCCGCAGGACGACGAAGAAGCACGCATTCGAGGGGGTGATACCGAACATGACGCGGCGCTACCGCGAGACCGACTCGGCGCTGGTGCGCGAAGACCTGGCGCGCTACCGCAGCACGCGCGCCTGTGCCGACTGCCAGGGCACAAGGCTCAGGCGCGAGGCGCGGCACGTCATGATCGGCGAGGGCGAGCAGGCGCGCGCGATCTTTCAGGTGAGCCGCGCCACGCTGGGCGAGTCGCTGCGCTACTTCGAGCAGCTTGTCCTAACGGGCGCCAAGGCCGGCATTGCCGACAAGGTGGTGCGTGGCATTCGCTCGCGCCTGAAGTTCCTGAACGACGTCGGGCTCAATTACCTGAGCCTTGAGCGCAGTGCCGAGACGCTTTCGGGCGGCGAGTCGCAGCGGATCCGGCTCGCCTCGCAGATCGGCTCCGGCCTGACCGGCGTCATGTACGTGCTGGACGAGCCCAGCATTGGTCTGCACCAGCGCGACAACGCGCGTCTGATCGGCACGCTCAAGCATCTGCGTGACATCGGCAACAGCGTGCTGGTGGTCGAGCACGACGAGGAGATGATTCGTGCCGCCGATCATCTGATTGACTTGGGTCCGGGCGCCGGCGTTCATGGCGGATCGGTGGTGGCCCAGGGCGGCCTGGAGCAGGTCCTGGCGAGCAAGGCGTCCTTGACTGGTCGCTACCTTGCCGGTGAACTTGCCATAGCGGTTCCGGCGCGGCGCGTTCGCCCTCACCCCTCCCCTCTCCCGCAAGCGGGAGAGGGAGACCGAAAGGGGAACACGCCAGGTTCATTCCCTCTCCCCCGAGCGGGGGAGGGAGACCGAAAGGGAAAGGGATCAAATTCACTCCCTCTCCCGCGAGCGGGAGAGGGCTGGGGTGAGGGCGGCTGGCTGCGCATCGTCCACGCCAGCGGCAACAACCTGAAAAACATCACCGTGGAAATCCCGGTCGGCCTGTTCACCTGCGTCACGGGCGTTTCGGGTTCGGGCAAGTCAACCCTGGTGAACGACACCCTGTACCGCACCGTGGCGCGCCAGCTGTACCGCTCGCATGACGAACCGGCGCCGCACGCGGCGATGGAGGGGTTGGAATACTTCGACAAGGTCATCAACGTCGATCAATCTCCCATCGGTCGCACGCCGCGCAGCAACCCGGCCACCTACACCGGCCTGTTCACGCCGATTCGTGAACTGATGGCTGAGGTGCCGGCCGCGCGTGAACGCGGTTACGGCCCCGGGCGCTTCAGCTTCAACGTCGCCGGCGGCCGCTGCGAGGCCTGCCAGGGCGACGGCATGATCAAGGTTGAGATGCACTTCCTGCCCGACGTCTATGTGCCCTGCGACATCTGCCGCGGCACGCGCTACAACCGCGAGACGCTGGAGATCGTCTACAAGGGCAAGAACATCGCGCAGATCCTGGGCCTGACGGTGGAGGCGGCGCACGGGTTTTTCAGCGCCCTGCCCGCCATTGCACGCAAGCTGCGCACCCTGCTCGACGTCGGTCTCTCCTACATCAGCCTGGGCCAGGCCGCCACCACCCTGTCGGGCGGCGAAGCGCAGCGCGTCAAGCTCGCGCTGGAGCTGTCAAAGCGCGATACCGGCCGCACGCTCTACATCCTGGACGAACCGACTACCGGCTTGCATTTCGCCGATATCGACATGCTGCTCAAGGTGCTGCACCAGTTGCGCGACGCCGGCAACACCATCGTCGTCATCGAGCACAACCTGGATGTCATCAAGACAGCGGATTGGTTGATCGACATGGGGCCCGAAGGCGGCGATGGCGGTGGCCAAGTGGTGGGTGTCGGCACCCCGGAGCAACTGGCCGCCAATCCGGCGAGTCATACCGGGCGGTATTTGAAGCGGGTGCTGGCGCTCCGCTGAGGTGGCTCCGCTTGATGGGTAACCACAGGGCATCGAAGTACGCACCCCTTCTTTCCTCGCACCGAGAGGTTACGTCGTTGGGTACGACGCAGACGCTGCCACACCGGATTTATTTCTCGCGCGCTTGACTGCGCTCTCAAGTGATCAACCAGCCGCGTTTCTGCATTGTGTATATGCAATCCGCCAGGACTGGTTCTTCTGCCAGTAATATGGGCGCAGCACCTTTCAATCGTTCGTCGAAAATGGATTGCTCGCGTTTGTCTCAAAACCTATCTCTGACCTGCAGTCCTTCTCCATGAAACCTATGGCGTTCGCGCGCTATGTCGAAAATGGTCATCTGAAAAAGGAGACGGAGGCGCAGGAAGACGAGGGAAGTGAAGGCTAACCTGGTCATCGCTTTCCCCCTAAGCTACAAGCGTCGGCTGAGCTTGGTCGTTAATCGCCAAGACTCCCCCTGTGCCCAGAGACATCTGCTCGTGAGGACCGTCACAGTCGTAGCGACCGCGCGCAACTCAAAGGTGACCATTTGAAGCTCGAAGACCTCCAACCCAATGCCGCTGTCCGCGGCTTGCTGCCGGACGCACTGGTCATCGTGGTGACCGTCCAGTGGTTCGGCTCGGAGGCGCTGGAGCTGACTTACAAGACACCGACCGGCAAAGTCGCAAACGAACTTGTCTACCGCCACGACGAGCCGCGCCTGGAGATCGTCGAACAGGGCCGGCCGTGGAGCTTCGATGGTGATGGCGCACTGTTCCGGCTGGTGTCCGAGGCCCAGCGCATTCGGCTTGCCCATCTGTTCGACCCGGTGCTGGCGGTGCATACGTCGATCGTCGATCCGTTGCCGCACCAGATCACCGCCGTCTATGAGCAGATGCTGCCACGCCAGCCCTTGCGTTTCCTACTGGCGGACGACCCTGGTGCCGGCAAGACCATCATGGCCGGCCTACTCATCAAAGAGCTGATCGCGCGGGGCGACTTGCAACGCTGTCTCATCGTCTGCCCCGGCAGTCTCGCCGAACAGTGGCAGGACGAACTCTTTCGCCGCTTTCATCTTCCATTCGAGATTCTCACCAACGACAAATTGGAAGCCGCGCGCACCGGCAACTGGTTCCTCGAAACCAACTTGGTCATTGCCCGCCTCGACAAACTCTCGCGTAACGAAGGCGTGCAACTGAAGCTCCAGGCGCCCGACTGCCGTTGGGACCTGGTGGTGTGCGACGAAGCCCACAAGATGTCGGCCACCGTGTTCGGCGGCGAAACCAAATACACCAAGCGCTACCGGTTGGGCCAGTTGCTTTCGACGCTCACGCGCCACTTCCTGCTGATGTCGGCGACGCCGCACAACGGCAAGGAGGCCGACTTCCAGCTTTTCATGGCCCTGCTGGATGGCGACCGATTCGAGGGGCGATATCGCGATGGCGTCCACACTGCCGATGTCTCCGACCTAATGCGCCGCATGGTCAAGGAAGGTCTGCTCAAGTTCGATGGCACGCCGCTGTTCCCACCGCGCATCGCCTACACCGTGCCCTATAAGCTGTCGGACGCCGAGGCCCGCCTCTACAAAATCGTCACCGACTACGTTCGCGAGGA
Organism: Burkholderiaceae bacterium; assembly: GCA_038901755.1. GTDB lineage: Bacteria > Pseudomonadota > Gammaproteobacteria > Burkholderiales > Burkholderiaceae_C > JBCKPE01. The sequence continues at coordinate 1,097 of JBCKPH010000035.1, read as the reverse complement.
ATTCAACCGTGCCGAGGCCCTGGAGAACGACAAGCGCGCCGGCACGGTGGGTTTCGCGCTAACCATCCTGCAGCGCCGGCTGGCCTCGTCGCCCGAAGCCATCTACCAATCGCTGCGCCGCCGCCGCGAGCGGTTGGAGAGCCGGTTGCGCGAGCTGGAAGTGCTGCAGCGTGGCGGGCAGGCGGCCTCCATCTTTGCGTCTACTGCACCCGTGCTTGACAGCGAAGACGTCGAAGACCTGGAAGATGCCCCGGACAACGAAATCGAAGCTGCGGAGGAAGAAATCCTCGACCAGGCCACTGCTGCCCGCTCCATCGCCGAACTGCGCATCGAAATCGAAACACTCAAGGGGCTGGAGACCCAGGCGCTCGCGGTGCGCCGCAGTGGCACCGATACCAAATGGCGTGAACTGGCCAGCCTTTTGGGTGAAATCTTTACCACCGCGGGGTTGGCAAGCACGGCCACCACTGGCCGCCATGTCGCCGAACCCGATGCCCCCTACGGGTCCGGCACAATCCCGCCGCCCACACCGTCGCCACACCAGAAGCTCGTCATCTTCACCGAGCACCGCGATACGCTCAACTATCTGGAACAGCGCATCACCACGCTGCTTGGGCGCAAGGATGCGGTGGTCATCATCCACGGCGGCATTGGCCGCGAAGAGCGTCTCAAGGTGCAGGAATCCTTCAGGCACGACCCCGAGGTGCAGGTTCTGCTGGCCACCGACGCTGCCGGCGAGGGCATCAATCTGCAGCGGGCGCACCTCATGGTCAATTACGACCTACCGTGGAACCCGAATCGCATCGAACAGCGCTTCGGTCGCATCCACCGGATCGGCCAGACCGAGGTGTGCCACCTTTGGAACCTGGTGGCCGAAGAAACCCGCGAAGGCGATGTCTATCGCAAGCTGCTGGAAAAGCTCGAACAGGCGCGACAGGCGCTGGGCGGCCAGGTGTTCGACGTGCTGGGCAAGCTCCAGTTCGAAGGCAAGTCCCTGCGCGAGCTCTTGATCGAAGCCATCCGCCATGGCGAACAGCCCGAGGTCAAGGCCTTTCTCACAACGGTGCTCGACACCACACTCGACCGTGGTCACCTGC